>NZ_PQFE01000016.1:0-63973 GCF_022342445.1 Tessaracoccus sp. ZS01 | reverse complement strand
GCGCCGATGGTACTGCGAGGGGGACCTCGTGGGAGACTAGGACGCCGCCGGACTTCTTTATAGCAAACCCCCCGAACCTCGTTCGGGGGGTTTGTTGCATTTACAGACCCTTTCGCAGCGCCCTCAGGCCGGCACCCAGCGCCCCCAGCTGCCGACCGAGGCGGGGGCTGTGGAGGGAGTGCCCCGAAAAGTTGGGAGTAGGGCCCCTCTGCTGGGATGATGGTCCTTATGACTGACAACTCCACACCGGACGAAGGCCAGGGCAACCGCGGAGACGGCGAGAACTACGAACGTCGCGCTCCGCGGAGCGGCGGTGCGCCGCGAGGCTCCCGCGGAACCGGACGCGACGATGAACGTCGCGGCCCGCGTCAGGGTGGGGAAGCGCGTAGCTGGGGCGATCGGGATGACCGCCGTGGCCCGCGCCGCGACGACGACCGTCGTCCCCCTCGTGCCGAGGGTGAACGCCGTCCCTGGGGCGACCGCGACGACCGCCGTGGCCCGCGCCGCGACGACGACCGTCGTCCCCCTCGCGCCGAGGGTGAACGCCGTCCCTGGGGCGACCGCGACGACCGCCGTGGCCCGCGCCGCGACGACGACCGTCGTCCCCCTCGTGCTGAAGGTGAACGCCGTCCGTGGGGTGACCGGGATGACCGCCGTGGCCCGCGCCGCGATGACGACCGTCGTCCCCCTCGCGCTGAGGGTGAACGCCGTCCGTGGGGTGACCGGGACGACCGCCGTGGCCCGCGCCGCGATGACGACCGTCGTCCTCCCCGCGCTGAGGGTGAACGCCGTCCGTGGGGTGACCGGGATGACCGCCGTGGCCCGCGCCGTGACGGTGATCGTCGTCCTCCCCGCGCTGAGGGTGAACGCCGTCCGTGGGGTGACCGGGATGACCGCCGTGGCCCGCGCCGCGACGATGACCGTCGTCCCCCTCGTGCTGAAGGTGAACGCCGTCCGTGGGGCGATCGGGATGACCGCCGTGGCCCGCGCCGCGACGACGACCGTCGACCCCCCCGCGCTGAAGGTGAACGCCGTACCTGGGGCGACCGGGACGACCGTCGTCCCCCTCGTGCTGAAGGTGAACGCCGTCCCTGGGGCGACCGCGACGACCGCCGTGGCCCGCGCCGCGATGACGACCGTCGACCCCCCCGCGCCGAAGGCGAACGCCGTCCCTGGGGCGACCGGGACGACCGCCGTGGCCCGCGCCGCGACGATGACCGTCGTCCCCCTCGCTCTGAGGGTGAACGCCGTCCCTGGGGCGATCGGGACGACCGCCGCGGCCCGCGCCGCGACGACGACCGTCGTCCCCCCCGCTCTGAGGGTGAACGCCGTCCCTGGGGCGACCGCGACGACCGTCGAGGCCCCCGCTCCGAAGGCGAACGCCGTCCCTGGGCCGACCGCGACGACCGCGGCCCTCGCCGCGATGATGATCGACGCTGGGACCGTGACGATCGTGAAGAGCGCGTCCACCGCCCCGGCACTGCGCCGCGTGCGGATGAACCCGCAACCCCGCTCGAGTACGACGAGAAGGAACTGCATCCCGGTGTGAAGGCCGAGCTCAGAGGCCTCCCCAAGGACCTTGCTGCGACCGTCGCCGCGCATATCTGGGCCGCTGGCCAGTACATCGACACCGACCCTGCACTTGCCTTCCGTCACGCGGAGGCAGCCAGGCGTCGTGCCGGCCGGCTTCCGATCGTCCGTGAAGCGGCCGCTGAGACCGCCTATGCCGCCGGCGAATTCGCCGTCGCACTTCGCGAGTTCCGTGCCATCCGCCGGATGTCCGGGGGCGATGAACTGATCCCGCTGATCGCCGACTGCGAGCGCGCGCTCGGGCGGCACCACGAAGCGCTCGACGTGCTCAACGAACTCAACCCGAAGCACCCGGACGTGAACCTGCACATCGAGTGCCTCCTGGTGGAGGCCGGGATCCGCGATGACCTCGGTCAGCGCGACGAAGCCCTCCGTCTCCTGAAGGCGGCCATCTCCCGCAAGGTTGGCCCGCCCCAGGCCCAGGCGCGCCTGCAGTACGCGCTGGCCAACCTCCTCGAGGAGAGCGGTGACAGCGCTGCTGCCCGCGAGTGGTTCACTTCCGCCTCTGAACTCGACCGTTCCGGTGACCTGGACATCGCCGAGCGGCTCGCGGAGATCGACGGCATCACGCTGCCCGATTTCACTGAGGAAGAGGACGACGAGGACGAGTCCGAAGAGGATCTCGACAGTGACGGGCGCGAGGATGACGACCTCGACGAGGATGACCTCGACGAGGACGACGAGGATGACGACCTCGAGGATAATGACCTCGAGGATGACCTCGACGATGACGACGATGAGGAAGACGACCTCGACGACGATGAGGACGACGACCTCGACGACGATGGGGAAGACGACCTCGACGACGATGGGGAAGACGACCTCGACGACGATGAGGAAGACGACCTCGACGACGATGAGGAAGACGGCCCGGAAGACGACGAAGAGCTCGATGTCGTCGAAGCGGGGGACGACCGTGAGGCGGAGTCGCAGCCCGAGGACGATGACGACCTGCAAGAACAGGACTTCGTTGCGGTGGAGGCACCGGCTGTGGGCGACGATCCCGAGTCTGTCGACTCCACCGATGTGACGACGGAGGATGCGACCCCCGGGGACGTGACCGTCGACACCGACGGCCTACCCGGGGGAGTTGACGAGCCGGTGACCGATACGCTGGGGGAGCCGACGACGGAGGAGACCGAGCGATGATCAAGGCCCTTGCCGCTGACTATGACGCAGCCCTGTTCGACCTCGACGGAGTGATCTACCTGGGCCCCTATGCGGTCGAGGGCATTCCTGAGGCGCTTGAGGAACTGCGTTCCCGCGGCACCCATGTGGGCTTCGTCACCAACAACGCGGCGCGTACGCCCGCGGCTGTCGCGGACCACCTCGAGGAACTGGGTATCCGCGCCAGCGAGGGCGATGTCGTGAACTCCACGCAGGCGACCCTGCGCATGCTGGTGGCTGATCTCCCGGCCGGCGCGAAGATCCTCGCAGTGGGCACGGACGCCCTGGTCCAGCAGCTCGCGGGCGCCGGGTTCACCGTCGTCGACTCCATCGATGACGAGCCGATGGCCGTTGTGCAGGGTTATCACCCGACGCTGGAGTGGACCCGTCTGGAGGACGCCGCCCTGGCGATCCAGCGCGGCGCCGTCTGGTACGCCACCAACCCTGATCTGACCAGGCCATCCGAGCGCGGCATCGTGCCCGGGCTGGGTTCCCAGGTGGGCGTGGTGCGCAATTGCGTGGCGATCGACCCGAAGATCGCCGGCAAGCCGTTCCGCCCCCTGCTCGATGAAACAGTGCTCCGCCTCAGCGCGGCGCGCCCCATCTTCGTGGGCGACCGCACCGACACGGACATCCTGGGCGCCAACAACGTCGGGATGGATTCGTTGTTCGTCTTCACCGGCGCCCACGGCAAGGCAGACCTCGACGTCGCGCCTCCGGCGTTCCGCCCCACCCACATCGGTTTCGACGCCACTGCGCTGCTCGAGCCCAAGCGGGAGGCCGAATTCCAGGGGCAGCGCTACATCTGTGGCTACCAGGAGGTCGACTTCACCGACGGGGTGGGCTACCTGTCCACCCGGCCCGTGACTCGTGACGAGCAGCTCGATGCCCTCTGGGCGGGCCTGCAGGCGCGGTGGCGCTTCGACGTGGACATCTCCAACGTGCTCAACTCGCTGGACCTGTTGAGGTGAGCGAGGCTGCCACGCCTCGGAGCGCCGCACCCGCCGAGGTTCGGCGGCTCGAGTTGGTGGGCGAGGTGATGGCGGGCCTCGAGTCGCTGGACGACCTGCCGCTCGAAGAGCAGACGGCGAAGCTGACCGAGGCGCAGTCGGTGCTCCAGGCGGTGCTCAACAACGACCCCAACCTCACGCAGCTGGGGATCCCCGGCGTCGCACGGTGAGACTCGACGTCGCCCTCGTCGAGCGCGGCCTGGCGCGGTCCCGAACACATGCGGCCGCGCTCATCACCGAAGGACGTGTGAGCGTCAACGGAACCGCGGCGCCCAAGGCATCACTGCGCGTCGGCCCCGAGGATGAACTCGTAGCTGACGCGGAGCGCTGGGTCTCCCGCGCCGCCCACAAGCTGTTGGGGGCCCTCGACCCGTCGGGCTTCACCGTCCGCGGCAGGGTGCTCGACGCCGGAGCGTCCACCGGCGGCTTCACCCAGGTCTGCCTCGAGCGCGGTGCAGACCTGGTCTACGCCGTCGACGTGGGTCATGACCAGTTGGCCGCCGAGCTCCGCTCGGATCCCCGCGTGCGCGTCCACGAGGGTCTCAACCTGCGTGACCTCACCCTCAACCATCTGGACGGTGAACCCGTCGACAGGATCGTCGGCGACATCTCCTTCATCTCCCTGCGCCTCCTGCTCCAGCCCCTCCTCGGCGTGCTGCCGGCAGACGGCGAGGCGCTCCTTCTCGTCAAGCCCCAGTTCGAGGTGGGCCGCGAGCGGCTCGGCTCCGGCGGTGTCGTCCGGGACGAGGCACTGCGTACCGAGGCGGTCGACGCGGTGGCCGCCGACGCCGCATCCCTCGGATGGATCGAGCGGTGGCGCGGCATCAGTGAACTGCCAGGGGCCTCGGGCAACGTGGAGTACTTCGTCCGGCTGACTCGGTAGGCTGGGCGCGTGAACAAGCGAACCGTGGCCGTCCTCGTCCACCCGGACCGGGAGGAGGCCCTCGACAACGCCATCACGTTCATGGCGGACCTCCACAGGATGGGCTTCGGCTTCCTCGTCTTCGACGATGACGTCGAGCGGATCGCCGCCCGCGTGGGACCCACCGTCGAGTTCCAGGCCCTGGACAACCGCATGGCGGAACTGGCCGTCGTGTTCGGTGGCGACGGCACCATCCTGCGCGCCGCGGAGTGGGCGCTGCCGCTGGGCGTGCCCCTGCTCGGGGTGAATCTCGGTCATGTGGGCTTCCTCGCCGAACTCGAGCCGTCGGATCTGCACGAGCTGGCCACCGTCGTCGAGGAGCGCCGCTACCAGGTGGAGGAGCGCCTCGCCCTGGAGGTGCGGGTCACTGACCGTGACGGCAACCTCACGTGGACTTCCTCGGCGGTCAACGAGGTGTCGCTGGAGAAGATGGCCCGCGAGCGCATGCTCAACGTCCTGGTGAGCATCGACGACCGCCCGCTCTCGCGCTGGGGCTGCGACGGGGTGCTCGTGGCCACCCCCACCGGCTCCACCGCCTACGGCTTCTCCGCAGGGGGGCCCGTCGTCTGGCCCGACGTGAAGGCAATGCTCGTGGTGCCCATCGCGGCCCACGCGCTGTTCAACCGCCCCATGGTGCTGAGCCCCTCGTCGAAGGTGCGGCTCAACATCACCCCGGACCTCCCCGCGTGCGGCATCCTGTGGTGCGACGGGCGCAGGAGCCACGAGGTCGCCGACGGTGAGACCGTCGAAGTCACCCAGCTCGGCGTCCAACTGCGCCTGGCCCGCTTCGGCGAGCAGCCGTTCACCACCAGACTCGTGAAGAAGTTCGCGCTCCCCGTCCACGGGTGGCGCAAGCAGACGGAGAAATAGATGCTCACCGCGTTGCGGATGACAGCCTTCGGAGTGGTGGACGAGGCCGAACTCGAACTCGGGCCGGGCCTCACCGCCCTGACCGGCGAGACGGGTGCCGGCAAGACCATGATCGTCTCGGGTCTCGGCCACCTCCTGGGTAGCCGCGGCGACGCGGGGATCGTGCGGCGCGGCGCGGACCGGGCTGTCGTGGAGGGCCGCTGGGAAGTGGCCGAAGACCTGGCCGCGCGCGTCCGTGACCTGGGCGGAGACGCTGAGGACGGCGAGCTGGTCACGCTGCGGCAGGTGACGGCTCAGGGCCGCTCCCGCGCGGTGCTCGGAGGCGCGGGTGTCCCCATCTCCGCGTTGGCGGACCTCATCGGTGAGATCGCCACGATCCACGGGCAGTCCGGCCAGATCCGGCTGTCCAGCCCGGACCGCCAGCGCGAGCTGCTCGACGCGCACGCCAATCCCGGGGAGCTTGCCCGCTACCGGGCCAATTTTGCGGAGCGGAAAGCGGCGGCCGCCGAACTGCAGGAGCTCGAGGAGCAGTCCATGGCCCGCGCCCGCGAGGCCGACATGCTGCGCTTCGGTCTGGAGGAGATCGGCGCCGTGGATCCGCAACCGGGTGAGGATGACGCGCTGGCCGCAGAGCAGGCCAAGCTCATGGACCTGGACGACCTGCGCAGCCTCGCGGCCACCGCGCACGAGGCGTTGAGCGGCTCGGAGACCGACTTCGATGCTCCCGGCGCCGTCGGCCTCGCCGGGGAGGCACGCAAGACGCTCGCGGCCCTGGCTGAACGCGACGAGGCCGCCGCCTTGCTGGCGAGCCGTGCTGTTGAGCTCACGATGCTGGCGGGAGACCTCGCCGCGGACGTGGCCGGCTACGTGGACGACCTGGTGGCGGACCCGCTCCGCCTCGAAGCAGTGGGGCAGCGGCGCGGCGCGCTGGCCGGCCTCACCCGCAAGTACGGCACCACCGTCGACGAGGTGCTCAGCTGGGCTCAGACGTCTGCGGCCAGGCTGGGCCAGCTGGTCGGCAGCGACGAGCGCATCGACACCCTGCGCGCCCGCGTTGTGGAACTGGATGCCGCGCTCGCGGCGGATGCGGCGGCCATCTCGGCGGCCCGGCACCGGGCGGCAGACGACCTCGCGGAACGCGTCAAGGGGGAGCTGGCAGCGCTGGCCATGCCGCATGCCGAACTCCGTTTCGCCGTCACGGACGCGCCCATCGGTCCGCACGGCGCGGACCGCATCGAACTGCTCTTCACCGCCAACCCGGGCTCCGAGCCCGCGCCGCTGGGGAAGGTGGCCTCCGGCGGCGAACTGTCGCGCGTCAGGCTCGCGCTCGAAGTCGTGCTGGCAGACGCCGGCGCGCAGCACACCTATGTCTTCGACGAGGTGGACGCGGGCGTGGGCGGCGCCGTCGGTCTGGAGATCGGGCGGCGGCTGCAACGACTGGCCGGCCACAGCCAGGTGATCGTCGTGACCCACCTGGCCCAGGTGGCCGCGTTCGCCGACGCCCACTTCGTGGTGGCCAAGGAGTCCGACGGCCAAGTGACCACTTCGGGTGTGCGTCTACTCACCCAGGACCAGCGCGCCGCGGAACTCGCCCGTATGATGGGCGGCGCCTCCTCATCGACGAAGGGGATCGAGCACGCGCAGGAGCTGCTCGCACAAGCTGCCCGGTAGGGGGAATATCGATGGCCGCACAGCTCCTCGCGGGAGTGCAACGGTACCTGGACCGGATCCTGGTGGGCCTGGGCGTGCTGCTGATGTTCTGGATCTGGCACCTGGGCCATCTGGAGTGGGGCGCACAGAGGTATGTCCCCACCTGGATGGACGACCGGATCCTGTTGTTCGTCGCCCCGCCCCTCCTCCTCGCCGCCTTCGGGCTGGTGCGTGCCGCGTTGGCAGGAGCGTTCGCCTACCCGCTGGTGGTGGTCGTCGGCGAGCTCCTCGGCGGTGCCGCCTGGGACCTGCAGGTCATGTTCCTCGGCGAGGAGCATGAGCCGCTGCACGCAGGCTGGTGGATCGCGGTGGCGCTCTACGTCTGGGTGGTCCTCGGGGCCACCTGGGGCGAGGCCCGAGCGCGGCGCTGGGCGAGGATGGAGGCGGAGGAAACCTCGCCTGCACAGCCGTGACCCAGATGTAACGCAGTGGAAACGTGGGCCACTTAACATGGAGTTCCGTGCATGAACCGAACACCACCCGTCATATCTTCGTCACCGGGGGCGTCGTCTCCTCGCTGGGTAAGGGCCTCACGGCCGCCAGCCTCGGCACGCTGCTGGTAGGGCGCGGTCTCCGCGTCACCATGCAGAAGCTGGATCCGTACCTCAATGTCGACCCGGGCACCATGAACCCGTTCCAGCACGGTGAGGTCTTCATCACCGACGACGGTGCGGAGACCGATCTCGACATCGGCCACTACGAGCGCTTCCTGGATGTGAACCTCACCAGCAGCGCCAACGTCACCACGGGCCAAGTCTATTCCACCGTGATAGCGCGCGAACGACGCGGCGAATACCTCGGCCAGACCGTGCAGGTGGTGCCACACATCACCGACGAGATCCGCGACCGGATGCTCTCGATGGCCGGGCCGGACGTCGACGTGGTCATCCACGAGATCGGGGGGACCGTCGGCGACATCGAGTCCCTGCCGTTCCTGGAGGCCGCCCGCCAGGTCCGCCACGAGGTGGGCCGTGACCGGGTCTTCTTCCTCCACGTCTCGCTCGTGCCGTACCTGAAACCGGCAGCCGAATTGAAGACCAAGCCCACGCAGCACTCGGTGGCCGCGTTGCGTCAGGTAGGTATCCAGCCCGACGCGATCGTGTGCCGCTCGTCGCTGGAGGTGCCCGCCGCGATGAAGCGCAAGATCGCGCTCATGTGCGACGTGGACGAAGAGGCCGTGATCAGCTGCGCCGACGCGTCGAGCATCTACGCGATTCCCCGGGTGCTGCACTCCGAGGGGCTCGACGCCTACGTGGTGCGCCGCCTCCAGCTGTCCTTCCGCGACGTGAACTGGAAGGCCTGGGATGAGCTCCTGAGCCGCGTCGAGCAGCCCGCCGAGCGGGTGACGGTGGCGTTGGTCGGCAAGTACATCGACCTTCCCGACGCCTACCTTTCCGTGTCCGAGGCGCTGCGGGCCGGCGGTTTCGCGCACCGCGCGGCCGTCGACCTGCGTTGGGTCGCCTCCGATGACTGCGCCACCCGTGAGGGGGCGGCCAGGGCCCTGGAGGGGGCCGACGCGGTCTGCGTGCCGGGGGGCTTCGGCATCAGGGGCGTGGAAGGCAAGCTCGGGGCGCTGACGTATGCCCGCGAACACCGCGTTCCCACGCTCGGCCTCTGCCTGGGGATGCAGTGCATGGTGGTCGAGGCGGCCCGCAACCTGGCCGGGCTGGGAGGAGCGTCGTCGACCGAATTCGATGCCGACACCGAAGAGCCGGTCGTGGCGACCATGGCCGAGCAGAGCCACATCGTGGCCGGAGACGGCGACCTGGGCGGCACCATGCGGCTGGGTTCCTACCCGGCGCTCCTGCGCGAGGGAACTGTCGTGCGCAGGGTCTATGGTGATGCCAGGGTCGAGGAGCGCCATCGCCATCGCTACGAGGTGAACAACGCCTACCGCGCACGTCTCGAAGAGGCGGGTCTGGTGGTCTCGGGCACCTCGCCGGATTCGCAGCTTGTCGAGTTCGTCGAACTGCCGGAGGAGGTGCATCCCTTCTACGTGGGCACGCAGGCGCACCCCGAACTGAAGTCGCGCCCGACGAAGCCGCATCCGCTGTTCGCCGGGCTGATCGGAGCCGCGCTCGCGGCACGGAAGGGGTAGCACATGCGCGTCGACGAGCCGATGAAGTGGCCGGTGCGGAGCCGGGAGGTGCTGGGGTCCGGCAGGGTGACGACCTTCGTGGAGGAGACAGTCGCCACTCCGTCAGGCGAGGAGATCACCCGGCAGTTCATCACGCATCCCGGCGCGGTGGCGGTCGTGGCATGGGAGGAGAGCACCGACGAGATCGCCGTGCTGCGCCAGTACCGCCACCCGGTCGGTCTGGAACTGGTGGAGATCCCCGCCGGTCTGCTGGATGTCGACGGGGAGGCGTGGGTCCTCAGCGCCCAGCGTGAGCTCGCCGAGGAGATCGAGCTGGCAGCAGACCGCTGGGACGTGCTGGTCGACATCCTCACCACGCCGGGCTCGTCGGAGGAGTCGCTCCGGATCTATCTGGCCAGGGACGTGCGCACCGCCGCACGCCCCGAAGGCTTCGTGCTCGAGGGCGAGGAGGCGCACATGACCTGGTCCTGGGTGCCCAGGCAGCACCTGGTCGACGAGATCCTGGCTGGGCGCTGCCAGTCGCCGTCGCTGGTGGCCGGGGTGCTCGCCTTCGAGACCGCCCGGCTGTCCGGTCGTCTCGAGGACCTGCGGCCGGCGGACGCCGCGTGGCTCGCCCGCCAGGAGTGAGCGCGCTGGCGCGGGCGCGCGACGACTACCTCAACCACGTCCGCGTCGAGCGGGGGCTCGCCGCCAACACGGTGGCGGCCTACCGCCGCGACCTGGCCCGCTACGTCACCTTCCTGTCCGAACGGGGCATCCTGTCGGTGGCGGAGGTGACAGCCGTGGAGGTGACCGAGTTCGTCCGCGAGTTGAGCACCTCCCAGGCGAGGTCCTCGGTGGCCAGACACGTCGTCAGCGTGCGCACGTTCCACCAGTTCTGCGCCGAGGAGGGCCTGGCGCCGCAGAACCCGGCGGCGGAGGTGTCTCCGCCGAAGCTCGAGCAGCGGCTGCCGAAGGCGCTCACCGTCGCGGAGGTCTCACGGATCCTGGACGCACCGGACCGCACGGAGGTCGTCGGCCTTCGGGACGCCGCCCTGTTGGAGTTGCTCTACGGCACCGGTGCCCGGGTCTCGGAGGTGTGCGGGCTGGACGTCGACGACGTGACCGCCGCGCTGTCCGAACCTGACGTCGGCATCCGCCTGCTCGGCAAGGGTGGCAAGGAGCGGTTCGTCCCCCTGGGCAGCTACGCGGCCAAGGCGTTGTCCGCCTACCTGGTGCGCGCGCGGCCGGCGCTGGCGCAGACCGCGAAGAAGCACACGCCGGCGCTGCTGCTCAACCAGCGCGGCATGCGGCTCAGCCGCCAGTCCGCGTGGTCCGTCATCCAGCGCGCTGCGGAAGGCGCCGGCCTCGACGTGGACGTGTCGCCGCACTCGCTGCGCCACTCCTTCGCGACGCACCTGCTCGACGGGGGAGCAGACCTCAGGGTGGTGCAGGAGTTGTTGGGCCACTCGTCGGTGGCCACCACCCAGATCTACACCCTGGTGACCATCGAGCACCTCCGCGAGGTGCACGCAGCGGCCCACCCGCGGGCCCGCTGAGCCACCGGTTCCTAGAAGGCGGCCAGGTTCATCGGCGGCTCTTCCACCTGGAACAGGCGTGAGAGCCGGCTGATGGCGGCGGGCTCACCCTGCACCAGCCCGGACAGGGCCAACTCCGACGCGGAGCGGTCACCGTGCCACATCGACGCGAGCACGTCGATGGGCAGCTTCACCTCCGCTGCCTGCTCCGAGGGTGCAGCGGCGCCGCGCCCGTCCCGCGCGCTGACCCGCCAGGTGCCCTGGCCGTAACCCATGGCGTCGGAGATCTCGACGACCACGTCGCCCTCACCGTCGAAGCCGCGCTGGGCGGTGGCCGATGGGAGGTCGAGGAGGCGCAACCACACGGGGTCGTCGCCTTCCTTGGCGGTGACCGCCCACGGGTCGACGAGGGACGCCGCCAGCGGATCTCCAGGAGGGGAGAGGGGATAGGTCAGCCGCTCGACCAGGTCCATCTCCGCCAAGGTGCGCCAGAGCGCCCGGTTGACGGCCTGGTCCGCAGCGCACACCTTGCGCACGGCCGTGGTGATGGGGGTCTCGTCCCAGCCCTTGGGCGTGAACAACGCGAATCCGTCCACCTCGCCGGTGGGGGAGAAGTGCACCGCGCACCGCAGCGAGCGCGCGGGGCCGTTCTCCCCGGAATCCCAGAGGCCGGTGTCCACCAGGAAGTGGCCGTGCAGGTGCCCGACGGCGCCCCGGAAACGCGCCTGGTGCGCGGTGACCAGGCGCTCCCAGTGGTCGCGCAGGAAGGACGGCGGGACGAACTCGACGGTGCCTGGTGCGGCCGGCACGTCGGCCCTGAGCGAGAAGCGCCTGGTGTCGACCTCGATGGGGTGGGTGTGGGTGGTGATGCCGAATCCGAAACGGCCGTAGATGGTCGCTTCTGAAGCCGTCAAGGTGGCGAGCGGCATGCCGTGCCCGCGTGCCGCGTCGAGTTGTTGGCGCATCATGTGCTTCAGCAGGCCGCGGCGGCGGTGGCTCGGCCGGACCGCGACGGTGTTGATCACCAGGGCGTCGACGAGGCCGCGTCCGCAGTTGATCGTGGTGGGTGCCGCAGCGAAGGCCGCGACCGCCTCCCTGCCCGTCAGGCCGGGCCCCTCCGTCGTCACCCTGCCCAACCACGCACGGTCTTCGCGGCGGTGCTTCCGGTAGGTGGCCAGCCCCTCGTCAGAGGCGCGCTGCTCCAGGAAACTGAAGCGGAACACATCGAGATAGTCCGCCCAGGCGGGGCTGTCGTCCGGGGTGTCGAGCGGCATCAGATCGTATTCGTAGGGTGCTTGCACGCCTTCGACTCTAGTGCCCGGTATCCGGGGACAGATATGCCCGGACCACCTCATACGTGGTCCGGGCTCGCGTCACTTCTATCGGTTCGAAGTGGCTACCGGGCGACGACACGCCGACGAATCGGCAAACTTCCGGTGAATTCCGGTCATTCTGCTGACACGGGGCGAAGAGCGGTGTAGACATGTCCATACGCACTTCCTTTCGGGGAAGAGCGGGAAGGGAAAGTCCTACTTTCGATTGCTGCAGGTTTGATCCAGTAGCACCCCACCCGGCGAGGTGGGTGAGAAAATCCGGATGCCCTTCCAGGCAGGTGGGCCGCCACCACCCGCCACACCCAGGTGGCCTGACCAACTCATACTTGGTCAGGCCACCGCCCTGTTCAGGGCCGCTCGGAAGAAATAGACCAGGGGTGCGTCCACTAGGCTGGTCCCCACTTGCAGAGAAGTAGGAGGCAATGCGGTGGCGGATAGCGGCCTGTTTGAAAAGCCCGAGTTCCAGGTACCGGATGCACCGGGGGAGTCGACCCTCATCGATACCGGTGTGATCGGTCCCACGGGCCGACCCCTCCCAACCTTCCCGGAGCCTGAGCGACCCGCCCCCGGCGCCCCGAAGAACGCCATCATCATGTCGATGACCAACCAGAAGGGCGGCGTCGGGAAGACCACCACGGCCATCAACCTGGGTGCCGCGTTGGCGGAAACGGGCCGCAAGATTCTCCTCGTCGACTTCGACCCGCAGGGGTCCCTGTCGGTGGGCCTCGGCGTGAATCCGCACACCCTGGACCGCTCCATCTACAACCTGCTGCTGAGCCGCGAATACGAACCGCGCGAGGTCATCATGGAGACCACCGTGGCCGGCCTCGACATCCTGCCCAGCAACATCGACCTCTCTGCGGCCGAAGTGCAGCTCGTCAGCGAAGTGGCCCGGGAGCAGACGCTCCAGCGCGTCCTGACCAAGGTGCGCTCCAGCTACGACTACATCCTCATCGACTGCGCTCCCAGCCTGGGGCTGCTCACGATCAACGCGCTCACCGCCAGCGACTATGTCGTCGTGCCGCTGGAGTGCGAGTTCTTCGCGCTGCGCGGCGTGGCGCTGCTGACCGACACGATCGCCAAGGTGCAGGACCGGCTGAACCCGGAGCTCGAGGTCATGGGCATTCTCGGCACCATGTACGACGCCCGCACCCTGCACAGCCGCGAGGTGCTGGAGCGCGTGGTCCAGGCCTTCGGCGACGACGTGTTCCACACGGTCATCCGTCGCACCATCAAGTTCCCGGAGACGACGGTGGCCGGCGAGCCCATCACCACCTACGCCTCGGCTTCCCCCGGCGCTGACGCCTACCGGCAGCTGGCGCGAGAGGTGTTGTTGAGGAGCGAGGTGTGAGCAAGCCCAAGCGCGCCGAACTCCCCGGGGCCTCGGAGCTGTTCCGGCCGACGAGGCAGCCGCGCGAGGCGACGCCGGAGGCACCACCTGCAGAGGCCCAGGCCGCCCCTGCCGTGCAGCCGGTGGCAGAGCTCGCCGCTGACGCGGCCGCACCCGCGCCCACCGGCCGCGTCCGGCACGACCACAAGATCACCGTCTACTTCAGCGAGGACGAGCTGCTCGCCCTCGAGGACGCCAACCTCGACCTGCGGCGCACGCATGGCATCCGTGTCGACCGGGGGCGCATCGTGCGCGTGGCCGTCGCGCACGCGGTGGCAGACCTCGCGGCGCGCGGCGGCGCCAGCGACCTCGTGGCCGAGCTCAGACAGCAGTGAGCAGAGGACGGGCACAGTCGGAGCAGCGCGACGAGCTGCCGGGCTTCGAGTTGCGGTTGAGCAACTTCGAAGGACCCTTCGACCTGCTGCTCGACCTCATCTCCCGCCGTGAACTGGACATCACCGAGGTGGCGCTCAGCGCCGTGACGGATGAGTTCATCGCCTACGTGAAGTTGGGCGGGGAGGTCTGGGACCTCGACAGGACCAGTTCCTTCCTCGTCGTGGCCGCCACCCTGCTCGACCTCAAGGCGGCCCGCCTCCTGCCCGGAGGTGAGGTGAGCGATCCCGAGGACATCGCGGCGCTGGAGGCCCGCGACCTCCTGTTCGCCCGCCTCCTGCAGTACCGCGCGTTCAAGAAACTCGCCGAGTGGGTGGCGGAGTCGATGAACGGGGCCGAGTCCACGCATTGGCGGCCCGGCGGCATCGAGGAGCAGTTCCGCGGTCTCCTGCCGGAGGTGGAACTGACGCTGACCCCCGACGACGTCGCCCGGCTCGCGGCGGCCGCGATGGTCCCGAAGCCTGCCCCCGTCGTCGAGCTGGGCCACCTGCACGGCAACACGGTCAGCGTCCCGGAGCAGGTTACGCTCATCGCCGAGAGACTGCGCCGCGAGGGGGCGGCCACGTTCAGGTCGCTCATCTCGGGCGCAGACCGGCTCACCATCGTGGTGCGCTTCCTGGCCATCCTGGAGTTGTTCCGGGCACAACAAGTGGCCCTCGAACAGCTCGAACCGCTCGCCGAACTGACGGTGCGGTGGACCGCCGGCGATGAGGCCGCCGTCGAGGTCACCGACGATTACGGACCACAACCCGAACTGGAGGATGCATGAGCACCCACGGCGCCCTCGAGGCCATCCTGCTGATGGCCACTGAGCCGACTACCACGCAGGAGTTGGCCGCAGCGCTCGACCTGACCGTCGATGAGGCCGACCGTTCGCTGGACGAGATCGCCGCCTTCTACGAGGAGAACGGACGCGGTATCCGGCTGCGACGCATCGCCGGCGGCTGGCGCTTCGCGACGGACCCGGCGCTGGCGGACGTCCTGGAGGCCTGGCTGGTCTCGGACCAGCGCTCCCGGCTGACCCAGGCGGCCCTCGAAACCCTGTCCGTCATCGCCTATCTGCAGCCGGTGACCCGCGGCCGGATCTCGGGCGTGCGCGGCGTGGGCGTCGACGGCGTGGTCAAGACGCTGCTCGTGCGCGGGCTGATCACGGAGGCGGGGGAGGACCCCGTCACCGGAGCCATGACGTTCGCGACGACGCCGCTGTTCCTGCAGAAACTCGGCCTGAATTCATTGAAGGAATTGCCGGACTTGGCGCCCATGCTGCCTGACGCCGTAGCCTTGGAAGCTGAGCTGGGACAACTCGCCGCCGCGATGGCGCCTGAGGCCCGGCCCGAGGAGGAACGCGAAGATGAACGACCAGCCTGACAACGAAAAGACCGAGGGCATCCGCTTGCAGAAGGTGCTGGCCTCGGCCGGCCTCGCATCGCGGCGTGCCAGTGAACTCCTCATCGAGGAGGGACGGGTGGAGGTCAACGGCAAGATCGTCACTGAGCAGGGCATGCGCGTCAATCCCGAGACGGACCACATCCGGGTGGACGGCTCGCGCATCCCGCCGCCGCGCCACAACCTGTACCTCGTGATGAACAAGCCGCGGGGTGTCGTCTCCACGATGGAGGACCCGGAGGGGCGCAAGACGCTGCTCGACTGCCTGCCCAGGCTGCGGGAGCGGATCTTCCACGTCGGCCGCCTCGACACAGAGACCGAAGGGCTGATCCTGCTGACCAACGACGGCGAGTTCGCCCACCGCATGGCGCACCCCAGCTACAAGGTCACCAAGACCTACACCGTGCAGGCTGCGGGAGTGATGGACAACCGCACCATCAAGCGCCTGGAGAAGGGCGTCACGCTCGAGGACGGCCCCGTCAAGCCGGACAAGGTCAAGCTCGTCTCCCGTGCCGCCAACAGGACGCTGATCGAGGTCTCCCTGCACGAGGGCCGCAACCGCATCGTCCGCAGGATGTTCGACACGGTCGGCCACCCCGTCGACCGCCTGGCCAGGACCGCGATCGGTCCCGTCCGGCTCGGCAACCTGCCGGTGGGTGAGATCCGGGAACTGACCAGGGAGGAACTGGGCGAACTGCTCGACCTCGTGGGCATGTGACCTGGCCGGGCCAACAGACGGGTGCGCTAGGTTGAAGGTCAAGGAGGTGGCCCATGGCCGGGTACGAGGACTTTGACTTCGACTTCGACGCGACCCAACAGGGCGCCTGGGAGGAGTTCACCACCCGCCTCGACGAGGTGTTGTCGGTGATGGATTCCACCGCGGACCTGACGATTTCGGTGGCGTCGGCCAGGAAGCCCGGCGACGGGGAGGCTGACGAGCCCCCCGGCATCCGGTTCTCCGTGATTGAACCCGGGGTGATCGCCGCCTCCGTCAAGGGGCCCGACGGCGGGGCGCCCACAGAGGCGCAGGCCGAGGGCCTGCACCGCCTGGCATGGGACCAGCCCAATGACGAGTGGGACACGTTCCACACCGTGGTGGACCAGGAGAACTCGGCGGCCCTGGCGCAACTCGCCACCGAGACCCTGGCGGAGGTGTTCGGTGTGCTGCACCCCATCTTCCTGGAGCCGGACCAACTGGCCGAGATTTTGAAGGGACAGACCGACTGGGTGCCGCTGACGCCCAAGCCGCTCAGCAGGGACCAGATGGCCGTGATGCCGGCCAACCGGACGGACCTGGACCACCTCGTGGACCACGAGTTGGCCAAGGCCTACGGGCATCCGCCGCTGCGCAATGACCAGGGTGACGTCGCCATCCGCTTGGGGTCCACCATGGTCTTCCTCCGTTCCACCCCGGACGCGGCGGAGCTCGTGCTGTTCTCGGCGCTCGTGCATGAGGTGGGCGGCCGTTCGCGGGCGTGTGAGGTGCTCAACGACCTCAACGTCGAGGCCCGTTACGGCCGCTTCGCGCTCCACCGTGACCGGGTGTTCGTGCAGATCTCGGTGGCCGCGAAGCCCTTCGTCGCGGCCCACCTGCACCAGGCGTTGCTGCACCTCAGCCAGATCGCCGACGGCATCGACGACGCGTTGGCCACCAAGCTGGGCGGCCGCACCACGTTCAGCGGCTGACAAGCGATACAGTTTGAGATATGACCGATCCGCATCAGGTGACCTACTTCTCCCGGCTCGATGGCGACGAATGTTGGGCGTTGCTGGGTGAGACCGTGATCGGTCGCATCGCATGGCAGGGCAACGACGGCATCATCGTGGTCCCCGTGAACTACCAGGTCGTGGATCGCACCATCATCTTCCACACCGACACCGATTCCAGCCTGGCGAAGCTCGCCGATGGCAGGAAGGTCTCGTTCCAGGTGGACGAGATCGACCCGGATTCGGCCATCGGTTGGTCCGTCCTGGTGCAGGGCTCCGCAGGGGCGGCGGACCCGGCCGTGACGAACAAGAGCTGGCTCGACGGTGACCTCGCCGTCGGTATCGCCGTGACCGCCGCGTCGATCGACGGGCGTGTTGTCTCCGGAACGAAGAAGGGCTGAGTCATGAACGAAAAGACAGCTCCGCTGGTTGTCGTCGGCGTCGACGGCAGTGATGACGGCTTGCGGGCCGTGCGGTTCGGCACCGGTGCCGCACTCCGGATCAACGGCGAACTGCTGCTGGTCAACGCCGTCGACGACACGCTCATGGCCGGCGCCTGGGGTGTCGTCTACGACCCCGAGGTGCTCCAGTCCGCCGGAATCACCGCCAACGAACAGGCCCGGGACGTGGCACTGAGCATGGGGCTGCCGGAGCACCGCATCAAGACTGAGGTCGTGATGGGCTCGCCGGGCGGCGTGATGACCAGGCTGAGCGAGGTCGCCGAGCTGGTCGTCGTCGGGCGCCGCGCGGCGTCCGGCCTCGAGCGCATGTTCGTCGGCTCCACCTCCGTGGCCGTGGTGGCCAACGCCTCGTGCCCCGTGGTCGTCATCTCCGCCGCGGCCCACCCTGACCCCATCGGTGGCCGTGGCATCGTCGGCGTCGGGCTGCAGACCAGCCCGGGATCCGAGAAGACACTGGAGGCCGGCTTCCAGCAGGCCCAGCGTCTCGGTGCGCGCCTCGAGATCGTGCACGCCATCCAGCCCCCGGTGGGCCTATTCGCCCGTAAGCTCTCGCCGAACGAACTCGACGAGCAGGTGCGCTTCGCGAAGGGTGGCATCGAGGCGATCGCCAACGAGGTCGCCCAGTCCTACCCCGACGTCGAGTACCGCGTCGAGGTGGCGGCAGACAGCCCCATCAACGAGTTGGTCAGCCGCAGTGCGGGCTACGACCTGCTGGTGGTCGGCGTGGGCGATTCACACATCCCGGGCTTCTCCCTGGGCGGCCTCATGCGTGGCCTGTTGGCCCACGCGGAGTGTCCGCTGTTCGTCGCGCGCGGATGACTGAGGCCCCCACCGAGCCCACCGTCGAGGTCGATCCGCAGCTACCCATCGCTGCAGAGACCGAGCACATCGCTGAACTGATCCGCCGGCACCAGGTGGTCGTCGTGGCGGGCGAAACAGGTTCCGGCAAGACCACGCAGCTGCCCAAGATCTGCCTCATGGCTGGGCGCACGCACATCGCGCACACGCAGCCCCGTCGGATCGCTGCGCGCACCGTGGCGCAGCGCATCGCCGATGAGTGCGGCGTCGAGTTGGGCGACTTCGTCGGGTACCAGGTCCGCTTCACCCGCAAGGTGACGGCGGCCACCCGCATCAAGGTGATGACCGACGGCATCCTGCTGTCGGAACTCACCCACGACAGGCTGCTCAGCCGGTACGACACGATCATCATCGACGAGGCGCACGAGCGCAGCCTCAACATCGATTTCCTCCTGGGCTACCTCAAACAGTTGCTGCCGAAGCGCCCGGAGCTGCGGGTGATCGTGACCTCGGCCACCATCGACACGGCCCGCTTCTCAGAACACTTCGGCGACGCCCCGGTCGTCGAGGTCTCCGGCCGCACCTACCCCGTCGACACCAGGTACCGGCCGCTGGACGAGGGCCAGGACGAGATCGACGGCATCGTGGGGGCCGTCGAGGAGATCCTCACCGAGCCGGGCGGCGGCGACATCCTCGTGTTCCTCAGCGGGGAGCGCGAGATCCGTGACGCGGCGGAGGCCATCGAGGGGCTCGGGTCCGGGCTCGAGGTGCTGCCGCTGTTCGCGCGGCTGTCGGCGGCTGACCAGCAGAAGGTGTTCTCAGGACACAGCCGACGCCGGGTCGTGCTGGCCACCAACGTGGCCGAGACCTCCATCACCGTGCCGCGCATCCGCTACGTCATCGACACCGGCCTGGCCCGCATCTCGCGCTACTCGACGCGCACCAAGGTGCAGCGGCTCCCCATCGAACCGGTGTCGCAGGCATCCGCGAACCAGCGCGCCGGCCGGTGTGGTCGTCTCGGCCCCGGGATCGCGATCCGGCTCTACTCGGAGGAGGACTTCGAGTCGCGGCCCAAATACTCAGATCCGGAGATCCTGCGCACCAACCTCGCCACCGTGATCCTGCTGATGGCCCAGGCGGGCCTCGGTGACGTCGAGAGCTTCCCGTTCGTCGAGGCCCCCGTGCTGGGCCAGATCAATGACGGCGTCCGCGTGCTCAGCGAACTCGGCGCGATCCACCCCCGCCCCCGGCACGCCCAGGTGCGGCTCACGCGCACGGGCCGCATGCTGGCCCGGATGCCGGTGGACCCCCGGCTGGGGCGCATGATCATCGAGGGCGCCCGCCGCAGGACGCTGGCCACCGTGCTGGTGCTCGTAGCAGGCCTCACGGTGCCCGACATCCGGGAACGCCCGGCGGAGTTCCAGAACCAGGCGGACCAGCTGCACCGCCGCTTCTGGGGCATCGAGGCGAAGCCGGACGCCGAGGGCGAGGCGCCCAAGCGCCACACGGCCCATACCGGCACACGCAAGGAAACCGCGCCCAGGCCGTCGCTGGAGGGCGGCGACTTCGAAGCCCTCCTCAACATCTGGAACTACCTGCACGAGCGTCGACGAGAGCTCTCGGGCAACCAGTTCCGCCGGATGTGCCGCGCCGAACACCTCAACTTCGTGCGGTTCCGCGAGTGGGAGGACCTCGTCTCCCAGCTCCGGGAGGCAGCCAAGGAACTGGACCTCGACACCCGCGGCCACGGGCCGACCGACCAGGTGCTCAGCAGCCTGTTGAGCGGGCTGCTCTCCAACGTGGGCGTGGCCGAGGAGCAACGGGGCAAGCGCGAGCCGGGCAAGCGTCGGCCGCTCCAGGAGTACCAGGGCACCCGCGGCGCGCGGTTCGCCATCCAGCCGGGCTCCGCGCTGGCCAAGTCCACCCCGCCGCTCGTGATGGCCTTCGAACTGGTGGAGACCTCCCGCCTGTGGGCCCGCACCGTGGCCGGGATCAAGCCGGAATGGGTAGAGGAGGTGGCCGGCCCACTGCTGACCCGCACCGTGTCTGAACCGGTGTGGTCGCAGCGCTCGGCCAGCGTGGTGGCCAACGAACGGCTGACGCTCTTCGGCGTACCGATCGTGGCGGGTCGCCGCACCGACTACGCCAAGGACCACCCCGAGGAGGCGCGCGAGATCTTCCTGCGCACCGCGCTCGTCGAAGGGGAGTGGGACACCCGCAACCCCGTCGTCCGGGACAACCGCGCGGTGATCCAGGAGGCGGAGAAGATGACCGACCGGATGCGCCGGCCGGACCTCCTCATCTCCGACGAGGCGCTCTACGCCTTCTACGACGCACGGGTGCCCAGCGACGTGGTCTCCGGGGCGACCTTCGACAAGTGGTTGCGCTCGACGCCGAAGAGTGACTGGCCGTTGCTGATGATCGACGACGCCATCGTCGACGCCACCCAGTTGCGCCCCAGCGACTTCCCCGACAGGTGGACGTTCGGCGAACACAAGCTGCCCATCGACTACACGTTCGACCCGGGGGCTGGCAGCGACGGCGTGACGCTCAAGCTGCGCTTGGAGCTCCTCGGCCAGCTCGACGCCGACGAGTTCTCCTGGCAGGTGCCGGGCCTGCGTCGGGAGTTGGCCACCGAACTGATCAGGTCGCTGCCCAAGTCGGTGCGCACCAACTTCGTGCCCGCGCCGGATTTCGCTGCGAGGGCGCTGGCCTGGCTCGAGGAGCGTGGCCAGGTGGGGGAGGGCGCCTTCCCCGACGCGCTGGCCCGGGCGCTGACCGCGCTCACCGGAGTCGTCGTCGAGGGCCGGCAGTTCGCGCCGGAGGCCGTGGGCAAGCACCTGCGTCCCACCTACGTGGTCCTCGACGAGGACCGGGAGGTGGCCCGGGACGTCGATCTCGAGGGGCTGCGGCGGAAACTGTCGCCCAAGGTGGCCGCGAAGCTGACCGCCTCCGCGGGAGACAAGGCCGCCACCGGACAGAAGGCGTGGACGTTCGGCGACGTGCCGCGCGAGGCGACCGTGGGCAAGGGAGTCGTGGGGTACCCGGCGCTCGTGGACGAGGCCACCGCCGTCGGGCTGCGGGTCTTCGACTCGGCGGCTCGGGCAGAGGTTTCGCACGCCCAGGGCGTCCGGCGCCTGCTGACCCTCACCAACCCGGATCCCACCAAGTGGGTCGTCTCCCACCTGGGGCGCGTCGAGAAGTTGGCGTTGGCGGACTCCGCCTACCCGAAGGTGCCGGAGCTGCTGGCCGACGCGTGGCTCAAGGCCGGCGAACAACTGGCCCTCCAGCAGGGTCCGCTCGACGGCGTGCGCACCGAGGCCGACTACCGTCAGGTGGCGCTGGAGGTGCGGCAGGAATGCCCCGGCCAGACGCTGCAGGTGGTCAACACCGCCGCGCATGCGCTGACGGCGGTGACGCAGGCACGGATCCTTTTGGGCGCACTCCCTGCCAGCGATGCTTTACGTTCCGACGTGAGCGCGCAGCTGGACAACCTGTTCTTCAACCGCTTCATCTCGGCCACGCCGGATCCCTGGTTCGCGCACCTTCCGCGCTATGCCCAGGCCGCCGTCGTTCGGCTGCAGGCTGCGGCGGCCAATCGCGCCCGCGACGACAAGGTCGCCGTCGAGTTGTATGACGTCGAGGACGCCTACGCGGAGCTCACCGAACGGCAGCCGCCCGGCCCCCTCAGCCGTGACGTGGAGGAGATCGCGTTCCTCATCGAGGAGTTCCGGGTCAGCCTGTTCGCCCAGCAGTTGCGCACCGCCGTTCCCGTCTCGGCCAAACGCATCCGTCAGGCCATCCGGCAGGCTGGCTGAACCCGTTGTGGCACGATGGAACCCGTGCCTAAAGACGTCGCTGAACTCATTGCCCTGTTCGATCTCAGAGAGATCGGGCAGTCGAGTTTCCGCGGGCCGCACCCCCAGACCTATCTTCAGCGGCTCTTCGGGGGGCAGGTGCTCGGCCAGACCCTGGTGGCGGCCGCACGCACCGTCCCACCCAGCCGGCGGATCCACTCCCTGAACGCCTACTTCCTGCGCCCGGGGGCCAACGACGCCCCGCTCGACTTCGAGGTCGAACTGGTGCGCGACGGGAACACGTTCAGCAACCGCCGTGTCGTGACCCGGCAGGGCGATCGGGAAATCTTCATGATGACGGCCTCGTTCCAAGAACCCGAGGAGGGCCTGGACCACTCCGCCTCCCCACCTCACGATGTCGCCGTGCCTGACGCCAGCCCGCCGCTGCGCGAGGTCCTCGAGCGTCGCTTCGGGGCGCCGTTCAAGCTGCTGGCCGAATGGGACGCGCTCGACGTGCGGCTGGCCGCGCGGCCGGACCGCACGGATTCCGGTGGCTCCATGAAGGCGTGGGTACGCACCCGCCAGCCCATGCCCGACGACCCGGTGCTGCATGCGGCGGTGCTGGCCTACCTCAGCGACATCACGCTGCTCAGCGTCACCACCGTCCCCCACGAGGTGGAGTTCCTGTCGCCGCAGATGCAGGCGGCCTCCATCGACCACGTGATGTGGTTCCACCGCCCCGTGCGGGTGGATGAATGGCTGCTGTACGACATGCTCTCGCCTTCGGCCTCACACGCTCGCGGGTTCGCCACCGGCAGGCTGTTCCAGGACGGTCAGGCGGTGGCCAGTTGCGCCCAGGAGGGGCTCATCCGGGTCGTGACATAGGACACGGCCCGTGCCCTGGGGGAAAGGCACAGACCGTGTCCGGTTCAGAGGTGACCTGCTCGGTCAGGCGGCGATACCGTGCGACTCACGCATCGTCGCCAACGCGGCACGCTCGATTTGGCGCACGCGTTCCGCGGTGATGCCCCAGTGGCTGCCGATGTCTGCCAGCTTGGCCTGCCGGCCGTCCAGCAGCCCGTAGCGGCGGCGCACCACGTCCTGCGAACGCTCGTCGAGGTCTGAAAGCATCCCTTCGAGGCGCGCGCGCTCTTCAGCGTCGAGCACCATCTCGTCGGGGCCGGGGGCGGTCTCGCGGGCGATCAGGTCACCCAGAGCGGTGTCGCCGTCAGCCTCGACCGGGGCGTCGAGCGAGACGTGGTCTCGGGAGTAGCGCAGGAGGTCCACGATGCGGCTCTCCTCGAGGCCCAGTTCTGCGGCGATCTCAGTGATCTCCGGTTCCCGGCCCAGTTCGCGCTCAAGGTTGCGACGCGTGGCCGAGACCTGGTTGACCTGCTCGGCGACGTGCACCGGGAGGCGCACGATGCGGCTCTGCTGGGCGATGCCGCGCGAGATGGCCTGGCGTACCCACCAGGTGGCGTACGTAGAGAACTTGAAGCCCTTGGCGTAGTCGAACTTCTCGACGGCGCGGATCAGGCCGGTGTTGCCCTCCTGCACGAGGTCGAGCAACGGCATCTGGGCGCGTCCGTAGCGGCGTGCCACGGAGACCACGAGCCTCAGGTTGGCCTTCACGAAACGCTGGACGGTACGTTCACCCTCCGCGGCGAGTTCGCGCAGTTCGTCCTCGGTGGCCTTAACCGTGGTGTCGATCTCACCGTCGAGGATTTTCTGCGCGTAGAGCCCGGCCTCGATGGCGCGGGCGAGTTCAACCTCTTCCACAGCGGAGAGCAGGGGAGTCTTGGCAATTGCGTCGAGGTACAGGCCAACGGAGTCCTTGCCCTCGATACCTTCGGTGCTTCGCATGCGCGCAGTACGATTCATATTCTTCAGACCTTTCGCCAGTCGTCACCCATATCAACGAAAGCGGCGCGGAGTTGGTTCCATCGGTTTTCCGCAGGGAACAGAAATCATCCTCAAGTACCAGCGGATCCCTGAGGGCGCCAGGGGGACGGGTCCACCGATTGGTTTGAAGGGGAACATCCACCGTGCAAGAATGGACGGTGCGTCACCCTTGACTGAGGCGGGGCGGCGCATGCGCAAATTGCAGTCGACGGCCTCGAGAGGACCACAGTGACCGAGAACGCTGAAGGCACCGGCAAGACACCCCGTACCCGCCGGAGCACGAAGAGCGCCGCCGCTGAGGAAACGCCGGCCGTGAAGCGGACCACCACGCGTAAGCCTGCTGCAGCCAAGACTGCTGCCGCCACCAAGACGACGGCCACCCGCCGCACCACCGCGGCGAAGGCCGCCTCCGCCAAGAAGGAGCCGACCATCGCGGAGGCCTCCACCGGCGAGGTCGAGGTTCAGTTCCAGCGAGATGGAGACGACGTGGTGCTCACCGTGGGCGGAAAGAAGCGCACGCTCGACGACGTGGACGAGGCGACGTTCAACGAGGTCGAAGTGGCCAAGGACGAGAAGGAACTCGTCGAGGAGGAGCAGGGCTTCGCCCTCTCGGATTCGGACGACGCGGACGAACCCGAACAGCAGGTCGTCTCCGCCGGAGCCACCGCTGACCCCGTCAAGGACTACCTCAAGCAGATCGGCAAGGTGGCGCTGCTCAACGCCGTCCAGGAAGTCGAACTCGCCAAGCGCATCGAGGCCGGCCTCTTCGCCGAGGAACAGCTCTCGTCGGACACCCCGCCCCCCACGAGCCAGGACGTCGAAGACTTCCAGTGGATCGCCGAAGACGGCCGCCGCGCCAAGAACCACCTCCTCGAGGCCAACCTCCGCCTGGTGGTGTCGCTGGCCAAGCGTTACACCGGCCGCGGCATGCTCTTCCTCGACCTGATCCAGGAGGGCAACCTCGGCCTGATCCGCGCGGTCGAGAAGTTCGACTACACCAAGGGCTACAAGTTCTCCACCTACGCCACCTGGTGGATCAAGCAGGCCATCACGCGCGCCATGGCAGACCAGGCCCGCACCATCCGCATCCCGGTGCACATGGTGGAGGTCATCAACAAGCTCGCCCGCGTCCAGCGCCAGATGCTGCAGGACCTGGGTCGCGAACCAACCCCCGAAGAGCTCGCCGTCGAGCTGGACATGACGCCGGAGAAGGTGGTCGAGGTCCAGAAGTACGGGCGCGAACCCATCTCGCTGCACACGCCGCTCGGCGAGGACGGCGACTCTGAGTTCGGCGACCTCATCGAAGACTCCGAGGCCATCGTCCCGGCGGACGCGGTCAACTTCACGCTGCTGCAGGAACAGCTCAACGACGTTCTCGACACGCTCAGCGAGCGCGAGGCGGGCGTCGTCCAGATGCGCTTCGGCCTCACCGACGGGCAGCCCAAGACCCTGGACGAGATCGGCAAGGTCTACGGCGTCACGCGCGAGCGCATCCGCCAGATCGAGTCCAAGACCATGTCGAAGCTGCGCCACCCGTCGCGCTCGCAGGTTCTGCGCGACTACCTCGACTGACCGCAGACGAAAACAAGAAGGCCACCCGGAGCGGGTGGCCTTCTCTGCGTTGTGGGGGATCAGCTGAAGCGGACCATGTTGTTGAGGATCTCCTTCTCCACCCAGACGTAGCGGCCGCCCCGGTTCTCAACGACGTCTGCGCTGGCGTAGGTGCGGCAGCCGTTGCGGCCGGTGAGGGCGGTGTCGCACTCGGTGCGCCAGGTGCGGCCACCGTCGGTCCACGTGTACCTGCCGCCCACCACACCGTTGGCGGCGAGCGGGTTGTTCTTCCACGTCGAGCGCGCGGTGTCCTTGTACGTCAGGTTGTTGAACGCCCAGCCGTTCACCTGAACGAAGCGGCCGCGGTCGTCGTCATCGCCGTCATCCCACGTGACGATGGTGGCCTGGATCTCGGTGCGGCAGCGCTCAGTGGCGGAGTACGGCTCGCAGACCGTGCGCCAGCGGCGGCCGTTGACCAGGTGCTCACCGGGCGTGATGTAGATGTCGACGGCAGGCGCGCTCGGGGAGGGGCTCGGAGCAGGGGCGGTGCCGGTGAGGCCGCGGCACTGGTCCTCTGCCGAACCCTTCACGACGTTGCCTGCGCCGGTCGGGGCCGGGAGGTTCTCCTTGCACTGCAGGTTGCCGTCGACGACGTTGTTGTTGACGCTGATGGCGGCGCGGTTCTCGAGGAGCTGCACGTCCCCACCCACGCGGGCGCCGTTGATCGTGACGGCGCCGGTGGCGTACTTGACCTGGATGTTGCCGTTCACGCGGGCACCGGAACGCACCACGACGGAGACCGGCGACTTGCTCTCGGCCTGCACGCTCCCGTCGACGTAGCCGCCGTTGATGGTGACGGAACTTCCCGCGCCCAGGATGACGTTGCCCTGTGTGGTCACGTCCGTGAGGGTGCAGGAGGCGCCGCCGGGGATGATGACGTTGTCGTCGCCCACATTCCGGCCGGAGAGTGTGCCGGTGCAGGTGACGTCGGCGGCGGCCGTCTGGGCGGTGACCGCCAGGCCGGTGAGGGCGAGGGCGGCTGATGCTGCCACGCTCAGGAGTCGCTTCATCGGGGTTCCTTTCGTCGGTCGGCGTTGATCGCCGTGGGAACCACTCAACCGGGCGTCACTGAAGCGTGGATGGGTTCAGGATGAGAGATCTCTCATCCTGGCGATCGCGACGAAGTTCGTCAGCATCCGGTGCACCGCAGGAGTCGGCTGCGTGGTGAGCGCGTAGTGGACCAGCGTGTCGGTTTCGGCGGGCTCGAAGTAGCCGGCGTCACGGTAGATCCGGATCCGGTCTGCGAGGCCCCGGGAATCGAGCTCGGGATGGAACTGGGTGGCGTAGACGTTGCGCCCCACCCGGAACGCCTGCACGGGGCACGCGGTGCCGGTGGCGAGCAGGGTGGCGCCGGGTGGGAGCCTCCTGCACGCCTCCTTGTGACCCACGAAGGCTTCGAACTGGTTCGGGACGCCGTCGAAGATGGGGTCCTTGTGGCCCTCGGACGTGACCGTGGCCACCGTGGTGCCCACCGCTTCACCGAAGGTGCGGTCCACCACCCCGCCCAACCGGTCAGTGAGGGTACCGACGCCGTAACACAGCCCCAGGAACGGGAAGTCGCGCTCCACCACCTCGTCGATGATCCCGTTGAGGTCGGCCTCGACCCGCCGCTGCAGTGGCGACTTCTCAGTGTCGCTCGCGTTGAAGGGACCTCCGCCGAGGAAGATGCCGGCGTAGTCGTCGAGATCCAGTTCGGGCAGGGGCTCATCCTCCACCCGCAGTTGGACGAGGTCTGCGTCGGTCAGTTCGGAGAGCCGCACCACCGCCTCGCGTTCGCCCTCCGCCGCGTCGTCCTCCGGCCGGGTGCTGAGCAGCAGGAACGGTTTCACGTGGCCTCCTTGAAATGCGGCTTCCCCGCGCGCAGTTCGTCGACGATGGATCTGGTGACGGCACGCATGTCGCCATCGGTGGCCGCGGCCACCCGGCGCTGCCGCAGGTAGCCGGGGCCCTTCTCGACCAGTTCGCGGACGTGCTCGAACTGGGCGTGACAGCCCAGATCCTCCGCGACCGGCCCCAACTTGTCGAGCCAGTAGAGGATCCCGTCGGTGGCATGGATGATGTGCTCGTCCTTGCGGACGCTGATGATGTCTGCCGAGAGCCCGTAGCGGGCAGCCCGCCATTTGTTCTCCCGCATGAACCAGTGGGGGAGCCTGTCGAGGACCTCGCCGCTGGCCAGGATCCGCGACATCCGCTCGACGAGCGTCTGGCTGAGGGCCGCCAACGCCCCGATCTCCATCAGGGTGGGCACCGAATCCATGATGCGGTTCTCGACCGTGCCCCACTGCGAGGGACGCACGTCCCATCGGATCTCGGAGGGGTTCTGGATCATGCCCGCGCCTTCGAGTTGGGAGGCGAAGGTTTCGAGTTCCTTCCAGTCGGCCATGTGGTACGGCAGACCGTTGGTGGGCAACTGCTGGAAGACCATGGTGCGCTGCGAGGCGAACTTCGTGTCCTCGCCCTGCCAGAACGGCGACGAAGCAGACAGCGCGATGAAGTAGGGAGTGAAACGCGACAGGCCGTAGACGATGGGGAGCGCCTTGTCCCTCTTGTCGATGCCGACGTGGATGTGGAGCCCGTTGATGGCCATCTGCTGGCCCCACCAGCCGTTGCGGTCCGTCACGCGGCGGTACTGCGGCTTCTCGTAGGGACGCTGGTGGGCAGGGTTGCCGAACGGGTGGGCACCCGCCCCCAGCAGGGTCATGCCGCGGGGTTCGAGGACGGAGAGTGCCCAGTCGCGCAGGCGCTCCATCTCCGCCACGGCAGAGGCCACCGTCGGGTGGACGCCGGTGACGAACTCCACCATGGACTGCAGATACTCACCCCGGATGGGGCCGTCGACGGGGTCTTCGACCTTCTCCAGCAGTAGCGGCGCGCCCGGCACCTGCTCAAAGGTGGTGGTGTCGACGATGGCGAGTTCCCACTCGATGCCGATGGTGGACTGCTTCGACTGGCCGAACTTGATCTTCATCGGGCCTCCCCGGACGGTTAGTGCGCAGATTAGTCTACGGCGGTGGATTGCCCCCGGTCGTTTCGCGCATCGGCGTTAGGCTTGGGGACGCGCCAAGAAAGAGAGGTCTCCCATGTCGTTGTTCGATGCCGTTGAACTCGCCCCCGCAGATCCCATCCTCGGACTGACCGAGGCCTACAACGCCGATACCAAGCCGGACAAGGTGAACCTGGGCGTGGGCGTCTACCTCAACGAGCACGGCAAGCTGCCGCTCCTGGAGTGTGTGCGCATCGCCGAGCAGCGTCTCGCGGAGGAGGGCAAGCCCAAGGCCTACCTCCCCATCGACGGCATGCCCGCCTACCGCGACGCTGTGCGGGAACTCGTCTTCGGTACCGAATCCACCGCGCTGGCTGAGAACCGCGTCGTGACGGTGGAGTCGCTGGGCGGCACGGGAGCGCTCAAGGTGGGCGCGGACCTGCTGAAGCAGATGAACCCGTCGGCCACTGTGCTGCTGTCAGACCCCAGCTGGGAGAACCATCGCGCGCTGTTCAGCCGCGCCGGGTTCCGCGTCGACACTTACCGGTACTACGACGCCGAGGCCAAGGGCCTCAACTTCGAGGGGATGCTCGCAGACCTCCGACGTGCCGATGCCGGCACCATCGTGGTGCTGCACGCCTGCTGCCACAACCCGACGGGCTACGACCTCGTCGAGGAACAGTGGGACCAGGTCATCGAGGTGCTACGTGAGCGCAACCTTGTGCCGTTCCTCGACATGGCCTACCAGGGCTTCGGGTTCGGTCTGGAGCGCGACGGCGCGGTCGTCGGCCGTTTCGTCGACGCGGGTCTGGAGTTCTTCCTGTCGACCTCGTTCTCGAAGTCGCTCAGCCTGTACGGCGAGCGCGTCGGCTCACTGTCGATCGTGACCGTTGACGCAGACGCGGCCAAGCGGACGCTGTCGCAGGTCAAGATCTGCATCCGCACCAACTACTCGAACCCCGCCACCCACGGCGCCGCCATCGTCGCGGCGGTGTTGTCGGATCCAGCGCTCCGCGCCAAGTGGGGCGAGGAACTCGGCGAGATGCGCGAGCGGATCAAGCGCCTGCGTCAGGACCTGGTGCAGCAACTCGAGGCACGCGGCATCACGGACATGGGGTTCATCGCCGAGCAGATCGGCATGTTCAGCTACTCCGGGCTGACCAAGCAGCAGATGGTCGCGATGCGCGAAGATCACGGCGTCTACGGCACCGATTCGGGCCGGATGTGCGTGGCGGCGTTGAACGAGGGCAACCTCGGCAAGGTTGCCGACGCGATCGCCGCGGTGCGCTGAGCGCCGTCACCCCGCAGTGCGGGCGAGGCCGCTGGCCCGGCGAGCGGGCGTTTCCACCGCCGTGGCCAGTGCCTCCCACGAGCCATACAGCGTGACACGTTCCTGCGCCCTGGTGACAGCGGTGTAGAGCAACTCCCTCGTCAGCAGGGGAGAGCCCGGCGGGGGCAGCACCACCGACACCTCCGCGAACTGGCTGCCCTGCGACTTGTGGATGGTCATCGCGTGCAGATCCGCCGCGTCGTCGAGGAGCGACGGCGCCACCCTCAGCGCCGCCTCCGGCAGGTCCACCACCGCCATGAGGCCGCCGTCGTCCTGCACGACCACAGCGGTGTCGCCGTTGCTGAACAGGTCTGTGTTGCGCTGGATGAGGAGCGGCTGCCCCACGTAGGGACGCGTGTCGAAGCCGTACTCCTCCAATTGGGTGGCCAGCCAGGTGCGCACGGAACGCGCCCAGTGGGACACCCCGAACGGGCCCTCGCGGTGGCCGCAGAGGATCCGGTGGCGCTCCAGCGCACGGTTCGCGACGGTGCCCTCGCCCTTCCTGGCTGCCGCCTGGACGAGCGTCGCCGTGGCGAGCGCGTCGTGCCGGACCTCCGTCAGCGTCGCCGGGTCTGCCGAACCGCTGAACTCGACGAAACGCAGGGACTCAGATTCTTCCACGAGGTGGCGCGCCCGGGCAGAGTCGCCGGTGAGGATGGCATCTGCAAGCTCGTTGATGTCCGCCCTCGAGCGGTAGTTGTGCACCAGCCGGACGATGGCGCCGCCAGGTGCGGTCACCAGATCATGGGCACGCTCGATGTCTGCCAGCACGGCGCCGGCCTCCACGGAGCGCAACTGGTGCGGGTCTCCCAGCATCACCAGCCGGGTGGTGGGCGCCACTGCCTCCAGGAGCGACGTCATGAGCTCGAGGGACACCATGGAGGTCTCGTCGACGACCACCAGATCATAGGGAACCGGATTGTGCGCGTTGAACTCCATCTGGGTGGTGCGGGGGCGGGCGCCGAGCAACTTGTGGATGGTGCCACCCCACAGCCTGCCGTGCTCCTGCCCCTGCTCGCGGACCGCCTGCTGGAGCCTTGCTGCGGCCTTCCCCGTGGGCGCCACGAGCGCGATCCGGGGGGATTGCGGCGCCAAGGCGTGCAGGATGCGCGAAACGATGGTGGTCTTGCCCGTGCCGGGGCCGCCGGTGATCACCGTGGTGCCGTGGTTGAGGGCCGCGAGCACCGCCGCGTTCTGGTGCGCGTCGGCCTCCTGCTCCGTGCCGTCCGGGCGGGGCAACGGGGCGGGGGGCTCCGAGTGCGAGGCGAGCGCAGGCAGGGAGCTGCGGCGTCGCAGGATCTGGGCCAGCCTGCGTTCCTGCCGCCAGTACCGGTCCAGGTAGAGCAACGTGCCATCCAACCGGAAGGGCCGGTTCTCGTCACCCTCGGCGTCAGCAACCGCTGCGGAGCCGGCCACCGCCTCGATCCAGTGCTCGCGCTCGGGCCAGGGGAGGGCGACCGCCTCCCCGGCTTCGGCGTTTGAGTCGTCGTCCGACTCGGGACGCAGATCAGAGGCGGCCGTCGCCAGATCGAGGCACACCGAACCGAGCCGCAACTCGCGGGCGGCCAGCGCGAACGCCAGGAGGACCTGCGGTTCGGCTTCGCCGCTGAGAGCGCCCAGCCGCTTGGCCAGGTGGAAATCGATCAACCCCAGCCAACCAGCCTCGCAGAAGGTGCGCAGCAGGCCGGTGGCGGCCACGGGGACTTCACGCATGGGCACCTCCGAGCAGATCAGAAACCGCGATGACCAGTTCTGCCGGAGGGAACCAGCCGAAGACCCCGCAGGAGGCGCCGTCGACCACCGGCGTGTCCTGCCCTGCCATGCCACGGACGAACAGGTAGCCCACGCCGCCCAGATGGGTGTGGGGGGAATAGCCGGGGAGGCGTTGACCGAGGTAGCGGTGGAGGGCGGCGCAGTACAGGATGGCCTGGAGCGGGTAGTGGGCCTGCATCATGGCCTCCGCCATGGCGGGCCCTGTGTAGTGGCCCAGGGTCAACTCGTCGCCGGCCGTGGGTGCGAGCCGGTTGGTCTTGTAGTCCACGACGACGAACCTGTCGCCGAGTTGGAGGACACCGTCGATGGATCCGGTGAGGAACCCGTTGAGCACGGCGCCCGCGGCTTCCGAAGTGGCCAGCCTCTCCGGGTAGGCCGCCAGTGGGTCTTCAGGAGCCAGGTGCTCAGCCATCAACGCGGCCAGTTCACGCAGCGTGGCGGGGGTGCCCCCATCTGCCAGAGGCAGGTCGAAGTCGAGCTCTGGGAGCCGCTTGGCCAGCGGAACGTCCGTCAGTGCGGCTGGCGACAGGGGCAGCAGCGGGGTGCGGCACAACTGCACGAGCGACGCCGCCAGTTGCGCGGACTGCTGCTCATCGAGGTTGTGCGCAGGGCCCATGACGCGGAGGAGTTCCGCAGCGTGGGGCTCCAGCCGACCGGGGGTCCAGTCCAGGAGTTCGAGCACTTCATGCACCAACGTGCCGAAGGCTGCACCCGCGGGAAGGCCGGACATGGGCGACGGCGCGCTGAGCGCCGGGTCTGACGCCGCTGGCGGGGCCACGTCGAGCTCAACGGCTTCATCCGTGATGACGCGCACCGCCGTCTCGTGCAGACCCTGGGTGAGACCCGAGTACGACGTGCGGCGCCACGTCTGGTCGATGCTGCGGCGCAATCTGGCTGCCGCCAGCGTGGCGTTCGACGGGGCCGGGGCCGCCACGCGACCGGGATGCGCCGGATCCAGCGGGGTGGTCAGGATGCGTCCGGTGCCGATGGCGGGCAGCCGGGTGAGGAGCACGTCCAACGGGCTGTCGGAACGGGCGCCCTTAGGCTTGGCGATGTGCCACGCGATGGCGAGATGCTCTGCGCGCGTGAACCCGACGTACAGGAGACGCAACTCTTCGTCGCGGTGCTGCGCCTGGAGATCCCTGGTGATCTCGTCGTTCCACTGCGGCTTGGGGCCGATGTACAGGTGGCGACGACCCTGTTCGACGATGCTGAAGGGCCGGTGCCGCTGGGCCTGGGCGCCTCCGGTCTCCGGCAGCAGCACGATGGGGAACTCGAGACCCTTCGCGGCATGCATCGTCATCACCCGGATGGCCGGCTCGTCGGTGGCCACCCTCAACGAATCCGATTCGTCGTCCGGGATGCCGCGCGCCTCGCCGAGGGCGATCAACGCACTCAACGTGGTTTCTCCGGCCGCGTCGAACAGTTCGGCCAGATGGGCCACGTCTGCCAACAGCCTGTCGCCGTCCGGTTCTGCCAGTAGCCGGCTGTCGAGGGCGGTGTGCGTGCGCAGGTGGGTGCGGACGGCGGCCACCCCACCGTCGCGCCAGCGCTGCGCGAGTTCCCGCACCAGGGTGCTCACACGGGCTGCCTCCTCCGGACGGTCCGAGAGGAGGTCCGTCAGCGGCGAGCCGATCAGGGGCGTCATGGCGGCGAGCCTGATGTGGGCCTGGGTGGGGTCGTCCATCGCCCGGAGGAGGGTGATCCAGTGCCGGTTGGCGGGCTGGGACCACACCGACTGGGTGCCGGTGAGCACCGCGGGGTGGCCCGCGTCCCCGAGCGCGGTGCGGATGGCCCTGCCGCGGGCGGTGGTGCGCACCAGGATGGCGATGTCCGCCGGGTCGAAACCCCGGGCCAGGATCTGGCGCACCTGCCGGATGACGTCGTGCTCGATGGCGCTGTCTGCCGCGATGTCGCCGAGCTGGTCCGAGACGGCGGTTCGGAGCCAGAGGCGGGCGTGCGCGGGCAGTTCATCATGCCGGGGGCCGTGGTGGGCGCCCACAGGGGTCACCGTCACGGTCTCCTCGCCGAGCGTGGTGGTGCCGAACAGCTCGACCACCCCCTCCACCAGCGGCCGGTCCGTGCGGTAGTTGGTGCCGAGACTGGCCAACTCAGCGTGCCCGCGGGCGGCGAGGTAACTGCCCAGGTCTGCTCCTCGGAACCCGTAGATGGACTGCTTGGGGTCACCGATGAGGATGGTGGGCCGGTCCGGGCCCACGAAAGCGGCCTTGAGGATGGCCCACTGGTCCGGGTCTGTGTCTTGGAACTCGTCCACCAGGACCACCCGGAAACGGCGCTGCAACTCCGAGGCGACGGCCGCCCCGGTCACGGTATCCGAGAGGAGGCAGCGCAACCGGGTGGTGACGTCGTCGAAGGAGCAGAGGCCCAGGACGGCCTTGCGGCGGGCATACAGCTCGCGCACCGCCTCCGCATAGTCGAAGTACGGCCCGGAGGTGGGCAGCAGCGGCAGGCTCTTGGTGCAGACGGCCTCCCCGATGAGGAGCGCCTGCTGCGCTGTGATGGGCGGCGTCTCCTCGTCGCGGTAGAGCTTCAGGTAGATGTCCGTGGCGCATTCCCGGGCGAGGTCCACCGGGTCTGCGCCCACCGTCTCAGCCGGGTCCCAGTCTCCGAGGATGCCGAGCTCGAGGAGCATGGCCTGACAGAAGGAGTGGGTGGTCAGGATGGTGGCTTCGTTGAAGCGGGCGACGGCGGCCACCAGTCGTGCGCGGTGGAGCGCCGCGTCGGCCGTGCTCAGGAGGCGGGCGACCGGATCTTCGGCGGCCTCTCCGGAGAGCGGCAGCCCGGCCTCGATGCGGTCCATGTCGGCGATGACCTGCTGCAGGCGGGCGAACACCCTGGTACGCATCTCCCCGGCGGCGTGGTTGCCGAAGGTGATCAGGAGCAGATCAGCGACGTCAAGCCCCTCCTCGGCCAGGTAGCGGGCCGTGAGCGCGGCGATGGTGTACGTCTTGCCGGTGCCCGCGCTGGCCTCCAGCAGCACGGTGCCGGTGGGCAGGGGTGCGGTGATGTCGAAGGTGGTCACGACCAGCCTTTCGCGAGCGGGGCATACAGTTCCCAGGCCCAGGCCTGGAACGGGCTGACCTGCCCGTTGACCGGGTCTCCCGGGAGCAACTCGTCTGTGAGGAGTTCGCGCACGTCGTCCGCGTAGAACAGCGGCCAGGCCTCGCCGGGCTTCGCCCACTTGGACTTCCAGTGGCCGACGGGACCACCCCAGTCTGCGGCCCGGAACTTGCCGGCGATGAACTCGCGTGCGTAGGTGAGGGCCGGCCCGCAGGGCACGGTGACGAGCCGGTGCTGGCCCTGCGCATAGGCACCGGCCAGGGTGGTGAGGTGGGTGAGCGCATCCTGTGCCGTGGGCGGATCAACCTGGGTGGCTTCTGCAGCAATGGCGTACCGGGTGGCCTGCGTCTTGACGAACCGGTGGAATCTGGCGGGGGCGGCGATCCCCTGGGCGGCCAGGGCCAGGCTGTCCAGCCATGGCCGCAGGATGTTCTGGTCGCCCCTGCTGGGCGTGGCGACGAGAGCGAAGCCGCTGCGGGTGCACACCTCGTCCACCACCCTGACCGTGCCGGCGCCACCGAGATCCAGCTCGAGGTCCACCGCGTGCCGGGCGACGGGACCGGACCATTCGCCCCACGCGCTCTTCCACAGGAGGACCGCATCCGCCTTTGCGGCCTGGAACAGCGCGTCACCGATGCGCTGGGGCGGAAGGTCTTCCCGTTGCCGGAAGTAGCTTTCCACCGATTCAAGGGTTGTGCCGCTCTTCCAGGAATCCACCAGCGCGTTGACGACCTGCCACTTCTCCAGGCCCCCCGCCTCCAGCGGCATCTCGTCCGTCACCTGTGGCTCTGCGTAGAGCGTGATCCCACCGGCCGAGCGCAGGAAGGTCTTCGCGGGGTCCAGAAGGAACCGCTCCAGCTGCGTGAGGGTGAGCTGGGCCGGGGAAGGGCCCACCTCCCGTGAGCGCGCCTCCGTTCGGCGGCGGGCCGTGATGGTGAGCGCCCCAGAGCCACTGGCACGCCGGGACTCGGCCCCTCCGAGGGCCGGCAGGTCGAAGCTGGGCCGGCTGAGGAAGTTGGCCTCCGACGTGGCCGTGGGTGGATGCGTGAACGCCGCGGCGGACCCGCCGAGCTGTTCGAGCAGCCAGCTGACCGCCACCGGCTTGGCCGTGCTGCGGTTGGTGCGCTGCGAGGAGGCCTGCCTGACGATCAGGAGTTTCTCCGTGGACCGGGCATGGGTGAGGAGTTGGCGCAGCCGCCTGGCGCGCACGTCCGGCGCGTGATCACCGAGGTCCACGGAATCAGGCAGGACGCCGCCGCGCCCGGGCACCACGTCGTCTGTGACGCCCAGCATGGCGAGCACCCGGAATTCGACGTGCTGCAGTTCACCCAGGGGGATCACCTGCAGGGTGCCGTTGCCCGCCGCGACACGGGCGCGCGGCGGGCGGGCGGCGTCTTCAAGGAGGTGGGCGAACTCGTGGGGCGTGAGCACGGTGGCGTTGCCCTGGTGGTCCGACTCGAAACGGGCGAGCACCGCCAGCGCGTGGAGCAGTTGCCATTGCTCCGTGCGGGGAAGCCCGACCAGCGAGCCGAGGGCGTCCCTGGACCGCGTAACCCACTCCGGCACCGTGGCCGGCGACGCAGTGGCTGCGACGATGCGCCGGAGGCGCGCCAACACCTCCACGAGCGCGCCCACGACAGACAGATCCGACGCGGTGACCGCTTCGGACCCGGACAGGCCGAGCCCCACGTCGGTCCCGGGCGCGACGGCGAGACCGATGAGGAGCCTGTCGATGCCGCGCACCCACGTGTTCTGTTCGACGCCGGACAGCTCGAATAGGGCACGGTGTTCGGTGTCCAGACCCCAGCGGATGCCCGCACCGGCGATCAGTTCGACCACGGCGCGGCGCTCCGTCAGATGCCAGCGGTGCGCGATGGGAGGGCTGAGGAGCAGCCCCACGATCTGTCTGGCGGTGGCCCGGGACCTGCCCAGGCGCAGCAACGCGACGAGGAGGGTGAGGACGGGGTTGGCGTCCAGCGAGCCGATGGGCTGTACCCGCAGAGTGCGGCCGGGATGGGCCTTGTCGTCGACGGCGGCGAAGGCGGAATCCAGCAGCGCGGAGTAGCGCTCCGGCTGTGGGCAGAGGATGGCCACCTCCCTGGGTTCGAGAGAGGGGTCTTCGGCGAAGGCGCGCGTGAGCTCGTCGCGCAGCACCTCTACCTGCCTGGCCTCACCGTGGGAATCATGGACCGAGACGATGGGCGGGGGAGCGGCTCCGTCCGGGAGGGATTCCACGGCGTCGGCGAGCTCGGTTGCCCAGCCGTCGCCCGCGGAGCCCGCCGGTTGCAGGACGGTGAGCCCGGGGCCGTCCCCCAGTGCGCGGAGGGCCTGCAGCTGCGGCCTGGTCAGGTCGTCCACCGCGATCACGAAGGTGGGCACCGTGTCGGCCCGGGCCGCCTCGTAGGTCTTCTCGAGCGTGACGAGCGGGTCCAGTTCCAGCGCGTCGGTCACGGCGCGGAACAGTGCGGGCTGCCAGGACAACGCGTCCGGGATGGTGGCCCCTCCGAGGCCCGTGTCCGCCCCGGCTGTCCAGCTGGCAAGGAGCTGGGGCGTGTGGTCCAGATAGCCGCGCAGCAGGCGCGCGATGCGGATGGCGGTGGCCCGACGCCGCCCGGGGCGCGTGTCATCTGGGGCGAGGGCACGTGCCACCAGCGGGTGCTGCACCTGCGCGAGCGCCTCTGCCACCGCCAGATCCAGCGGGGTGCCCAGCCAGCGGGAACGGTTGCGCTCTTCGCTGGCCTGCTGGGCCAGTTGCCGCATGAGATCTGCGGGGGAGAGGTAGCTGATGCCTGCCGAGATGCCCAGGCGGGCCGCCACCTCCTGGCCGAGGACGCGACCCGTGGCCCGAGTGGAAACCACGACGCGCAGGGTGATGAAAGGATCTGTTGCCACCGCCGAGATTTCCCGTGCGAGATGGTCCACCAGGGTTGCCCACCGGGCGCCTCTCACCAGTCTCACCGTCATGTCGTTCACCCTACTGGCGGCTCCCGACAATTCCGTTTTGTCCGCCCGGGACGGTATGAATGACGCCGTGAGCAACCACATCCTCGACGCCCTTGATCCCGAGCAGCGCACCGTCGCGACTCTGCTGGATTCACCGGTGGTGGTGCTCGCCGGAGCCGGCACCGGCAAGACCCGCGCCATCACGCATCGCATCGCGCACGCGGTGAGCGAGGGCCGCTATTCGCCCACGGCCACGCTCGCAGTCACGTTCACCACCCGGGCGGCCGGCGAGATGCGTTCCCGTCTGGCAGGGCTCGGGGTCCGGGGTGCGCAGGCGCGCACCATCCACTCGGCGGCGCTGCGGCAGTGCCAGTTCTTCTGGCCGCAGGCCTACGGTGTCGCCTTCCCCTCCGTCGCACAGAACACGTTCGGTCTGGTGGCGCGCGCCGCCCACCAGGTGCTGGGCAGCTCGGACACGGCGCTGGTGCGAGACCTCGACGCGGAGATCAGCTGGGCCAAGACGAGCAATGTCGCCCCGGCGCAGTACGTGGACATGGCAGAGGGACGTTCCGTCAACGGCGCCGCCCCGTCCCAGGTGGCCAACGTGATGACGCTGTACGAGAAGGCCAAGCTCACCGAGGGCACCGTGGACTTCAACGACATCCTGCTGTGCAACGCGGTGCTCCTCAGCGAGCATGCGGAGATCGCAGAGACCATCCGCGCCACCTACCGCCACTTCGTCGTGGACGAGTACCAGGACGTCTCCGCACTGCAACACCGCCTCATCCAGTTGTGGGTGGACGGCAGGCCGGACGTGTGCGTGGTGGGCGACGCGAACCAGGCCATCCACTCCTTCGCGGGTGCCGATGCCGGCTACCTGCTCCGGTTCGCCAATGAGTACCCCTCCGCCCGGACGGTGCGCCTCGTGCGCAACTACCGCTCCAGCCCTGAGGTGGTGGCGTCGGCCAACAAGATCCTCCGGGTGAGCGGCGGCGCGCCCGGGGCGCTCAAGGCCACCAGGGACACCGGGCCGGCGCCGTCGTTCCATGCGGCACCGGATGAGGCGACTGAGGCGGCCGATGTCGCCGATTGGCTGAAGGTCCGTCACGGCGCCGGCACGAGGTGGGCGGAGATGGCGGTGTTGTACCGCATCAACGCACAGTCGCCTTCACTGGAAGCGGCGCTCACCGAACGCGGCATCCCCTACACGGTGCGCGGCACGGAGCGGTTCTACGACAGGGCGGAGGTTCGCCAGGCCATCGTGGAGTTCGGTCGCTCCTCCCAGCGCGACGAGGAAGCCCCGCCCGGCGCGATCATGGACACCGTTCTGCGCGGGCTGGGATGGAAGCCGGAGGCCCCGTCCGGACAGGGCAGACAGCGCGAGCGGTGGGAGTCGTTGACGGCGCTGCGCACGATGGTGGCGGAGGAGACGGGCAAGCGGGAGGCCTGGTCCGGGGCAGATGCCGCCACCTGGTTGCAGGAGAGGGCCAGTTGGCAGGCCGCACCGGTGGCGGATGCCGTCACGCTCTCCACGCTGCACGCAGCCAAGGGTCTCGAGTGGGACGCCGTGGCCATCGTCGGAGTCCGCGAGGGCATGATCCCGTTCGTGCTCGCCCAGGAGGAACCTGCGCTGTCAGAGGAACGTCGTCTGCTCTACGTCGGGTTCACCCGCGCCAGGCGCGACCTGCGCATCAGCTGGGCGGCGTCGAGGGGCAAGGCCACCCGCTCCCGCTTCATCGGAGACCAGGTGAGCGGCCCCGTGGAGACGACCACCGCGCGCAAGACCACCTCCGTGCGCTCCCGGACCTGCCGTGTGTGCGGCAATCCGCTCCACACAGCGGCGGAGCGGAAACTGAACCGTCACACCGACTGCGAGGTGTCCTACGACGAGGCCCTCTTCGAGGCGTTGCGCACCTGGCGCAAGCAGGTAGCGGAGGAGACACGCATGCCGGCCTTCGTGATCTTCACCGACGCGACGCTGCAGGCGATCGCGGAAGCGGCACCCACAAGCCCTGCGCAGTTGTTGAAGCTGCCGGGGATCGGCCAGTCCAAGCTCACCAAGTACGGCGAGGGCGCCCTGACCATCGTGCGCCAACATCAGGAGTCGTGACAGCCGCGGGTGCGGCACTCGGCCCGCCAAGGCCAGGTGAACAGGCTGAGACCCGGCTCGTCGATGTTCCACATCCACGTGGAGCCCATGAGGTCCGTCGTGCCGTGCCGCAGCAGCGCCACGGCCTGCAGGGCGGTCCATGCCGAAGCCCAGGCGGTCAACTCCGTCAGGGCCCCCCGCTCGGATGGTGTGCGCTCCGCAGAGGACAGACAGGCGGGGCACGGGCCGAAGCCAGGTGCGACGTATGGCCCCACCGCGGCCCCTCTCGCGTGCCACCACACATGCAGGGCCCCCGTCTCGGCGCCATAGATCTCTGACTCGAGAACCGGATGGCGGCCCGGTGCCCAGGTGAGGATCGCCAGTGCGGAGGCGGACGTGGTGCCGGGCGACCGGTGGGCTGCCTTGGGGGTGACGGTCCGGGTGAACAGGCCCGCGCGCTGGAGCCCGGCGGCGATCGCGGCGGTCCGGGTGGGGGACCCGAGGACGGTGAGGACAGGGGTGCTGAAGGTCATGGAGGACACTCTGGTGGCCGGCAGCGGCCATCACCCTGGCGTCGGTGCCAACGGACAACACCGGGGAGGCAACGGACAACACCTGGACCCCGTCGGACAACACCTGGACGCCGACGGACAACACCCGGGGGCAAAGCTACGGGGCGGCAGCGTCACGCTGCCGCCCCGTCAAGCTGTGTTCGGGCTCAGGCCTTGCCGAGGATGCGGTTCAGGTTGGTGCCACACACCGGGCACTTGCCCTTGGCCATCTTGGTGCCCTTGGCGTTGACGACGACCTCGCCCTTCGCGTCGCGCTTGTCCTTGCACTTGACGCAGTAGAAAGAACCTTCCCAGGTCTCTGCAGCCATGAATTTCCTCCTTGTTTGGGGCGCTGATGGGTTCAGCAACCCTGATCACTGTAGCGGGGCGACAAGCTCTGTTGGTATGACACACCGCGCCTGTAGAAGCGGAATCCCGGGTTCGTGATCCGCCTTCCCCTGCGAATTCGACCCCGGGACTCCTGTGCTGAGTTAACCGTGCGACGGTGAGCCGCGTCAAGGAGCAAGTGTCAGCGCGGGGAGTCCCCGCCCAGCAACTTGCGCAATTCCGCGTCCATCTCGTCCTCTTCCGGCTCTGCGTGAGCGGTGCCGGCCGTGAAGGAGAGCGGGTCCTCCAGATGCGCCCGCGTGGGCAGCAGATCGGGATGGCCCCAGACCGCGTCGCGCCCGTCCATGCCCCGTGCATGTTCGACGGCGGCCCACAGGTTCTTCGCGTCCCGGACGAGCCGGGGGCGGAGATCCAGGCCCAACAGCTCGGTGAAGACACCGGTGACGGGTGCGGCGGAACCGCGACGGCGGTGCAGCACCTCTTCCAGTTGCGGCGCGTTCGGCATCCAGGGCGCGGCGGCGCGTCCGGCCACGTGGTCCACCCATCCCTCGACCAGTGCGAGCAGGACCTCGAGCCGCTCGAGGATCTCCACCTGGATGGCCGTGCTGGCCGGCTGGAAGAAGGAACCGCGGACCTGTTCGCCCACTGCCACCATGTCCTCCATGGTCAGTTGCTCCAGGCTCTCCGGCCGCAGGGATTCCGCGATCGCGTCGAAGTCGATGGTGATCTCGCGCGCGTAGTGGGCGAGCAGCGCGCTGAGCTGGGGTGACAACCAGCCGACGGCGTGGAAGAGCCGCTGCCTGGCTGCCTCACGGAGCAGCAGGTACAGCGTCACGTCGGTGTCGCTGGCGTCGAGGTCCTGGGTGAACTGGGCGACGTTGACCGGCACCATCACCACGTCGTTGGAGCCCAGAAGGTTGAAGCCGATCTCCGTGCCGGTGAGGATGTCGCCGGCTACTCGGGCCAGTTCCCGCTTCAGGCGGTCGCGGTAGATCAGGGAGGCCGACTGCTTCATCATGGGGCCCATCATCTGGGCGAGCGGCTGGAGGTCTTCGTCCTGCTCGGCCCCGCTACCGCGGCGCAGGGCATCCGCCAGGCCGTCGATGATGGGATCTATCACCGCACGCCAGCCGTCACCGGTCTCGTCGAGCCACGCGCCCTTGGTCAGCGCCCGGGCAGGGCGGCCCGTCTCGGAGAAGGTGGTGATGGGCGAGAGCCAGTTCTGGGCGAGCCGCTCAGCGTCGACGATGGCGGAGCGCTCCTCCGGCCGCAGCTCCGGGTCCCCGCCCGCCTCCGCAGCCAGGTGCTTGGCCGCGGTGAGCGTGGTGCGCCAGGCGGCGTCCGGATCGCGGTCCGCGGCGGTCATGCCGAACATGAAGCCACCGCCGGAAGCCTGCATCTTCTGAACGTGCGCCACCAGGTCTTCAAGATTCAGGTTGTCGGCATCACCCAGCCCGAGTTGCTCCAGCATCTTGCGCAGCTGCTCGAAGTCGAAAGGACCGAACGAGGGGTTGGACATCAGTTTCCTCCTGTGCACCGATACAGGCCATTGTTCCGCATGGGGCAAGCGCCGCGCGACCGCTTGCCGACGGTTGGTAGTGTGACGGCAGTCGCGCAGAAGGGAGCCGCCATGTCACGCAATGCCGTCGCCATTGTCAGTTCCCTGCTCTTCGCCGCGCTGGCAGCCCTGTTGGTGCTCACTCCGGTGCCCTACGTGGCCTGGCGGCCAGGCCAGACCGTGGACGTGCTGGGCAACACGGATTCCGGGCCGGTCATCGAAATCTCCGGGGGTCTTCCCACCTACCCGTCAGAAGGTCGCCTCCTGATGACGACGGTGTCGGCGACGAGGGTGGAGTCAACGATCAGTCTCCCCGAAGCCCTGTATGTGCACATGGCCACCGGCTCCGACGCGATTCCGCGCGAGATCTACTACCCCCCGGGCAAGACCATCGAGCAGGTGCGCGCAGAGGCCACCCTCCAGATGGACAACTCCCGCACCCTCGCCATCGTCGCTGCGCTCCGCGCTGAGGGGGTACCCGTCTCAGAGGTGCCCAGCGTCGGTGCCGTGTCGCTCACCGGCCCTGCCGCAGAGAAGCTGTTGCCTGGCGACATCATCCGCCAGGTGGACAACCAACCGGTCGAGAACATCGACGAGTTGGCGAACCTGATCGCGGGGCGCTCAGTGGGGGACACCCTCACCTTCGCCATCCTGCGCGACGGGCAGCAGCGCAATGAGACCGTCACCACCAAGCCGAACACCACCAACCCGCGCCTGCCGGATCTCGGCGTGCGCTGGGCCATCGGCTACCAGTACTCACCGACGATCACGTTCGGGATCGATGCGGCCGTGACCGGCCCCAGTGCCGGCCTCGTCTTCGCGCTGGGCATCTACGACCGCATCACCGAAGGCGACCTGCTCGGCGGCCGTGTGGTCGCCGCCACAGGATCCATCGACGCGGACGGCCGGGTGGGGCCCATCGGCGGCATCCGCGAGAAGATCACCGGCGCCGAGCGCGGTGGTGCCGAGATCTTCCTGGTCCCGGAGCGCAACTGTCAGGACATCGGGGACCTCAGGACTGAACTGACCCTGATCAAGGTGGCCACGTTCAAGGACGCGGTGGCCGCCCTGCAACTCATCAATGAAGGAAACACTGCGGAGGTGCCTACCTGTGGCTGACCGACTTATCGCCTGCCTCATGGACGTCGAAAGACACGTCTCGGGCGCCGGATGGGACCAGCCGGCGCGGCTGTTCGCGCTGGTGACCACCGGCACGCTGCTGGATGTGGAACCACATCTCCGGGGAAGGGTGCCGGACACGGCACCGGACGCGCTCACCGCCATCGAGCAGGACGAGTTCCATGCCACCGACGACCTGTTCACCAGGCTGGCGGGCATCTACTGGCCCGATACCGTCGAGGGCTGCGCCCTGGCACTCGAGCGGGCCTTCCTGCCGCCGGAGTATGAGAAGGACATCCCTGACGATCCGGATGAGGCGGCCATGTTCGTGATGAAGCACCCCGCCAAGACCGACGTGCGCGTCGTGGTGGGCGTGCTCCGCGACGGAGCCCGGCATGGGCTCGCCCGGCTCCAGGACAACCCGGAGGATCTGCTGGGCGCCGAAGACCTGGTGCCCGGACTCGCCGACGCACTGCTCGATACCTTCAGGAGTGAGGACTCGTGAGCACCGAGACACGGACCGATACCCACGCCGAGCCCCGACGAGGACCCCTCCTGTGGACGGTCCTCATCGTCGGCGGCCTGATCTTCCTCACGGTCATCGCTGCCCGCGTGGGCACCGACTACCTGTGGTTCCGAAGCATCGACTTCCAGACGGTGTTCACCACGCAGCTCGCGGCCCGCATCGGCCTGCTGCTGGTCTTCGGGCTGTTCCTGTTCGCCGTGGTGTTCTTCAGCCAGCTGATCGCCTACAAGCTGCGGCCCAAGGTCCGTCGGGCCAACCTCGATTCCGAGTTCCTGGTGCAGCTGCGCGACGCGCTGGACCGGCGTTCCAAGGCGCTGATGGCCGTCCCGGCCGGCGTCCTCGGCATCCTGGGCGGGCTCACCGCCGCGGGCGTCACGCCAACCTTCCTCGCCTGGTGGCACCGCACGCCGTTCGGGAAGGCCGACCCGTACTTCGGCATGGACGCCAGCTTCTTCGTGTTCACGCTGCCGTGGCTGCAGTTCGTCACCGGTTTTGTGCTGTTCTCCTTCATCGTGGGCGGCATCGCCGCAGCGTCCGTGCACTTCATGACGGGAGCGCTGAACACAGCGGCGTTCCGCGGGCGTGGCAACAGCCCCGCCATGGTGGGTGCCCAGCGGCACCTGTCGATCATGCTCGGCCTCGTACTGCTCGTCATCGCGGTGAACACGCTTTTGGAGCGGTACTCGCTGAGCGTGACACCGTCAACGCTCTTCACCGGTATCGGTTACACCGACGCCAACACCCGCATGCCCGTCGCCATCATCATGGCGGCGATCGCGGTCATCACGGCGCTGGCCAGCTTCTTCAACGCGTGGCGGGTGCGTTGGAGCGTGCCCGGCGCCTCGATCGCCCTGCTGATCGTCTCGGGACTCCTGCTGTCCATGGCCTACCCGTGGATGATCCAGACCTTCGAGGTGGATCCCAGCCCGCAGGACAAGGAACGTCCCTACATCGCCAACAACATCGAGGCGACGCGCTACGCCTTCGGCATCGAGAAAGTCGAGATCGAGGACTACGAGGCGACCACCAGCGCCAGCGCCGGCCAGTTGCGCCAGGATGCCGCGGCGCTGCCGGCCATCCGCCTGATCGACCCCACGGTGGTGCCGCCCACCTTCGAGCAGTTGCAGCAGGTGCGTGGCTACTACGCCTTCCCGCGCACGCTCGACGTCGACCGCTATGTGATCGATGGCAAGCCCACGGATTCCGTCGTGGCGGTGCGGGAACTCAACCTCGAATCCATCGAGGGCGGCGACACGTGGAACAACCGTCGCACTGTCTACACCCACGGCTACGGCATGGTGGCCGCCTACGGCAACCAGCGCGAAGCCAACGGCGAGCCGGTGTTCTTCTCCGGCGGCATTCCCACGATGGGCAAGCTCGAGGAGCACGAACCGCGCATCTACTTCGGTGAGCGCACGGACTACTACGTCGTCGTGGGAGCCCCTGAGGGCAGCGACCCGGTGGAGCTGGACACCCCGTCCGGTGGTGAGGGCCGCTCGGAGTCCCTGTACACCTACACCGGCTCCGGTGGTGTCCCCATCGGCAACTGGTTCACCAAGGCAGCGTTCGCGATCCGCTTCGGCGACATCAACCTGATGCTGTCGGACCGGGTCAACGAGCAGTCCCGGGTACTCCACGACCGCATCCCGGTGCAGCGCGTGCACGAGGCGGCACCCTGGTTGACCATCGACTCGGATCCGTTCCCCAGCATGGTCGACGGCCGCATGGTGTGGATCATCGACGGCTACACCACCACGGATTCGTACCCCAACGCCACCCGGCTGGACTGGACCCAGGCCATCTCGGATTCGCACACGTCGGCGGACCGCCTGCTGCTGGGGCAGCAGGTCAACTACGCCCGCAACTCCGTGAAGGCAATCGTGGATGCCTACGACGGCTCCGTGACGCTCTACGAGTGGGACGAAGAGGACCCGCTGCTGCAGACCTGGTCGAAGGCCTTCCCTGGCGCCATCACGCCGAAAGACGAGATCTCGCCGGAACTGTTGGCCCATCTGCGTTACCCGCAGGACCTGTTTAAGGCGCAGCGGGAGATCCTGGGGCGCTACCACACCACCAACCCCGGTACCTGGTACCAGCAGTCAGACGTGTGGCAGGTTCCCAACGACCCCATCCGCGGCTCGGAGTCCCGGCAGAAGCAGCCGCCGTACTTCCTCACGATCCGCTGGCCCGGCGACGATGAGCCGGTCTACTCGAACACCACGGTGTTCGTGCCCAAGGACCGGGAGAACCTGTCGGTCTACCTGGCGGTCAACTCGGATGCCGACTCTGACGACTACGGCCGCATGCGGGTGCTGAAACTCTCTGATGCGGAGCAGATCGCCGGCCCCGGCCAGACGTTCAACTTCATCTCGACCAATCCGGTGGTGGCAGAACGTCTTCTGCCGTTCAACCGCCAGGGCGCCTCGGCCACCGCCATTCACGGAAACCTGCTGACGCTGCCCTTGGGCGGCGGACTCCTCTACGTCCAGCCCATCTACACCCAGGCCGTCACGTCAGGTTCCTACCCGGCGCTGCGCTTCATCGTGGTGCGCTTCGGTGAACACATCGGCATCGGCGACACCCTGCAGGCCGCGCTGGACCAGGTGTTCCAGGGCGACGCCGGCGCTGAAACGGGAGAGGGTGGCGCGGAGGGCGTGCCGCCCGTCGTCGAGCCCGGAGGCGAGGTCGAGGGAGAAGAGCCGACGCCGGCGCCGAGCGTCACGCCCGCCACGGGTGCCGAGGCGCGGGCCAGGCAGTTGCTGACTGAGGCGCAGGCGCTCTACGAGGGCGCCGACGTCGCACTGAAGGAAGGCAACCTGGGCGAATTCCAGGCCAAGACCAAGAGCGCCGAGGAGAAGGTCGACGAGGCGATCAAGGCGCTCGACGGGGGCTAAACCACCTGCGGCCGCAGGCCGAGTAGCTCCAGAGCGGGGACCAACTCGGCCGCGGCCCCGGTGACGGCGATCGTCAGGTGTGTGGGGTCAACGACCTCGCGGAACGCGGCCGTCGCGCCCTCGGCCGTCACGAGCTTGAGCGCCGCGAAGTGCTCATTGAGGTAGTCCGGGCCGATGCCTGAGCCTGCCAACGCGGAGCCTTGGGCGACGATGTCCGCAGAGGTTTCGTTGGCCAGCGGCGCGATCCCGACCAGGAAGTCCCGGGCATCGTCCGTCTCCGCGGCCGACAGGGGCTCACCCAGCGCCAGACCGTCGAGCATCCTTGCGACCGCGTCGCCGGCGACCTCTGTGCGCACGCTCCCGCCGACGCTGAACTGGCCCTCGTCGACGCCGGGGGAGAAGCCTCCGCGGATGCCGTAGGTGTAGCCGAGCCGCTCGCGCAGTTCGAGGTTGAGGCGGCTCGCGAAGGCTCCTGCCACGGCATGACCGGCGACGCGCAGGGACGGCCACCTGGGGTCGTTGCGCGTCACGGTGCGGCTGGCCAGCGTGACGGTGGCCTGCACGGAGTCCGGGTGGTCGACGACGACCACGGTGGGCTCCTGCAGCGGCGACGCGGGCCGGAGCCCCTGCGCCGCGGGCTGTCCCGACTGCCAGCTTCCGATGCCCTCCAGCACTTCGGCAAGGGTGACGGCACCGGCGATGACGAGGGTGGCGCCGACCTGGGAGAAGTGGCTCCGGTGCCACTGCGCCGCATCGGCGGCCGTGATGCGCTGAAGTGTCTCCGGGAGGCCGCTCGTGGGCCGGGAATCGCGGTGGGTCGGGTCGTACAGCGCTGCGCGCAGTGCGAGCCGGTTCGCGGCACCGGGCGAGGCGAGCCGCGACTCGTGGGAGGCGATCTGGGCCTCCACATGGTGGGCGACGTCGCGTTCGCTGTAGGCGGGCTGCGTCAGTACCTCGGAGAACAGTGGCAGCACGGCAGTCAGCCGCCGCGAGGGGGCCTGCCCACCGAAGGTGGTGTAGCGGTGATGCGTGCCGCCGTGGAGGGTCGCCCCCTGCGCCTCCAGCAGTTCGCCGATCCCGCCGTCGGGGTGCAGGTGGGTGCCCTCGTCAATGGCGTGCAGCGCGACGTTGGCCACGCCCTCCTTGTCGCGGGGCTCATAGGTGAGCTGGGTGGGCAGGACCACTTCGAACGTGGCCACGTGCTGGCCCGGCAGGTGGAAATGCCACACGCTGAGGCCCGAGTCCAGGCGCACGACGGTGGGGGTGGGGAAGTGCCAGGGCGTGGCGAGTTGGACGGCTGGTCTTTTCATCGGGCGTTCTCCGCACGGTAGAGGAGTGTGTGGCACGCGTCGGGCTGGAGCCATCTTGCGGCGGCGGCACGGACGTCGTCAGGCGTGAGGGCGAGGACCTCGCCGAGATACTTGTTCACGTACTTCGGGGAGCCGTGCAGGAGCCAGGCCTCATTGATGGCGTCGGCCCGGCCGCTCGTGGTGGCCAGATCCCACAGCCAGTCGCGCTCGAACTGCGCCACGGCGCGGGCCAGTTCCGCCTCCGTCGGTCCCTCCACCAGGAACGTGGCGAGTTCCCCGGTGACCGCGTCGGAGAGCTGCTCCAGCGACACGTCGTCTGCAGGGCGTCCCACCAACGTCGTCAGCGACGCTGCGGAGCGGTTGGTGAACATGCCGCTGTGCACCTCATAGGCGACATCGGAGCGCTTGACCAGGGCCCGGTGCAGGCGGCTGGTGTTCCCGTCGGCGAGCACCGCCAGCGCCATGTCGAGGGCGGGTACGTCGGGGTGCGCCGCGTCCGGGGTGGCCCAGGAAAGGTAGCTGAGCGAGTGGGGGACCTGACGGGTCACGACGTCGGTCTGCGGCGCAACGAGACCGCCGACAGGCATCGCCCCACGGGCAGGCTTCGGCAGCGCAGGGAGGTGACCGAAGTGGCGCTCCACGAGGCTCAGCCCTTCGTCGACGCCGACGGGGCCGCACAACACCAGGCGGAGGTTGCTCGCCGGGTACCAGGCGCTGAAGAACGCGGCCACGTCGCTGAGCGAGGCGGCGTCGAGATCTTCCATGGACCCGATGGTGAGGTGCCCGTACGGGTGCTCGGCCTCGAAGTGCTGAGCGGTGAGGAGTTCGAGGAGGTCGCCGTAGGGCTGGTTGTCGTAGCGCTGGCGCTTCTCCTCCTTGACCACCTGGCGCTGGGCCTCGAAGTTCTCCGGCGTGATGGCGAGCGACGCGAACCGGTCCGCCTCCAGCCAGAGGGCCAGGTCCAGGGCGCCGCGAGGGACGGTCTCGAAGTAGTTGGTGCGGTCCGACGACGTGGTGGCGTTGACGGTGCCGCCGAGGGCCTCGACGGTGGCCATGTGCTCACCGCTGGCGACGTTGGCGGAACCCTGGAACATGAGGTGCTCGAAGAGGTGGGCGAAACCGGTGCGGCCGGCGACCTCGTCGGCGGAGCCCACTTCCACCCAGATGTTGACCGCGACGCCGGGTGCCGCATCGTCGGGCGCCACGACGACCCGGAATCCGTTGTCGAGTTCGTGTTGGCTCAGTTCGTAGTGGAGGTCCGCCTGGGTCATACCGGCGAGCCTAGCGTGCCCGCCGCGGTGCTCCGGAGAGTAGGTTGTGGGCCATGAAATACCGCTATCTCGGCAATTCGGGTCTCAAGGTCACGGAGATCATCTACGGCAACTGGCTCACCCACGGCTCGCAGGTGGAGAACGACGCGGCGAGCGCGTGCGTGCGCGCCGCCCTGGACAACGGCATCACCACGTTCGACACCGCGGACACCTACGCGAACACCGTCGCGGAGCAGGTGCTGGGCGAGGCGTTGAAGGGTGAGCGCCGCGAGTCTCTGGAGATCCTGACGAAGGTCTACTGGCCGATCGGGCCCAAGGGCGCCAACGACGCAGGCCTCTCCCGCAAGCACATCATGGAAGGCATCGACGGCTCGTTGAAGCGGCTCCAGATGGACTACGTGGACGTCTACCAGGCGCACCGCTTCGATGTGGAGACACCGCTCGAGGAGACGATGGTTGCTTTCGGCGACATCGTGCGCCAGGGCAAAGCGCTCTACATCGGCGTGTCCGAATGGCGCGGTGAGCAGATACTGGAGGCTGCCAGGTACGCCAGGGAGTTGCGCATTCCGCTCGTGTCGAACCAGCCGCAGTACAGCATGCTGTGGCGGGTCATCGAAGACGAGGTGATCCCGGCCTCGCAGGAGGCGGGTCTGTCACAGATCGTGTGGTCCCCGGTCGCCCAGGGCGTCCTGACCGGCAAGTACCTGCCCGGCCAGGGTGCGCCGGAGGGTTCGCGTGCCACCGACGCCAAGGGCGGCCAACAGATGATCAGCCGGTGGATGCAGGACGACCTGCTCGCCGCGGTCCAGGACCTCCGCCCCATCGCCGAAGAGGTGGACCTGACCATGGCCCAGCTCGCCGTGGCATGGGTGCTGCAGAACGAGAACGTGGCGGCGGCGATCATCGGTGCCTCGCGCCCGGAGCAGGTGGCCGAGAACGTCAAGGCCAGCGGCGTCGAACTACCCGCTGACGTCATGTCCCGGATCGACGCAGTCCTCGGTGGCTTCGTCCAGCGGGATCCGGCGAAGACCCAGCCGCTTCCGCAGCGCCCCTGACCCCGGGGGCCGGTGCCCCTGCAGTTCCTGGAGCCGTCCCGCCGAATTCCTTCGGCGGGATGGCTTCACGGCGTGGTGTGATCAGCGGCTCAGCTGTTGAGCCAACGCTGCAAGAAGTCGTCGACCAGCGCGATGTAGCCGGGCCTGTCGGAGAAGTAGCCGCCGCAGTGGTACGCACCTTCAAAGGTCACCAGTTCGACGGCGTCGCGCCCTGCCGCGTCCCTCAGGTCCAGCGCGTGCCGGTACGGGATGACCTCGTCCCGGGTGCCGTGCAGCAGCAGGATCGGCCGGGGCGGAAGCTCGGCGATGGCGTCGATGGGGCGCACGTCGTGCAACCTGTAGCCGTGCAGCACCCGGTTGGCGAGAGCCACCAGCGGCACGAACGGCGCGGCAGGGAGCCTGTGGCCCCGGAAGGCCTGGGCCACCACGTCCGTCAGCGTGGCGAAGGGGGAGTCCAGCACCAGAGCCCCGACGCGGGAATCCTTGGCGGCCGCGAGGATGGCGGTGGCTGCACCCCCGGAGAAGCCCACGACGGCCAGCCGGGCGTCCGGACGGCGTGCCGCTGCATGGTCCAGGGCCGCGAGCAGGTCGCGTTGCTCGTGGAACGCCAGCGAAAGAGCGCCGTCGCCGGAGTCGCTGGAGCCCCGGAAATCGAAGAGCAGCACGCTGTGGCCCCGGCGCACCAGGCCCGGCCCGATGCCGAGCAGGTCTGACTTGTTGCCCCGGTGCCCGTGGGCGATGACGACGACGCTGCGCGACCCCGGCACGTCGAACCACCAGCCGGCGATCCGCACCCCGTCGTCGGCGGTGAAGGTGACGTTGTCGGCTTGCAGCCCCACCTCGAACGGTGTGAAGCCGTAGGGCGGCCACTCGCGCCTCGGCCCGTTCAGGGACCGTGCACCGAAAACTCCGAGAGCGGTCCCAGCCAGGCCGATGCCCGCTGCCACCCAGCCCGCGTTCCGCAACCATTTCATGAGTCCATTCATACCCGCACAGCGCCCGCCCAGCACATCTCGCCCAGGCGGCGTTGCCGGTGTCAGGGGTGACACGAACCACCCCAGAACCCATGCCCCAACTCGAACACCGACCTCGATTTGTGTTCTGGGAAGGGCTTCCGTATAGTTATCGAAGCGACGCGGGGTGGAGCAGCTCGGTAGCTCGCTGGGCTCATAACCCAGAGGTCACAGGTTCAAATCCTGTCCCCGCTACTACCGGAAGACTCCCGGCCAGGTATCTGGCCGGGAGTCTTTTCATGTCCGAACCGCACCGCCGACGATGTGGGATCCCTACTCAACCAGTCGGACGCTGAAGCCTTGGCCGCGTCGCTTGACCCGCGCGTCTTTGCAGAGCACGATTGCTGCAACTTGAACGATCCAGGGGGTTAGATGAACAAGCCGACGCTTGCGAGCCTGGCCGCCGAGCTGAACCTGTCACGGCAGACGGTTTCCAACGTTCTCAACTTCCCAGACAGGGTGCGCCCGGAGACGCGGGCAAGGGTCCAGGAGGCGATCGAACGCTCCGGGTACCGTCCGTCGGCCGCGGCCCGCGCGCTGCGCAACCAGCGGGCCATGTCGCTGGGCCTCAGGTTGAGCAACCCGCGCAACGGCATCAGCGGATCCATCATGGACGCCTTCACCCACTCACTCGTCGAACGGGCCGATCAGAGCGGCTACCGGGTCGTGCTGTTCCCGGCCCGCACCAACGACGAGGAGGTGGACAAGCTCGTCGAGCTGCGCCGCACGCTGGCCATCGACGCCTGCATCCTCACCGACACCTGGCTCGACGACCGTCGTCCGGAACAACTGATGGAGGCCGGCGTGCCTTTCGCGGCCTTCGGCAGGCCCTGGGGCGCGCCCGATCACGGCCGTTGGGCAGATGTCGACGGCCGCGCCGGCGCAGCCGAGGCGGCCGCCCACCTGCGCAGCCAGGGGCACGAGCGCATCGGTTACCTGGGCTGGTCCGACGGCTCCCCGGTGGGCAAGGACCGGCGTGCCGGCTGGGCTGAGGCCCTTGGGCTCACGCCCGAAGCGGAGCACGAACTGGCCGTCGAGGTGGAGGACACCGTCGACGACGGTGCAGCCGGCATGAAGGAACTGCTGGCCAGGGGGGCGACCGCGGTGGTCTGTGCCTCGGACACCCTCTCGCTGGGCGCGTTCACCGTGCTGCGCCGACGCGGGGAATCCGGCCGGTGGATCATCGGTTTCGACAACACCCCGGTGGCGCGTGAACTCGGCATCTCCAGCATGGTGCAACCCGTGGAAGAGGTGGCGGCGACGGTGCTGGACATGGTGCTGGCGCAGATCGCAGACCCCGGGGTGGACCTCACGGGCGTCACCATCCCCCCGGTCCTGATCGCCCGCGACGGCTCTGGAGCGATCGGGTGAGCACGCACCGAAAACCTACTGGTTACACTGATGACGCTTTAGACAGACCCTCGAAGGGAACCCCTCATGCGCCGTAGCAGACTGTCGGTGGCCGTCATCCTGGCCCTCGTGGCGTCGGTGGTGCTGAGCGCCTGCGCCCGCCCAGACCCTGCCCCCGAGACAGCCGAGTCGACGCTCAACATCGGCGTCACCACCCGGCCGGACGGCCTCGACCCGATCACCGTGGCCGGTGCCGGCACGCCGTTCGTGCTGCTGTACAACGTCTACGAGACGCTGGTGAAGGTGGACTCGGACGGCAACATCAAGCCGCTGCTGGCCAACGAGTGGCGGATCTCCGAAGACTCGCTCGTGTACACCTTCACGCTGGAGTCCGGCGCCCAGTTCGCCTCCGGTGCTGCGCTGGACGCGGAGGCGGTCGTGGCCAACTTCGAGCGCAACCGCGGCGACACCGCCACGGCGCAGATCCGGGACAAGTGGGGACCTGTCGACACCATCGAGGCCATCGACGAGTCCACCGTCGAGATCACGCTGAAGCAGCCGTCGCATGCCTGGCTGTACGACCTGAGCGGCCCGATGGGGATCGTGGCCGATCCCGCAGGCTTCGGCACCATCAACACCGTGCCCGTGGGCTCCGGCTCCTATGTCTTCGGCGCGTGGGAAGAGGGCTCCTACATCCAGCTCAAGCCCAACACGAACTACTGGGGCACCCCCGGCCGCTTCTCCGACGTGTACTTCCGCTACTACTCGGACCCCAACGCCATGAACGCGGCGATGCTCTCGGGACAGCTCGACATCATCTCGAACCTGACCGTGCCCCAGTCGATCGAGCAGTTCCGCGACGAGTCGCGCTACACCATCCATGAGGGCACCACCACGGGCGAGGTGGTGCTCGGCTTCAACCACGGATCCGAACCGCTGAAGGACCTCAAGGTCCGCCAGGCCATCAACCACGCCATCGACCGCGAAGCCCTCGTCGAAGCCGTCTGGGCGGGCATGGGCCCGCTGATCGGCTCGCACGTGCCGCCCACAGACCCCTGGTACGAGGATCTCTCGCAGGCCTACCCGTTCGACCCGGCCAAGGCGCGCGAACTGCTCAAGGAAGCGGGACACGAGACCGGACTCACGCTGCGCCTGCGCGTCCCGGTGCTGCCCTACGCGCCGCCTTCGGCCCGGTTCATCGCCGAACAGCTCAAGGCCGTGGGCATCGACGTCGTGGTGGAGGAACTCGAATGGGGCCGCTGGCTCGAGCAGGTCTACGGCAACCACGACTACGACATGACGATCGTGGCCCACGTGGAACCGCGCGACATGACGGCGTTCTCGTTCGAGGGCAACTACTGGGCCTACAACAACCCCGAGTACAACGAGCTGTTGAAGGAGGCCGACGCCTCACTCACCCCGGAGGAGCAGACCGAGAAGCTGAAGGAAGCCGCCCGTCTCCTGTCCGACGACGCGGCCGCCGACTGGCTGTTCCTGCTGCCCAGCATCATCATCACCACACCCGACATCTCGGGCGTCCAGGTCAACCAGATCTCTCTGTCGTTCGACCTGACGATGCTCGCCAGGGGCTGATCGGGCGTGGCCCTGCGACGGGTGCTGGTGCGGGCGGCGTGGCTGTTCGCCAGCCTGCTGCTGGCCTCGTTCCTGATCTTCGTGGTGGCCAACGCCCTCCCGGGTGACATGGCCCAGATCATCCTCGGCTCCAACGCGGCGCCGGGTGAAGCGGAGGCGCTGCGGGAACGGCTCGGCCTCAACCGGCCGTTCGGTCTGCGGTACGTCGAGTGGCTCTGGGGCGTGCTCCGGTTCGACTTCGGCGCCTCCTACATCAGTGGCCGCGCGGTGGCACCCCTGATCGCCGCGCGCCTGGAGGTGACGCTGTCGCTGGCCATCCTGGGCATGCTCGTCGCCGTGCTGGTGGCGGTTCCGGTGGGGGCGTACGCGGCGGTCCGACGGCGGCACGCCGACGGAGCGGCCGTTTCCGCCCTGTCGCAGGTGGGGCTGGCCGTGCCCGCCTTCTGGGCGGGCATCTGGCTGGTGATCATCTTCGCGATCCAGCTGCGCTGGCTACCCGCCGGCGGTTACGTGTCGTACTGGGACTCCATCGGCGAGTGGCTCACGCGGCTCGTCCTGCCCGTCGTCTCGCTTGCACTCGTGCAGGGCAGCGTCATCTCGCGCTACGTGCGCTCGTCGGTGATCGAGGTCATGCAGGAGGACTACTTCCGCACTGCGCGCGCCGTCGGCTGGTCCAGGGCAGGGGCACTGTTCAGGCACGGGCTGCGCAACATCGCCATCTCGCTGCTGACCGTCATCGGCCTCCAGTTGGCGACCCTGCTGGTGGGCGCCATCATCATCGAGCAGGTCTTCGCGCTGCCCGGCCTGGGCTCCGCGCTGCTGCTGGCTGTATCGCAGCGAGACCTCGCCGTCGTCCAGGCCATCGTGTTGCTGTTGGTGTGGAGCGTGCTGGTGATCAACTTCGTGGTGGACGTCGCCTATCAGCTCATCGATCCCCGGCTCCGACGCGCGGCGGACGCAGCATGAAGCGCGCCACCCTCTACACGGGTCTCATCCTCATCGGCGCGGTGGTGGTCCTCGCCGTGGTCGGCGTCTTCTGGACGCCGTACAACCCCACGGCGATGGTGGGCAAGCGCCTGGCCGACCCCGGCTGGCCGCACCTGCTGGGCACGGACGGGTTCGGCGCCGACATCTTCTCGCGCATCATCAACGGCGCCAAGATCGTGCTCCTGGTGGGCATCGTGTCGGTGGCCGGGGCGGCTGTCGTGGGAGTGCCGGCCGGGATCTTCGCCGGCATGAAGCGCGGCTGGATGGGGGAGATCCCCGCCCGCCTGGCAGACATCCTCTACGGCTTTCCGGCGCTGCTGCTGGCCATCCTGTTCGCGGCCGCCCTGGGCGGATCGACCTGGACGGCGATGCTCGCGATCTCCATCGCCACCATCCCCGCCTTCGTGCGCATCGCACGGGCGGCGACGTTGCAGGTGATGTCGCAGGGCTACGTCGAGGCCGCCCGCCTCAGCGGCACCCCAGGCACGGCCGTGGCCGTGCGCCACGTGCTGCCGAACATCGCACCGGTGCTCGGGGTGCAGGCGTCAGTGAGCTTCGGCGTGGCGATCCTCGCGGAGGCCGGCCTCTCCTACCTGGGGCTCGGTTCACGGGCCTCCGAGCCCACGTGGGGCCGCATGCTGCGGGAGGCCCAGGACTACATCTTCAGCGAGCCCATCCAGGCGCTGTGGCCCGGCCTGGCGATCGCGGTCGCAACGCTGGGCTTCAACCTGCTGGGAGACGGTCTCCGCGACCTCCTCGACCCGCGGCTGACGGAGATCCGGTGAGTTACCTCGAGGTCACGGACCTGACGGTCACGTTCGGGCGACACCAGCGGAAGGCGGTCGACGGCGTGTCGTTCACCGTCGACGCCGCCGAAAGCCTCGGCATCATCGGCCAGTCCGGGTCCGGCAAGTCCGTCACCGCACTGGCCATCATGGGCCTGCTGCCGGACCATGCCCAGGTCACCGGCTCCATCCGGCTGGACGACCGTGAACTGGTGGGCCTGCCCGAACGGGAATACCGGGCGTTGCGCGGCGACGACATCGCGATGATCTTCCAGGAACCCATGACCGCGCTGGACCCGACGATGCGGGTGGGCCGCCAGATCGGTGAGGTCGTCGCACTGCACCACGGCGACCGCCGTGGCCGGATCCGCCCCGAAGTCCTCGCCTGGCTCGGTCGGGTGGGCATCACGGATCCCGAACGCATCGCCGACTCGTTCCCGCACGAGCTCAGCGGTGGCCAGCGCCAGCGGGCGCTGATCGCCATGGCGCTGGCCAACCGGCCCGGTCTGGTGCTCTGCGACGAGCCCACAACCGCCCTCGACGTGCTCGTCCAGCGCCAGATCCTCGCCCTGCTCGCCGAGCAACTCGAGGGCCGCTCCGCGCTCTTCGTCTCCCATGACCTCGCCGTCGTGCGGCAGATCGCCGCCCGCGTGATCGTCATGCTGGACGGACGCATTGTCGAGGAGGGGCCCATCAACTCCGTGATCGCCCAGCCGCAGCATCCCTACACCCAGGGCCTCATCGCCTCTGCGCGCATCGACGCGGTGCCGCCCGGCGAGCGGCTCCCCTCAGTGGCGGATTTCTACCGGGTGGAGGAGGCATGAACATCGTCGAACTCCGTGGCGCAGCCGTGACCTACCGCAGGGCCCGGCGGCCGTTCGTCGCGCTGCACCCGTCGGACGTCGTGGTGGCGCCGGGCGAGCGCGTCGGGATCGTCGGCGGGTCCGGTTCCGGCAAGACGACCATGGCCAGGCTGATGCTCGGCCTGGTGCCGCCGTCGGAGGGGGACGTGCTGTTCGACGGCCGCTCCATCGTCGGCCTCCCGGAACGGAAACGCGGCTGGCTGCGGGCCTCCGCCTCCATGGTGTTCCAGGATCCGAACTCCTCGCTCAACCCGCGGATGAAGCTGCGCGACATCGTCGCCGAACCGTTGCGTTCACCGGTGCTGCGGGGGAGGGGCGATGTGCCTGAACCCTCCGTCGAGGTGGTGGCCCGGGCGCTGGAGGGCGTCGGGTTGAGCGCGGACACGTTGGACCGGTTCCCGCACCAGCTCTCCGGCGGTCAGCGCCAGCGGGTGGCGATCGCCCGCGCGCTGATCTCTGATCCCGCGTTCCTCGTGGCGGATGAGCCGGTGTCGGCGCTGGACGTCTCGGTGCGGGCCCAGGTGCTCAACCTGCTCACCGACGAAGTGCGGGAACGCTCGCTGGCGTTGGTGCTGGTCTCGCACGACCTGGCGATCGTGCGCCACATGTGTGACCGGGTTCTGGTGGTGGAGCGCGGCCACATCGTCGAGGAGGGCGCTGTCGCCGACGTGCTGGACCACCCGCAGCAGCCGTACACCCGGGCGCTGGTGGACGCCACCCTGACGTTGTAAGGGTTTCCGCCGCTCAGGACGGGGCGATTCGCTCATGGCTGATTGGACGGGCGCGACCTCCACGGGTGCGGGCGCGTAAAGTGTCCCATCGTGAAGGCACTCCTCCTTGAGAACATCCATGAAGACGCCGTGAAGTCCCTCGAAGCCAAGGGCTTTGAGGTGGAGCTCCGCCCCGGCGCCCTCGCAGAGCGCGACCTTGTCGCGGCGCTCGACGGCGTTGACTACCTCGGCATCCGATCGCGCACCCATGTCACCCGGAAGGTGCTCGACGCGGCGCCCCAGCTGAAGTCGATCGGCGCCTTCTGCATCGGCACCAACCAGATCGACCTCGAGGCCGCCACGGAGCTCGGTGTCGCCGTGTTCAACGCGCCCTACTCCAACACCCGCTCGGTCGTCGAACTCGCCATCAGCGAGATCATCGCGATGGCGCGGAGGCTGACGGACCGCAACCGCGACATGCACAACGGTGTCTGGGACAAGTCCGCCATCGGTTCGCACGAGGTGCGTGGCCGCACTCTGGGCATCGTGGGCTACGGCAACATCGGCTCGCAGCTGTCGATCGTCGCGGAGGCGCTGGGCATGCGGGTCCTCTTCTACGATGTCGCCGACAGGCTCGCGCTGGGCAACGCCCGGCGCGTCGAGAGCCTCGACGCCCTGCTGGCCCAGGCCGAGACGATCTCGGTGCACGTGGACGGCCGTTCGGAGAACAAGGACCTGTTCGGCGCGCAGGAGTTCGCCAAGATGCGCCCCCGCTCGCTGTTCCTGAACCTGTGCCGCGGTCACGTCGTCGACCTCGACGCGCTCCACGACTCGCTGGTCTCCGGGCATCTGGCCGGCGCTGCCGTCGATGTCTACCCGACGGAACCCAAGAGCAAGGACGAGCCTTTCGTCTCGAAGCTGCAGGGCCTCAGCAACGTGATCTTGACCCCGCACGTCGGTGGCTCCACGCAGGAGGCGCAGGAGGACATCGGCCGTTACGTGGCCGGCAAGATCAACGACTACCAGAACGCCGGCTCCACGTCGATGAGCGTCAACCTGCCGGAGGTCGCGGCAGGTCCGGTGCGCGAGCGTCGCATCGTGCACCTGCACCACAACGTGCCCGGCGTGATGGCCCGCCTGAACTCCCTGCTGGCCAAGCACGACATCAACATCCTGTCGCAGACGTTGTCGACGAAGGGTGCGCTGGGCTACGCCATCACCGACATCGCCGCGGCGGATGTCAACGGGCTGCTCTCCGAACTCGAGGCGCTCGACGAGACGCTGCGCGTCCGCGTGCTCTGATCAGCTGAGGTAGCTGAGGACGGCGTCGTGGAGGAGCCCGTTGGTGGCGAGTGCACCAGGGCCCTTCACGCCGTCCTCGCCACTCAGGTTCGTGAAGCGGCCGCCGGCCTCGCGCACGATGATGTCGAGCGCCGCCATGTCGTACAGTTCCAGATCCGGCTCCGCCGCCACGTCGACGCACCCCTCGGCCACCAGCATGTAGCTCCAGAAGTCGCCGTAGGCGCGGGTGCGCCATGACTCGCGCATGAGGTCGATGAATCCCTGGCCCTTGCCTGAATCGACCCACTCCGCGATGTCCGAGTAGGACAACGACGAGTCCGCGATGTCCTCCACCTTGCTCACCCGCAGTTCGGTGGCGTTGAGGATGGAGCGGCCGGTGTAGGCGCCCCCACCCAGCGTCGCCCACCAGCGCCGCCCCAGGGCGGGCGCCGACACGACGGAGGCGACGATGTGACCCTCGACCTCGAGCGCGATGAGCGTGGCCCAGACCGGTACGCCGCGCAGGTAGTTCTTGGTGCCGTCGATGGGGTCGATGATCCAGCGCCGCGGCGAGTCGCCGCTGTCGGCGAACTCTTCGCCGTGCACCGCGTCGCGGGGCCGGGTGCGTGCCAGGGTGCGGCGGATGGATTCCTCGACGGCGGTGTCCGCCTCTGTGACCGGGGTCGCGTCCGGCTTGGACCGGACCTGGAGGTCCAGCGCCTTGAACCTGCTCATCGAGAGCGAGTCGGCGTCGTCGGCCATGAGATGCGCGAGGCGCACGTCGTCCGTGAGGTCCTTAGTCTGTGCCATGGCACCACCGTAGCGGCAACCGCTAGATGAACGCCGCTTCCATCCGGCGGAAGGACGCGAGCCGCTCCTGGGAGAGCCGACCGTCGGCCACGGCATCGTCGAACGCGCAGTCCACGGCCCCTGTCTCGTGCTTGCAGCCCCGCGCACAGTCCTCGGCGAACTCCCTGAGGTCCGTGAAGGCGCCCACCAGCGACTCCGGGGAGACGTGCATGATGCCGAACGAGCGCACGCCGGGGGTGTCGATGATCCAGCCGCCGCCGGGGACCTCCATCGCCACCGCGGAGGTGGAGGTGTGGCGGCCCTTGCCTGTGAGTTCGCTGACCTCTGCCGTGGCGCGGTTCGCGTCAGGAATGAGCCGGTTCACCAGCGTCGACTTCCCCACGCCCGAGTGGCCCACGAACACAGTCACCCTGCCCTGGATGGCCTCCCGGATCTGCGTCAGGTCCGCGTCCGGCTCCGTGACGACGATGGGCACGCCGAGCGGCTCGTAGGCACGCTTCAGTTCGTCCGGCGAGGCGAGATCTGATTTCGTCAGGCACAGGACCGGCCTGATCTTGGCGTCGAAGGCCGCCACCAGGATGCGGTCGATCATGCCCGTCCGCGGAGGCGGATCAGCCAGCGCGGTCACGATGAACAGTTGATCGGCGTTGGCGACGATGGGCCGCTCGAAGGAATCCGCGTCGTCGGCGCTGCGGCGCAACACCGTGGAGCGCTCGATCACCTCGACGATGCGGCTGAGGCTGCCCTCGTCGCCGGTGACATCGCCGTCGAGGCGGACGTTGTCGCCGACGATGATGCCGCCCTTGCGGTTGATGAGGCGGCCACGCACCGCGGTGACGGGACGGCCCTCCAGCAGGCAGCGGTAGCGCCCGCGGTCCACGGAGATCACCCGGGCGACGGGGAGCGCCGAGTAGTCCGGGTGCTCCTTGGTGCGGGGACGGGTGCGGCGACGAGGCCTGTCGAAGTCCTCGACGTCGCGGTCGTGTTTGTCCCAGCGGCTGCTCAACCGACCAGCCTCGCCCAGTCCTGCGGGAAGGCCGGCATCGTCTTGGAGACACACTGCAGGTCCGTCACGGTGATGCCGGGCTGCTTCAGCGCGACCAGGGCGGCGAAGTGGACCATCCGGTGGTCGGCGTAGGTCTCGATCTCGGCCCGGTTGAGCCCGGTGCCGCCCTCTATGGTGAGGCCGTCGTCGGTCTCCTCGGCCCGGATGCCGAGCTTGCGGAGTTCCGAAACCAGCGCAGCGAGGCGGTCCGTCTCGTGGCCCCGGATGTGCGCCACGCCGCGTACGCGGGTGGTGCCCTCTGCCAGGGCCCCCAGCGCGGCGATGGACGGTGTCAGCTCCGACGCGGTGGTGAGGTCAACGTCGATCCCCTGCAGCTGCGAGGGGCCGGTCACGGTGACCTTGTCCCCGTGACGCTCGACGGTGGCGCCCATGCGTTCGGCGACCTCCAGGAACAGGGCACCCGGTTGCAGCGACTGCTGCGGCCAGCCGGGCACGGTCACCTGCCCGCCGGTGGCCGCGGCCGCCGCGAGGAACACCGAGGCGTTGGTGAGATCCGGCTCGATGGTGGTGTCGCGGGCCTGGATGCTGCCCGGTGCCACCACCCAGGTGCGCTCGTCAGGCTCGCTGACGGCGACACCCCGGTCGCGCAGCATCTGCGCGGTCATGGCGATGTGCGGACGTGACGGCAGCGTGCTCCCGGTGTGGCGGATGGTCAGCCCCTGCGGCAGCAGCGCGCCGATCAACATCAGGCCGGAGACGAACTGGCTGGACCCGGAGGAGTCGATCACCGCCTCTGACCCCAGCGACGCGGGCGGCACCATCCGGAACGGGATGGCATCCGCCGAGATGATGGCGCCGAGCTGGCGCAGACCGTCAAGTAGGGGCCCCATGGGGCGCTCCGAGGCGTGCGGGTCTCCCACGAAGGAGCTGGGCCCGTCCGCCAACAACGCGATGGGCGGCACGAAGCGCATGACGGTTCCTGCCAGGCCGCAGTCGATGTCGGCTGCACCGCGGAAACGGACCGGTGGGGTGACGCGCAGCGCGTCGCCCCGGGCCTCGAGGGAAACGCCGAGCGCGCGCAGCGCGTCGATCATCAGCTGCGAGTCACGCGAGTCGAGCACGCCGCGAAGCGTGCTGGGCCCGTCTGCGAGGGCAGCAAGAACCAGGGCGCGGTTGGTTTCCGACTTGGAACCGGGAACGATCAGTTCCCCGATGACGGGGGAGGAGGCGGAGGGAAGCGAATGGCTGGTCAAGGAGTGACAGCCTCGAGCTTCTTACCAATCCTCTTCGCCTGCTTCCGGGCCTTCCGGCTCACGTCGTTGCTCAGGGCGGAGACCTTCTTCTCCGTGACCTTGGCGGCGTGCGCGGAACGCCAGCCGAGGCTGGGCCTGCCCTGCAGGTCCTGCGTGGCGAGCACCGCGGCTCCGAGGAGGGCCGCGTTGCGCAGCATCTCCGGGCGCGCATGCTCCTTGGCCTCCTGGGTGGCCTGCTTGCCGGGCATGGAGATGGCGAGGTTCAGGACGCTGGCCTTGGCGAGCATGGCTGCGCCGAGACGACGGCCGATACCGGTGGCGAACATGGCGCCGCCCACGATCTGGACCACGCCGGAGATGCGCACCCACGTCTCGGCCTTCTCGGGCACGTAGGACGCAAGGTCGGCCGGCACGATGCGCTGCACGAGCGGGGTGAAGGTGTGGGTGAACGCTTCGGCATCTGGCGCGGTGTCGGCAGGCTTGGTGACCGCCTTGACACCTTCTGAGATGAAGTAGCTGGCGAACAGGCTTCGGGCTACGAATCGCAAGAGACTCATGGAGCAACCCTACTAGCCTTGCTGTCATGTGTGGACGGTATGCAGCGACGGCTCATCCCAGTGAGCTGGTGGAGGAGTTCGAGATCTCCTTCATCGACGAGGAGATGGCCGAGGTGGCCACGCCCCGTTTCAACATCGCACCCACCGACGTGGTGCCCGCCGTCGTCGACAGGGCGGAGGACGACGGGGTCACCAGGAAGCTGGTGCCGCTGAAGTGGGGACTGGTGCCGAGTTGGTCGAAGTCGCCCGACGGCGGCGCGAGGCTGATCAACGCCAGGGTGGAGACGGTCGCCGAGAAGCCGTCGTTCCGGAAGGCCGCCGCCGCTCGCCGCTGCCTCCTCCCGGCCCTGGGCTACTACGAATGGCGCTCCGAGGACGTGGCGGGGGAGAAGAAGCCCGTCAAGCAGCCGTACTTCCTCAGCCCGCCGTCCGGGCTGATGGTGATGGCCGGCCTCTACGAGTTCTGGAAGGGGCCGGACGGCTGGCTCTCGACGACCACCATCATCACCACCGAGGCGACGGACGAGTTGGGGTGGGTGCACGACCGGATGCCCATGGTGGTGCCGCGCGACAGCTGGGACGACTGGCTCGACCCCGGTTTCACAGATGCGCAGGCCGCCGTCGCGATGCTGACCGCACCGCTGGACATGGGGCACCGGAAGGTGTCGCGGGCGGTGAACAAGGTGGGGACCGAGGGTCCCGAACTGATCGAGCCGGTCAGCTGAACATGACGATGTTGTTGAACACCCACTGGCTGCTCTGCGTGAACGCGTAACCGCCGGTTGCTCCGGGAGTGGCTGCGTACACCGTCGTCAGCGTGTACGAACGGCAGGCGCCGCGGCCCGTGCGGGCGGTGTCGCACTCGGTGCGCCACTGTCGGCCGCCGGAGGCGAAACCCTCCATGTCGTAGTGGGCCAGCGGGTTGGCTCCCCAGGCCGCGCGCGTCATGAGCGGCAGGTACGTCAGGTTGTTGAACGCCCAGCCGTCCCTCCTGACGAACTCCCCGTCCTCGATGACCACCACGGTGGCCCAGATGTCGGTGCGGCAGCGCTCGGTCGCGGAATAGGGCTCACACGAGGTGAACCACCGGCGGCCGTTGAAGAGGTGCGTGCCCGCCTGGGTGTAGGGGGCGGTGCGCAGGAACGGCTTCTTCGCCGGCGGGGTGGTCGCGGGGGGCTTCGGAGCGGTCGACGGGGGGCTCTGCACGACGGAGGGCGCTGGGCTGGGCTCCGCCGGAGGCGTTGGCGACGAGCTGGGGGTCGGGGTCACGG
>NZ_PQFE01000015.1:0-72528 GCF_022342445.1 Tessaracoccus sp. ZS01 | reverse complement strand
CTCCCTACGCCGCGCCCCACCTGGCGCCCTCGCCCTACGGCCCGCCGCGGATGCCGCCGCCCTACCCGCCGCCCATGTACGCACACCAACCCATGGCCCCGGTCCAGCAGGTGTTCGTCAACCAGAGCGGGCCCGTCGCGATGTACCGCAAGTACAACTCGTTCTGGGTGCACCTGCTCCTGTTCTTCCTCACCGGCGGCATCGGCAACATCATCTACGCCTGGTACATCTGGGACTGGAACACCAAACGCGGGTACTGAACCGCCGGTCCCAACGGGCAGGCGTCGGAGATGAGGCGCCGCGACAGGGGCATAGACTCGCCCCCGCCATGAGTTTGAGCCGACGTGTCCTCGCCCTAGCAGTGCCCGCCTTCGCCGCGCTGGTCGCCCAGCCGTTGATGATGCTGGCGGACACCTGGATCGTGGGCCACCTCGGCACCGTTCCGCTCGCCGGCCTCGGCATCGGATCCGGCCTGCTCACCACTGCCACCGGCCTGATGATCTTCCTCGCCTACGGCTCGACGTCCGTGGTGGCGCGCCAGATCGGCGCCGGTCACCGCGGCCGGGGCATCGAGCTGGGTGTCCAGGCCATGTGGCTGGCCGGCCTCATCGGGGCGACGGTGGGCGCACTCGTCTGGATCGCCTCGCCGTTGCTGGCCACCGCGCTGGGGGCGACGGGCGACGTGCACACCCAGGCGGTGGAGTACCTGCGCTGGTCCCTCCCCGGGTTGCCGGGCATGCTCGTGATGCTCGCCGCCACCGGCACCTTCCGCGGGCTCGCGGACGCCCGCACCCCGCTGGTGCTGTCCATCAGCAGCGCGGCGCTCAACCTGGTGCTCAACGTGGCGCTCGTCGTCGGCCTCCAGATGGGCATCGGCGGCGCAGGCCTCGGCACCGCGCTGGCAGAAACCGCGCTGGGCGCGACGGCGGCCCTGCTCGTCGCGCGCAAGGCCCGCGCCGCAGGGGCGAGGCTCCGCCCGTCGTGGACGGAGATGATGAGCAGCCTCGCTGTCGGCGTCCCGCTGTTGCTGCGCACCGTCACCCTGCGCATCGCGCTCCTCATCACCACCTACATCGCCGCCCGGCAGGGCACGGCCGGACTGGCCGCGCACCACGTCGTGATGCAGGTGTGGGGTCTGCTCTCCTACGCCCTTGACGCGCTCGCCATCGCCGGGCAGACCATCATCGGCACGGCGCTGGGGGCGGCCAACCCGAAGGAGGCCCGCGACTCCACCCGCCTCATGACCTGGTGGTCCGTGGGCGGCGGCGCAGTGATCGGCGTGCTCGTGGTGCTCGTCCGGGAACCGGTGGCGGCGTTCTTCGCACCCGACGACGCGGTCCGCACGCTCGTCGCCTGGCTGCTGGTCCTGATCGCCGTCACGCTCCCGCTGGCCGGTTACGTGTTCCTCCTCGACGGCGTGCTGATCGGCGCCGGGGACGGCCGCTACCTGGCCATCGCCGGGGTGATCACGCTGCTGGGCTACGCTCCCCTGTCGTTCGGTGCGCTCACCGTCGACGCCGGAGTGCCGGGGCTTACGTGGTTGTGGCTCGCGTTCGCCGTCGGGTTCATGGGGTTGCGGGCTCTCACGCTGGGTCTGCGCGCCCGCGGCGACCACTGGATGCGGCTGGGCGCAAGCTGACCCAGCGGGTGTGACGCGCCCGCCGGACCGGCTGGTAGCGTCGTGGCATGCGAGTACTTGCACCGCTTGTCCTCACTGCCGCACTGACGCTGGCCGCCTGCACCGGCCCGGGTGAGCAGCCCAGGCCGGGAGACCCGGCGCCCACTCCCGCCACCTCCCCCAACTTCACCACCTCCGCACCGTCCGCGCCGTCACCGGCCGCCCCCGAGGCGTCGTCCACGGCGGCGGAGCCCACCGTCGCGGAATCGCCCACCGCGGAGTCGACGGAGCCTGTGCCCGAGACCCACGAGTTCGCCGTCACGGAGCATGAGGCCTACACCAACCCGTGGGCGTTGGAGTTCCTGCCGGGCACGGATCTCCTGGCCATCACGGAGCGCACCGGGGCGCTGAAGCTGCGCTCGCCCGACGGCACCGTGCGCGAGGTGAGCGGCGTTCCTGAGGTCGCCGTCGCGGGCCAGGGCGGCTTCGGCGACATCGTCGCCGGGCCGACGTTCGAGACCGACGGCACCGTCTACCTCTCCTGGGTGGAACGTGGCGACGGCGGGTCGGGCGCGGTGATCGGCACGGCCACGCTCGACGTCGACGCCGCCACGCTGAGCAACGTGACCAAGATCTGGGCGCAGACCCCGAAGGTGGACGGCAACGGCCACTTTTCCCACCGCATGGCCATCCAGGGCGACCACCTCTTCGTCAGCTCCGGTGACCGCCAGAAGATGGACCCGGCGCAGGAGATGGACAACACGCTCGGCAAGATCCTGCGCCTCACCCTCGACGGGCAGCCGGCCCCCGACAACCCCTTCCAGGAGGATGCGCCCGCAGCGCAGCAGTTCTGGTCCATGGGGCACCGCAACCCCCTGGGCCTGGCGTTCGACGCCGACGGCCGCCTGTGGGCGTCGGAGATGGGGCCCGAGGGCGGCGACGAACTCAACCTGATCATGCCTGGCCTCAACTACGGCTGGCCGGCCGCCTCCAACGGTTCCCACTACGGCGGCGGGCCCATCCCGGACCACGCTTCCGGCGACGGTTTCGAGCCGCCGAAGGTGTTCTGGACACCCTCGATCTCGCCCGGTTCGCTGATGATCTACCAGGGCAGCCTGTTCCCCGGCTGGACGGGGGACGCCTTCCTCGGCGCCCTCTCCGGCGAGGCGTTGGTGCGGGTGAAGCTGGACGGCGAGACCGCCGCCGAACAGGAGACCTGGCCGATGGGCGCCCGCATCCGGGCCGTCGAGGAGGGCCCCGACGGCGCGATCTGGCTGCTGCAGGACGGCGAGAGCGCGCTGCTGTTGGAGTTGCGCCCGGCCTGAGGCCCTGGCGGCTGCGGCCGGTCACGCCCCCACTGCTATCCGGGAGAACGAGCCCCCTGCGGTGGGGACTAGTGTGGCGGGCATGACCCGACGCATCAGTCGCTCCGCTCTCGCCACCGCAGTTCTGAAGTCCGCCGCGTGGGCGGGCATCACTCTGATCGACCCCAACCGCCTCAGCGGCTGGAAGAAGCACGCCTACTGGCTGGCCATGGCCGGCGGCACCGCCGCCGAGGTGGCGCTGCCCGACGACGGCACCTACCGCCCCGCCGGCCTGAGCACCGGCCTGGCGCTCGGCACGGCCGGCGTGACCTACGGTGCGCAGGATCTGCTGGCCCGCAGCGACGCCTGGTCCATCAAGCAGTTGCAGCGACTGGGCATCAAGCGCCCCCGGCTCTGGGCCGCTGTCGGTGTCTTCGCCTCGATGATGGCGGTCTCCCTGGCGCAGGGTTCCGAGCCCGCGGAGGAGGATGCTGACGGGTTCGACGAGTTCGGCCAGCCGCTCCCGGAGACGCTGGAGCCGCTCCCGGCCGAGGTGCGGGCGGTCATCACCGCACTGCTCGACGCCGTCGACGATTACGGCAGCGAGGAGCTGCGCGTCCAACTCGAGGACGCCGTGTGCCGCGACGAGGACGGCCACTTCCTTCTGGTGCCGGACCCGGAGGCTCCCCCCACGCTGCTGGACAGCTACACGTTCCCGGCCAGCGCCACGTTCACGCGCGACGGCGCCACCCACGTGCTCATGCTCGACATCGAGGACGGGCAGCTCTCGTACCTGTCGCACATGATGGAGCCGTACCCCGAGGACGACGCCGACGTGGACTGGTCGCTGCCCGAGGTCTCAGAACTGCGGGTCATCGCGGGTCTCGCAGCAGCAGACTGACCGAGGTCACATTTCTCCACCTTTGTGGGGGTGCAGGCCTCCCCCATGGAGCGAGGCCCGCACACCCACATAGCTGGAGGAAGGGCGCTCAGGGCTGCAGGCGCTCGTTCGCCCACCCGTCGGCGGTGCGGCGGCAGACCACCCGGTCGTGCAGGCGGCCCGGCAGCCCCTGCCAGAACTCGAAGGTGTCGACGCTGAGCACGTAGCCACCCCAGTGCGGCGGGCACGGCACGTCCCCGCCCTCGAAACGCCGCCTGGCCTCCTCCACCGCGGCGACCAGGTCGTCGCGGGAGCCGATCGGTGACGACTGGTGCGAGGCCCACGCCTCCAACTGGCTCTCGCGGGGGCGCTTGGCGAAGTACTCCTCGGACCGCTCCCGCGCCAGCCTGGTCACCGAGCCGACCGCCCGGACCTGCCGCATCTGCAGCGGCCACCAGAACGACACGGACGCGACGGGGTGCTCAGCCAACTCGCGTCCCTTGGCCGACTCGTAGCTGGTGAAGACCACCAGCCCGTCCGGTGAGATCTCCTTCAGCAGCACGATCCGCGCCTGCGGACGACCGTCGGCGTCAACGGTGGCCAGGGTCACTGCCGTGGGCTCCGGTTCCCCGACGGCGAGCGCGTCGTTGACCCAGTCGTCGAGCAGGCCCCAGGGTTCGACCGAGGCGACATCGTCGGGCAGGGGCGCGCCGGTGTAGTCGCGGCGCACATCGTGGAGGTTGGCCATGGACCCATCCAACCATTCCCCCCACGGGCCCAGACAGGGGGGACTAACGTCGGCACATGAGCTACGACATCGCCGTGTTCAATCCCGTGGGCGCTCCCACCGACGACGACGCCTTCGTCGCCTGGTTCCAGCAGCAGAGCACCCCCGACGACGACCCCGACTCGGGCACCGTCGCCCTCCGCAACTGGTTCTCTGATTTCTCGGGCCACTTCCCCGCCCTCAACGGCCCCTACGCCGACGACGACGGCACTACCACGTATCGCTTCGGCCGCACCGCCACGTTGGCGAGCTGCCCCGACGGCGAGGCCGAGAAGGCGGCCAGGACCGGTCGTTCGCTGGCGGCAAAGCACGGCGTCGGGTTCTACAACGCCAACTCAGGTGATGAACGACTGTTCCTGCCCGGCGGCGGAACCAGCTAGCGGCCGATCTGCCGGCCCCAGGAGTCGACGGTGTTCTTCGCCGTGCGGAGATCCGCCCCGGTGAGTTCGCGGTAGCGCTTGATCGCGTTGATCTTGCGGCCGGCGCGCACCTCGTCCATGACGTACTCGCGCTCCGAGTAGGTCAGGGGGCGAGGCGGCTCCATGCTCGGCGCCGCGCTGAGGCCGCGTCGGTTCTCGAACACCATGGGGTAGATCAGCCAGATCCACAGCGCCATGAGCACCACGAGGAAGCCCCAGTCCAGTGCCCCGGCCAGCGCGATGCCCACGAAGATCATCCACCACTGTGCGTACCAGGGGCGCGGAGGCTTCCCCAGCTGGACGGGCGCATTGGGCTCGGCGTACGGCATGGGCTGCTGCTCGTAGCCGTAGCCCTGCGTGTTGAGGTCGTAGCCGTAGACCGGCGGCACCACGGGCTGCGGCGACGGCGCCGAGGCGGGGTACGGGCTGCCCGGCTTGGGGTTGGGCAGGTCCAGGAACAGCGACGTCAGGTCGCTCTCCGTGCGGGCGCTCAGCGCGCGCGACATCCGGTCGTCGAATTCCTCTGAGCTCAACCGGCCGGTGGCGTGGTGCTCGCGGAGCATCCCGACAGCGTCGTCGCGTTCAGCATCCCCGATGCGCATGAAGTCCCCAGCCATGGGGACCAGCGTACCTTCCCACCAACCCCCAGAAATGTCGGCGGCAGGACTACGCTGAAAGCACCGAATCAACTCCTTGGGGGAGCCATGGGATTCATCAGACGCGTCGCCCTCACAGCAGTCGCGGCGGCCACAGCAATGACCGGATTCACCGCCTCACCGGCGCATGCCGCGCCCGTCTACGACACCAACGGACCGGTCGTGACGGTCTACAACACGCCAGGCAACCAGAGGGTCAACGGACGGCTGTGGAGCACCGCCTGCGCCAGGTACAGCTCCACCGTCGTGCGGTGCACCACGAACCTGTGGGCCACGATGGTCGTCTACGAGAACGGCCGCTACGCAAACAAGACGGGCTGGCACTTCAACAACCTCACCTATCTGCCCTCCAGCCGCTCCGCATGGCAGGGAAACCCGCTCGGCACCACGGGCCAATTCGCCAGCGCCGGCCGCACCTGGAAGACCGAATGCGACACCGCCGCCACTGGGCGTGGCGCCTGCCGCAGCTACCTCTGGACGAAGTACGTCTCCAGCGCGGGTGGGCGGATCACCCAACTCGAAGGATGGGTGTTCAACAACCAAGTTCTTTTCGCCACGAACACGGTGGCCCCTGTCACGGCCGTCCCCCGCCATGTGCTTGACCGCGCGGTCCTCACCCCGACGGGATTCGGCCCGCTTCAGGCCGACATCTCAGATGTCGAAGCCAAGACACTCGGCTTCAAGGCCGACACGGAGTACGTGCGGGACGACGGCAGCGCCTGCATCACCGTCGAAACCCCGGATCCATTCGTCGAGCGCTACGGCATCTGGTCGAGCCCCGTCTTCGACCAGCTCACCGTCGAATCCGCGAGCGTCAGGATCAGCGACGGACGAGGCGGGATCTCAACGTTCCGCCTGGGCCAGACGGTGGGACAACTGAAGGCGGCTTACGGCACCCTGCTGACCGAGGAGAACGGAATGTTCTATCTGCGGGAAGGCGACTCGTGGTTGTCGTTCAGCAACACCAACTACGAAGAGGGCAGCGACGCCGTGGTGATCGACGTGATCACCGCTGGCGAGAAGTGGCTCGGCGGCTACGGATGGTGCCTCTGATCCACACTGACACCGCCCCTCGCAGCGGTTGCTGCGAGGGGCGGTGTCTGTCCGAGGCGATGCGGACGCTCAGCTGACGATGCCGATGCCGTCGTCCGTCCGGTCGAAGCGCACGGTCTGGCCGTCGTTGATCGCGCCGGACAGCAGGCCGCGGGCCAGGTCGTCTTCGATGGTGGACTGCACCAGGCGACGCAGCGGCCGCGCCCCGTAGACGGGGTCGAAGCCGGCCTCACCCAGCCACAGCTTCGCCGCGTCGGACACCTCGACGGCGATCCGACGGCTGGCCAGCCGCGCGTTGAGGCGCCGCAGCTGGATGTCGACGATCTGGCTGAGCTGCTCCCGGGTCAGGGCATCGAACAGCACCACCTCGTCGAGGCGGTTGAGGAACTCCGGCCGGAACGCCTGGCGCACCACGGACATGACCGACTTCTCCTTCTCCTCGCGGTCGAGGAGCGGATCCGCCATGAACTGCGAACCGAGGTTCGAGGTCATGATCAGCAGCGTGTTGCGGAAGTCGACGGTGCGGCCCTGGCCGTCCGTCAGCCTGCCGTCGTCGAGCACCTGCAGCAGGATGTTGAACAGATCCGGGTGCGCCTTCTCCACCTCGTCGAGCAGGATCACCGAGTAGGGCCGGCGGCGCACCGCTTCGGTGAGCTGGCCGCCCTCCTCGTAGCCGACGTAGCCCGGAGGGGCACCGACGAGACGGGCCACCGAGTGCTTCTCGGAGTACTCGCTCATGTCGATGCGCACCAGCGCGGTCTCGTCGTCGAACAGGAAATCCGCCAGGGCCTTGGCCAGCTCGGTCTTGCCGACACCGGTGGGGCCGAGGAACAGGAACGAGCCGGTGGGCCGGTTCGGGTCCGAGATGCCGGCGCGCGAGCGGCGCACCGCGTCGGACACGGCCACGACGGCGGACCGCTGGCCGATGAGGCGCTCGCCGAGGCGCTCCTCCATCTGGAGCAGCTTCTCGGATTCGCCCTGCAGCAGCCGCCCGACGGGCACGCCCGTCCAGGCGGCGACGACCTCCGCGATGTCGGCGGCGCTGACCTCTTCGGAGACCATCGACGGCGTGGCGTCGGAGGCCTCCGCCTCCGCCAACTCCTTCTCCGCGGCCGGGATCTCCCCGTAGAGGATGGTGGAGGCCTTGGTGAGGTCGCCTTCACGCTGGGCGCGATCGGCCTCCATGCGCAGCTGGTCGATGCGCTCCTTCAGGTCGCCCACCCGGTTGAGGCCGGACTTCTCCGACTCCCATCTGAGCTCGAGTCCGCGCAGCTTCTCCTGCGCGTCGGCGAGCTCCGCGTTCAGCGCGGCGAGGCGCTCGCGCGAGGCCTCGTCGTCCTCCTTCTCCAGGTGGAACTTCTGCATGGTCATGCGGTCCACGTCGCGGCGCAGCATGTCGATCTCCTCCGGCGAGGAGTCGATCTCCATCCGCAGGCGCGACGCCGCCTCGTCCACGAGGTCGATGGCCTTGTCCGGCAGCTGCCGGCTGGTGATGTAGCGGTTCGAGAGCTCGGCGGCGGCCACCAGCGCGGAATCCGTGATGCGTACTTTGTGGTGCGCCTCGTACCGCTCGCGGAGGCCGCGCAGGATGGCCACGGTGTCGTCGACGGAGGGCTCACCCACGTAGACCTGCTGGAAGCGGCGCTCCAGCGCGGGGTCCTTCTCGATGCGCTCGCGGTACTCGTCGAGCGTGGTGGCGCCGATCATCCGCAGCTCACCGCGGGCGAGCATGGGCTTGAGCATGTTGCCCGCGTCCATGGCGCCCTCACCGGACGCGCCGGCGCCGACGACGGTGTGGAGTTCGTCGATGAACGTGACGATCTGGCCCTCGGCCTCCTTGATCTCGTTCAGCACGGCCTTGAGCCGCTCCTCGAACTCGCCGCGGTACTTGGCGCCGGCCACCATCGACGCGAGGTCGAGCGACACCAGCCGCCTACCCTTCAGCGAATCCGGCACGTCGCCTGCGACCAGTCGCTGCGCGAGGCCCTCGACGACGGCGGTCTTGCCGACGCCGGGTTCACCGATCAGCACCGGGTTGTTCTTGGTGCGGCGGGCCAGCACCTGGACCACGCGGCGGATCTCCTGGTCTCGGCCGATGACCGGGTCGAGCTTGCCGGAGCGCGCCCGCTCCGTGAGGTCGATCGAGTACTTCTCGAGGACGGATTCGCCGCCCTCGGATTCGGCGGAGGTGACGCGCTTGCCGCCGCGGGAGGCCTCGAACGAGGTCTTCAGTGCGTCTGCCGTCACGCCAGCGTTGTCCAGGATGGTCTTCGCGTCCGAGGCGACGGTGGCCAGCCCGATGAGGAGGTGTTCGGTGGCGACGAAGTCGTCGCCGAGGGAATCCGCCAGCGTCTCAGCAGCCGCGAGCACGCGCGCGAACGGCCCGCTGAGGGCGGGTTGGCTGACCGAGCTGCCCGACGTGGAGGGCAGCTTCTTGATGGCGGCGACGGCCGCCGCGTCCACCTGGGCCGCGCCGGCGCCGACGGCCTCGAGCAGGGCGCCGACGGTGTTGTCCGGGGTCAGGAGGAGTCCGTGCAGCAGGTGCACGGGCTCCGTGTTCGGGTTGCCGTTGGTGAGAGCCTGCCGGACCGCCGCCGTGACGGCGTCCCGCGACTTCGTCGTGAGCCGTTCCGTGTTCATGTAGCTGGATCTCCTCGTTCAGTTCTCAGAAAGCGCTGTCCCGCGCACTGAATTCAAAGTTGAGTCTACATCACTCAACCTTGTCTCCGACCAGTCTATTCCCCCGACAGCGCCCTCGTGGCAGCGTTGCTGCAAGCGGCGGCACATGCGTACCTGCGCTGGGGGGCCAGAGCGACCGGTAGCGTAAGGCAGGTGACCACGACACCTGAGAACCCGGTGCCCGAGCAGATCGACGACGACGAACTGCTCGAGGCAAGCTTCGACCAGCAGCGGTTCGCGGCCCGCCCGGCCCGGCTGCGGCCCCGCGCCCGCCGTCGCGCCGACGACCAGGGGCCCATCGCCCCACCGTTCACCGCCTCCGGCGCGAACCGGGCCTACGTCGAGTGGCTCGAGGAGCAGTCCATGCTCAACGACGCCAACCAGATCTCGCGCCAGGTGGCCGGCAAGCACCTGATGTGGGCCCATCCCTACGCGCACCCGGACCCGCGGGCGGCTGTGCAGCGGGCCTCGGTGTGGTTCACCGCGTACCCGCTGTCGCACATCACGGACCGGGCCGAGTCCTTCCTCGGCTCCCTCGGCAGCCAGGGGTTGTGGGAGGCCTTCTCGAGCATCGGCATCGAGGCCGTCCACACCGGCCCGGTGAAGCTGGCTGGCGGCCTGCACGGCTGGGAGCCCACGCCGTCGGTGGACGGCCACTTCGACCGGATCTCGATGGCCATCGACCCGTTGTTCGGCAACGAGGCCGAGTTCCGCGAGATGTGCGAGACCGCCCAGAAGTACCACGGCACCATCATTGACGACATCGTCCCCGGCCACACGGGCAAGGGCGCCGACTTCCGGCTGGCGGAGCTGAACTACCGTGACTACCCGGGGGTGTTCCACATGGTCGACATCCCGCCGGAGCACTGGTCCCTCCTGCCCGACGTGCCCGAGGGCCGCGATTCGGTCAACCTCTCCCCCGAGGCCGAAAAGGCACTCTCCGACGAGGGGCTCATCATCGGCGCTCTCCAGCGGGTGATCTTCTACGAGCCCGGGGTCAAGGAGACCAACTGGTCCTGCACGCCGCCGATCGTCGACTACAAGGGCGTCGAGCGGCGCTGGGTCTACCTCCACTACTTCAAGGAGGGCCAGCCCACCATCAACTGGCTCGACCCGACGTGTGCCGGCATGCGGCTGGTGATGGGCGACGCGCTGCACTCGCAGCTGGACCTCGGCTCCCGCGGCCTCCGGCTGGACGCCAACGGGTTCCTGGGTGTCGAGAAGACGTTCGGCTCGCCCGCCTGGTCCGAGGGCCACCCGCTGTCGCTGGCCGCCAACCAGCTGATCGGATCGCTGGTGCGCAAGGTGGGGGGGTTCACGTTCCAGGAGCTGAACCTCTCCATCGACGACATCGCCCGCACCGGCACCGTCGGCCCTGACCTCTCCTACGACTTCATCACGCGCCCCGCCGCCCAGTTCTCGCTGGCGACGGGCGACACTGAGTTCCTGCGGCTCGTGCTGCGCGAAGCCATGCGCCTGGGCATCGACCAGGCGTCGCTGGTGCACGCCATGCAGAACCACGACGAGCTCACCTACGAGCTGGTCCACTTCACCACCACGCACCGCGACGACGAGTACACCCTCGGCGGCCAGACCTACACGGGCGGCGAGCTGGCCGAGCACGTGCGCGAGACGATGCGGGAGAAGCTGACGGGACCGGCGGCCCCGTACAACTCCCTGTTCACCACCAACGGCATCGCGAGCACCACCGCGTCGATCGTCGCGGCCTCGCTGGGGTTCACGGACCTCGACGAGATCTCCGACAGCGAGGCGCGGCGCATCTCGAACGCCCACCTGCTGCTGTGCATGTTCAACGCGTGGCAGCCGGGGGTGTTCGCCCTCTCGGGGTGGGACCTCGTCGGCGCGCTGCCGCTGGACCGCGAAGAGGTCAAGGCCCTCACCGCCATGGGCGACACCCGGTGGATCGAGCGCGGCGCCTACGACCTGCTGGGAGTGGCCCCGGACGCGAAGAAGTCGGCGAGCGGCATGCCGCGGGCCCGCGCGCTGTACGGCTCGGTGCCGGACCAGTTGAAGCGCGAGACGTCGTTCGCGAGCCGGCTCGCCGCCGTCCTCAAGGTGCGCAAGCGCAACGGCCTGCCCACCGGTGCCCTGGTGGATGTGCCGGAAGTGGGCGACAAGGCGCTGCTCGTGATGGTCAACGAACTGGAGACCGGCACCACGCAGATCACCGCCCTGAACTTCGGCGGCGAGAAGCTGAGCGCCCGCGTGCAGTCCGACAAGCTGCCCAGCGGCCGCGTGTTCGACCTGTCCACCCGACGCAAGGTGGGCACCGTGGACGACCTCGGCGGGTTCACCGTCGAACTGCCCGCCTACGGCGGCCAGGCGATGATCATCCGCGACTGACGAAACAGCAACGTCCCCTGCGCCCGGATCAGGCGCAGGGGACGTGTGCTGTGTGACTACTTCTGCGAACCGGCCAACAGGGCCTGCACGAAGTAGCGCTGGAAGGCGAAGAACACGATCAGCGGCACGATCATCGACAGGAAGGCACCTGCCGAGAGCACGTCGATGTTCGAGCCGTACTGCCTCAGTTGAGACTGGATCGCCACGGTCAACGGCATGGACTGCGCGTTGGTGAAGATCAGCGCCACCAGCATGTCGTTCCAGGTCCACAGGAACTGGAAGATCGCCAACGACGCGATGGCCGGCAGGCCCAGCGGCAGGATCATCCGGAAGAAGATCTGCCACTCCGACGCGCCGTCCACCCTCGCCGCCTCCAGCAGTTCCGAGGGGAACTGCGTGAAGAAGTTGCGCAGCAGGAAGATGGCGAACGGCAGGCCGAACGCCACGTGGAACAGGATCACGCCCAGGACGCTGCCGAAGATCCCCAACTGCCCGAACAGGCGGGCCAGCGGGATCAGCGCCACCTGGATGGGCACCGCGAGCAGCACGATGACGGCGATCAGCAGCCAGTCGCGGCCGGGGAACTGCAGCCACGCGAACGCGTATCCGGCCAGGGCCCCGATCATCACGACCAGCGCGGTCGTCGGCACCGCGATCACGACGGTGTTCCAGAAGGAGCCCGTGATGGTGGGGTTCGACAGCAGGTTGGCGTAGTTGTCCAGCGTGAGTTGCGCCGGCGCGGTGAACACGTTCCACCAGCCCGACGCCGAGTTGTCGCCGGAGCTGCGCAGCGACGTCAGCAGCAGCCCGACGGTGGGCACGAGCCAGAAGATCGCCACCACCGCCAACACCACGTTGACTATGGAGTTGTTGAAGACGCGCAACACCTTCTGTGCCGGTGTGAGCTTCGGTTTCACGATGCTGAGTTCGACGGTCATCGTCCGCGCTCCTCTCGGAAGCGGCGGATGTTCAGGATCATCGACGGCAGCACCAGCACCAACAGCAGGATGGCCAGGGCGGAGCCGAGGCCGTAGTCGTTACCGCCACCGAACGACACCGTCCACATCTCCACCGCGATCACGTTCGCCGCGGGTTTCGAGGCGCCTGGCGGGATGACGTAGACGAGGTCGAAGATCTTCAGCACGTTGATGATCAGCGTCACGAACACCACCACCAGTACGGGGGCGAGCAGCGGCGCCGTGATGCGGGTGAACACCCGCCACTCGTTGGCGCCGTCGATGCGGGCCGCCTCCTGCAGCGACGGGTCCATGGCTGACAGGCCCGACGAGATCATCACCATCGCGAAGCCCGCCCAGATCCACACGTAGGACAGGATCACCACGGCGTTGATGAACGTGGAACTCAACCAGGAGACTCCCTGGGCGCCCTCGCCGAAGTTCGACGCCGGGAGCGCCACCCGGTAGTTGCCCCCTGGATCCAGCCCTTCGATCACGTAGGTGCCGTTGGGTTCCGTGGTGGCGTTGCCCGCGATGGAGCCGTCCTCGGCCACCGCGTCGACGCGGATGCCGGGCAGGCCGGACTTGCCCTCCTCGAGGGCGCCCTGCGTGCCACCGCCCCCGGGGATGACGTCCAGGAACACGGTGCCGGAGATCTGGTCGTCGCCGGCCTCGGGAGCTGCGACGGCCCCCTCCGCCGTCTCCGGCAGGTTGTTCTGCCGGATGCCGATCAGCGGCAGGTCCACCACGGTGCCTGTGCCCACCGTCGACTCCGTGCTGATGATGCCGCCCTCAGCGGTGAGGCCGACGTCCTTGCGCGGGTTGGCGCCGGGATAGTTGGCCGTGTCCGTGAACGTGTTCTGCACGCCGACGATGGCGGCGTTCACGGCCCCCAGCTGCGGGTTCTCCTGGAACAGGCCGCGGAAGATGACGCCGGCGGCGAGCATGGAGATGGCCATCGGCATGAAGATGATCAGCCGGAAGGCCGTCTTCCACTTCAACCGCTGCAACAGCACCGCGAAGATCAGGCCCAGGACGGTGCAGATCACCGGGGCCACGAGCACCCACATGATGTTGTTGCGGATGGCGGTGAACGTGGTCTCGTTGGTGAACATCGTCACGTAGTTCTGCCAGCCGGTGAAGTTGTCCCCGCTCCTGTCGTAGAGCGAGCGCACCAGGGTGAACACGATGGGGTAGGCGACGAGGGCGCCGAGCACCAGGAGGGCCGGCGCCAGGAAGGAAGCGATGATCAACCCGCGCTTCAAGCGGCCCGAGGACCGGGGCTTGTGATCCCCGGTCCTCGGACGCTCTGGCGCGGTGACTACAGCAGTCACCGGAGGCCTTGTCAGCCGCCGTATGCCGACGCGGCAGCAGCCTCGAGGCGCTGCATGGTGCCGTCGACATCAGACGGGTTCTCGTAGAAGGTGATCATTTCCTGCCAGAAGCCCTGGCCCTGCGTGCCGCCGAACGCGCTGGGCGTCAGGTCGGACATGTCGAAGCGGAACGCCTCCGCACCCACGAGGGCTTCGGCGATCTGGCGGGAGGTGTCGTCCGGGTACAGCGAGGTGTCGACACCGTTGTTCGGCGAGGTCAGGCCGCCCAGGGGCACCCACACCGAAGCGGCTTCGGGCGAGGCGAGGTAGGCCATGAGCGCGTTGGTGGCCTCGTCGTCGGTGAACTGGATGGCGACGTCGCCGCCGCCGACCACTGCCGCTTCGGATCCGTTGACGGACGGGAAGTCGAAGAACAGGGCGTTCTCGCCGACGGTGGAGTTGCCGTCCTCGGTGATGACGCCGGCCACGAAGTCGCCCTCGTAGACGGTGCCGGCCTGCGGGTCAGCCCCGAAGACCTCGGTGATGGACTCGGGGAAGCCGCGCTGGGCGCCGCCCTCCTGCACCAGATCCGTGCCCCACAGCTGGGCCAGCACGTCGAGAGCCTCCTTGACCGACGGATCCGTCCAGGGGATCTCGTGGTTGGCGAGCTGGTCGTACATCTCGGGGCCGGCGGTGCGCAGGTAGACGTTCTCGAACCAGTCCGTCAGCGGCCAACCGACGTCGGCGCCCACGGAGATGCCGGCATAACCCGCGTCGCGGATCAGGCCGAGCTGCTCGAGGAAGCCCTCCCAGTCTTCGGCGGCGGCGGGATCTGCCCCGGCCTCACTCCAGAGGTCGGCGTTGTACCACATGGTGGATTTGTTGGCCGCCTTGAACCAGACGCCGTAGAGCTCACCGTCGACGCTGCCGAGGTCGAGCCAGGACTGCGAGTAGTTCTCCTCGACGGTGGCCTTGACGTCGTCGGACAGCGGCATGATGCTGCCGTCGGCGGCGAGCTGCTGCATGAGGGCCGGCTGGCCCACGACGGCGACGTTGGGCGGCGTGCCGCCCTCGAGCTGGCCGGAGATGTAGGTGGGGCCGTTGTCGCCGAAGCTGGTGTAGGTCACGCTGGCGCCGGTGGCGTCCTCGAACTGCTGGAGGACGGCCTCGAAGTTGGCCTGCTCCGCGCCGGACCAGGCGGCGACGACGTTGAGGGTGGTGCCGGACAGGTCTGCGGCGGCGCTTTCGCTGCCGGAGGCGCTCTCGCTGCCGGAGGGGCTTTCGCTGCCGGCGGGGCTCTCGCTGGCGACGGTGCTCCCGCCGTCAGTGCCGGCGGTGGGTTCCGTATCGCCGTTTCCGCAGGCGCTGAGCAGGGCGACGCTGGCCATGCCGAGGGCGGCGAGGGCCGCTACGTGTTGACGGGATCGATTGAACATGTGTCTCCTTCGTTTGCGACGACACTTCTCAACGTCGCTCCTCGCGACAGCGTCGTCGTCTAGCCGGTGAACACCTCCAACCTAGCCACCCGTCCATGCCTGTTCACGCTAACAAATGTCTCTTTTCGCTAACTTTTCCACTATCCCCTCCCCGTGCTTAGGGTGGAGGCATGGCAGTGACGCTGATTCTCGTCCGGCACGCGAAATCCGACTGGCACACGGACGTCCCGGACCGCCGCCGTCCACTATCTGACAGGGGTGTTCGCCAGGCAACGGCCACCGCCCAGTGGCTGGGCGAGACCTTCACCCGGGTGGACCTCGCCCTCGTCTCTGTGGCGACGCGGGCCCAACAGACCTGGGGGATCTTGTCCGCACATCTCCACCCCGCCTCAGGGACAATCGACTCGGAAGACGCCTACACCTTCGACGGGGAGGAACTGGCAGAAGCTGTCTCCGCGCTACCGGGCTCTGCGTCGACGGTCATCCTCGTGGGGCACAACCCCGCGCTGGAGGAATTGATCGGGCTATCCACCGGACATTCCGTCCCCATGCGGACGTCGGCCGTGGCGGTCCTCGAACTCCCCAACTGGGGCGCCGTCGCCGAGGGCAAGGGCACCGTCATCGCCGCCGGGCGACCGGCGGACGACAGCTGGTCTGTGCGCCCGTGATCCAGGGGTGAAGCTCAGCGCAGGAGCGCGAGCAGGTCGTGGCGCGGGCCGGCGTCGTCTGTCCAGTCCGCGATGAGCGTGCCGAGCGCGTCGCCGGGCACGTCGGCCGAGCGTTCGAGCACCCGCACCAGTTCCAGTTCCGCGTCTGACCCCTCGCCGGGCACCACGCCGCTGCCCTGGACGTCCATGACCAGCGGCAGCACGTTGCCGTCGTGGTCGTGCACATCCGCCTGTCCGTCCGCCTCCCGGATGACGCGCTCCAGCTCGCCCATGAACACCGGGTCCGTGGCCGCGTCGTAGCAGTAGCGGGTGCCCAGCACGGAGTGCTCGAGGGTGCCGATGAGGTCTGCGCCGTCCAGCGGGGCTGCCCGCCAGGTGACCGGTACGAAGTAGGCGTGCACCCCGTCTGAGATCACCATGGAATCCAGCCCGACCTCACCGTCGGGATCCACCAGGCGGAAGTTGGCGACGCGTTCGAGCTTGCCCGCGTCGCCGAAGAACCAGTGCTGGCGGGGCAGCCAGTCCTGCAGCAGCTCGATCTTGGTGGGGCGGAGTTCTGCTCCGACGTGGACTTCAGCTGCGCCGCTCATGGTGCCTCCTCGGGTCATTCACAACCTTAGGCGGTCCGTGGGGCAGCCCCAGCGGAGTTCGGGGTGCGGCGCCATCAACCCCTTGTCAGTGACCCTTCCCGGTGGCAGAGTGACGAAGATCGCTCCCTCCGGGGCGATGTGAAAGGAGCAAAGATGCTGACCTTCAACCGCCGACAGATGCTCGGCCTCGGCGTGGGAGCGCTCGCCGCGAGCGCCGTGGCGGGCCGCCTGCCGGCCGCCGCCGACAACGTCACCGGCTACGTCCAGTCCATCGTTTCCCGCATGACCCTCCCGCAGAAGGTGGGCCAGCTCATGGTATCCGAGGTCTACGGGATCGACCCCACCGTCGAACACTCCGGCAACATCACCCGCTTCGGCATCGGCAAGGGTGTCGACGTGGTGCGCGAACTCCACCTCGGTGGCGTCATCTACTTCGCCTGGACCGACAGCTTCACGCGCGGGCCTGAGGGTGTGGCCGCGCTGAGCAACGCGCTGCAGGCCACGGCCCTCGAGACGCGGGTGACCGCCACCAAGGGTCGTCCCCAGGGCAACAAGGTGGCCGTGCCGCTGCTGATCGCCACAGACCAGGAGCAGGGCCTCGTCACCCGCTTCGGCCCGCCGGCAACGCAGTTCCCGGGCGCGATGGCGCTGGGCGCCGGCCGCTCGGCGGACGACGCCCGGGTGGCCGCTGCCATCACCGGCAAGGAGTTGCGCGCCGTCGGCATCAACACGAACTTCGCCCCGGTCGCCGACGTGAACGTCAACCCGGACAACCCCGTGATCGGCGTGCGCTCGTTCAGTTCTGACCCCGCGCTGGTCTCGCAGATGGTGGCCGCGCAGGTGGAGGGGTACCAGCGAGAGGGCGGCGTGTCCGCGTCGGCCAAGCACTTCCCCGGCCACGGCGACACCGCCGTCGACTCCCATTACGGCCTCCCGCTCATCACCCACACGCGTGAGGAATGGGAGCGGCTCGACGCACCGCCGTTCCGTGCGGCGATCGCGGCCGGGATCGACATGATCATGACGGCGCACCTGCTGCTGCCCGCCTTCGACGATTCCGGAGACCCGGCCACGCTGTCCAAGCCCATCCTCACCGGACTGCTGCGCGATGAGCTGGGCTACGACGGCGTGGTCATCACCGATGCGCTCAACATGGAGGGCGTGCGCGAGATGTACGGCGACCCCGAGGTGGCCGTCCGGGCGCTGGAGGCCGGCGTCGACATCCTGCTGATGTCGCCGTCGCCCATCGAGGCGCGCGACGCCGTACTCGACGCGGTGCACTCCGGCCGCATCGACGAGGCGGAGATCGACCGCAAGGTGGAGCGGGTGCTGCGCATGAAGCTCCGTCGCGGCATCATCTCCGCGCCGAAGTGCGACCCCGCCCTCATCAGCAGCGTGGTGGGGATCCCCGAGCACCTGTCCATCGCCGACGCCGTCACGGACCGCACTGTCACCCTGGTGCGCAACGACGGCGTCCTGCCCATGCCGGTCAGCGGCAAGCGGGTGCTGGTCACCGGTTGGGGCGCCGGGACGACGACGAACGTGCAGGCCGCGTTCACTGCTGCCGGCGCGACGGCGACCAGTCTCAACTACAACAGCCCCACCGCCGCCGACATCGCCACGGCGGTGGCAACAGCCGCCGACCGCGACCTGATCGTGGTGCTCACGAACAACGCCGGCCCCACGTCCCCGCTCGCGAGGCTGGTGAACGCGTTGGTGGCAACCGGCAAGCCGGTGGTGGCCGTTGCCGTCCGCAACCCGTACGACGTGGGCAACTACGAAGCCCCAGCGGAGATCTGCACGTACTCCTACGCGCCGGTCATGCCGGGCGCTCTCGTGCGGGTCATCACCGGTGAGGTCAACCCCACCGGCAAGCTCCCCGTCGACATACCTTCGCCGTCGGGCGGCGTGGCCTACGCCTTCGGGCACGGGCTGAGCTACTAGCCACCCCTACCGTTCGAGCCCGCCGGGTCCGGTTCACGACTCCTGATGGTCGGCGAACCACTGGGCCCCGGCGGGCTCGAGCGCTCTGGCGACCTCCACCATCTCGTCGGAGCCCCAGTCGCTGTCGCCGCCGTCGGGCCAGAGTTCCGCGTCGACCTCGCCCAGTTCCCGGCAGACCCGCCGGAACGAATGGCCCTCCCCGGAGGCGAAGATGTCGTCTCCCAGGTCGGTGACGTTGCCCTCGCTGCATTCCCGGACCGCGGTGGGCTCCAGCACGATGCGCAGCCAACCCGCGTGCTCCGGGGTGCGCAGGTCGTAGATGACCTGCTCCGGCTCCGCCAGGACCAGGCGGAGTTCGGGCGCCTCGATGCTGGTGGGCGCGACGAGGGGCAGCGTGGTCGTCCGGAACTTCTCGGCCCGCTGCTGCAGTTGGCTGCGACGGTCCAGGTGGTCGCCCAGGGTGAGGAGCGCCACCCCCACCGCGATCGCCGTCAGCAGGGCGACGGCGCCCACGAGGAGCCGCCGGGGTTTCAGCCCGGAGGCGGTCAACGCCCCCGCCACCGGCGCCAGGACGGCCACCAGCACACCGGCCCCGGCGGGCACGCCGTCGAAGGTCGTGAAGAGCGCGACGCCCGCCGCGGCCACGGCGAGCAGGACCGGCACGAACCACCAGCGCAGCCCCAGCCTCGCGGCCAGGAAGACCACGACGACCACGCCCAGCGCCGCGCCGGCGAGGGCGCCCAGGAACGCGTAGCCGACGTTACAGAGGAACCCGCCGCACGGGACCAGCGCCGCCCCGACGCCGCCCAGCAGGGCAGGGACGAGGATGGACAGGTAGGCCAGTCCCGCGCCCAGCCACAGGAGCGAGCCGGCGCTGTGCTTCGGGGGCTGGGTGCGCGGCATTCCTGCAGAGTAGCTGGGGAGGGGTCTAGCCGGTGGCGGCGAAGCGCTTCGCGGAGCGTGCCTTCGCCTTCACCGCCTCCTCCTGCCGGTTCTTCGGCGGCGCTACGGTCACGAGGTCCTCCAGGAGGTGGCGCGTGATGTGCGCGACCTCCTCGACGGCGTGGTTGAACGCCTCCTCATTGGCCTTGCTCGGCTTCGTGGTGCCCGAGACCTTGCGGACGAACTGCAGCGCGGCGGCGTGCACCTCGTCGTGCGTGGCGGGCGGTTCGAAGTTGTTCAACGGGCGGATGTTGCGGCACATACCCAGATCTCCTACGTGGTGCCCTCGTAGAGGCCGATGGGGTTGCCGTCCGGGTCCTCGAACACGGCGAACCAACTGGTGGGGGTGATCTCGGTCTTCTCCATCACGACCGTGGCGCCGCGGTCCTTCGCGACGCTGAGGGTGTCGTCGATGGAATCCACCTCGACGTAGGAGCGGGGCTGGGTGAAGCCGTCGCCCCGCGGGGCGAGGCCGCCGCCGCTGATCTGGTTGGGGGCGCGCCACATCGGGTAGCCCTCGAAACCGGGGTACTCCTGGATGTCCCACCCGAACAGGGCGGAGTAGAAGTCCTGCGACCGCTTGAGGTCCGAGACCGGGATGTCGATGTGGGTGATGTCGCCGTGGGCCACGGGAGCCTCCTTCACACTCGGTTGCCACCAGCCTAAGCCGGGCCTCGGCCCAGTGCCAGGGGTTTCCGCACCCGCAGAGGCGGAATCGCGGGCGGGCCGGTGAAGGTGGACGCTCGTTGCGGCAGGGCGCCCGCAGGCGGCGCGGGCGGCGTGCCACGATGGTTGACATGTTGGCCCTGGTGAAGACAGCTCCCGGCCCCGGGCTGGAGCTCATGGACATGCCCATCCCCGTCCCCGGCCCCAACGACGTGCTCATCAAGATCCGGCGCACCGGCATCTGCGGGACCGACGTGCACATCGACCGCTGGGACGGCTGGGCCGAGAAGAACGTGAAGTGCCCGCGCATCATCGGGCACGAGTTCTGCGGCGACATCGTGGAGCTGGGCTCGTCGGTGACCAACCTCGAGGTGGGCCAGTTCGTCTCCGGCGAGGGGCACTACGTCTGTGGGCGGTGCCGGGCCTGCCTGGCCGGCAAGCGGCACCTCTGCCGCAACTACAAGGGCATCGGCTACCACGTCGACGGCGTGTTCTGCGAGTACTTCGTGATGCCCGCCCGCAACGTGTGGGTGCATCCCGACGGCATGAATCCGGACGTGGCCGCCATCTTCGACCCGTTCGGCAACGCCGTCCACGCCGCGCTCCAGTTCCCCGCACTGGCGGAGGACGTGTTGGTCACCGGAGCCGGGCCCATCGGCATCATGTCCGCGCTGGTGGCCAAGTTCCAGGGCGCCCGCAACGTGGTGATCACGGACCTGTCCGACGAGCGGCTGGAGCTGGCCCGTTCGCTGGGGCTCACGTCAACCGTGAACACAGGGGTGGAGCGGTTGGAGGACGTCTACGAGCGTTTCGGCATGGTGGAGGGCTTCGACATCGGCCTCGAGATGTCCGGCTCCGGGCCCGCGCTGCGCTCGATGATCGACAACATGACGCACGGTGGGCGGATCGCGCTGCTGGGGTCGCCGACGCAGGAACTCACCGTCGACTTCGCCACCATCATCTTCAACATGCTCACCATCCAGGGCGTGACCGGGCGCGAGATCTTCGAGACCTGGTACGCCATGAACGCGCTGATCCGCTCCGGTCTGGACATCTCCGGCGTGATCACGCACCGGTTCCCGGCCGAGTCTTTCGCTGAAGCCTTTGAGGTCGCCTCAGATGGCCGGTCCGGCAAGGTCATCCTCACGTGGGACTGACCACGCCGCATGGGATCCCCGCCAGTTACTTTTCCGAACAGGAGCACCATGACCTTCCTCGATGACATCAACCAGCAGATCCAGGCCCTCCGCGACGAGGGGCTGTACAAGGAGGAGGCCCCGCTCACGACGGCGCAGGCCGCGCACGTCGGCACGCTCGGCGGCGAGGTCATCAACCTGTGCGCCAACAACTACCTGGGCCTTGCGGACTCCCCCGAGCTGATCGCCGCCGCGAAGGAGGCGCTCGACCGCTGGGGCTTCGGCATGGCCTCGGTGCGGTTCATCTGCGGCACGCAGACGCAGCACCAGGATCTGGAGGCGAAGCTCACCGGCTTCCTCCGGAAGGGCGCCGAGGGCTTCGACACGATCCTCTACTCGTCGTGCTTCGACGCGAACACCGGCCTGTTCGAGACCGTCTTCGGGCCCGAGGACGCCATCATCTCCGACGAGCTCAACCACGCGTCGATCATCGACGGCGTGCGGCTGACGAAGTCGCAGCGCCTGCGGTACCGCAACCGGAGCCTCGACGACCTGCGCGCCCAACTGGAGGCCGCCAAGGGCGCGCGCCACCGGGTGATCGCCACCGACGGCGTCTTCTCGATGGACGGCTACGTGGCGCCCCTCGACGACATCTGCACGCTCGCCGATGAATACGGCGCGCTGGTGATGGTCGACGACTCCCACGCCGTCGGCTTCATCGGCGACACCGGCGCCGGCACGCCGGAACTGTTCGGCGTGACCGAGCGGGTCGACATCCTCACGGGCACGCTGGGCAAGGCTATGGGCGGCGCGTCGGGTGGCTTCACCTGCGCGCGCGGGCCCATCGTCGAGTTGCTGCGCCAGAAGTCGCGGCCGTACCTGTTCAGCAACTCGCTCGCCCCCGCCATCACGGCCTCGGCGATCGCGGTGATCGACCTCATCGCCTCCCGGCCCGAGTTGCTCGACCGGCTCCGCGAGAACACGGCCTACTTCCGCCGCCGGATCGTCGAGGAGGGCTTCGAGGTGCCCGAGTCTGACCACCCCATCGTCCCCGTGATGATCGGCGACGCGGCGCTGGCCGCCCAGATGGCCGACGAGATCCTCGCCCGGGGCGTCTACGTGCGCGCGTTCTCGTTCCCCGTGGTGCCCCGCGGCAAGGCGCGGATCCGCACCCAGTTGTCCGCCGCCCTGACCCGGGAGGACATGGACGCGGCGGTGGCGGCGTTCGTCGCCGCCCGGGACGCCGTGGCCCGCTGACCGTCAGGCGACACTGGTAGGGTCGGGGCGAAGCCGGGGTGCCCCGCAGGAGGGGCTGAGAACACACCCGTAGTCACCTGATCTAGGTCGTTCTAGCGAAGGGAGCAATCCATGACCGGTATTGCCGACGTCCTCAGCGCCGTCCGCGCCACCACCCCGTTGGTGCACTGCATGACCAACACCGTGGTGCCCGAGATCACCGCCAACGTGCTGCTCGCCGTCGGCGCGGCACCCGCCATGATCGACCTGCCCGAGGAGGCGGAGATCTTCGCCGGCCTCGCGTCGGCGCTGCTGATCAACGTCGGCAACGGCTCGGCGGAGCAGCACGCCGGCATGCGCCTCGCCGCCCCCGCCGCCGCAGCCGCGGGAAAGCCGTGGGTGCTGGACCCGGTCGCCGTCGGCGGCCTGCCGGTGCGCACCCAACTGGCCCGCGACCTCCTCGCCCACCGGCCCGCCGCCATCCGCGCCAACGCCTCCGAGGTCCTCGGCCTGGCCGGCACGTCGGCCGGTGGCCGCGGCGTGGACGCCACCGACGAGGTGGAGGCCGCCGTCGGCACCGCCCGCGAACTCAACGCCACCACCGGCGCCGTCGTCGCCATCTCCGGCCCGGTCGACGTGATCGTGTCGGCCGGCCGGATCACCCGGGTCACGGGCGGCGACGCCCTCATGCCGCTGGTGATCGGCACCGGCTGCGCGCTGGGCGCCACCGTCGCGGCCTGCCTCGCCGTCGCCGAGAGCGAAGCGGACCGGCACGACGCCGTGGTCGCCGCACACGCCATCTTCGGGGCGGCCGGAATCGCCGCTGCCCGGGGGGCTTCGGCCCCCGGCACCTTCCGCACCCTCTGGCTCGACGCGTTGCACGCGCTGACGCCGGCAGATGTGGAAGGACTCGTCACAGTCGAGGAGGACTGATGCAGGCCCACAAGAAACTGGCCAAACAGGTGGACTGGCGGCTCTACGTCGTCACGGACACGGAGCTCGCGGGCGGCCCGGACAGGGTGCCGCGAATCATCGAGCAGGCGGTGCTGGGCGGCGCCGGAGTCGTCCAGGTGCGCGACAAGCACATGTCGGAGGTCGAGTTCCTCCACCTCACGCAGGCCTGCGTCGACGCCACCCAGCGCGTGTTCGACGCCACGGGCCACCGCGCCGCCATCTTCGTCAACGACCGCCTCGACATCGCCGCGGACCTCGGCCTCCACTTCCACATGGGGCAGAGCGACGGCGACATCGCGGAGGCCCGACGGCGGCTCGGGCAGGACCTGATGATCGGCCTGTCCATCTCCAACAGCGAGCAACTGCGCACCGAACTGCGCCACCAGACCGCCGACGTGTTGGGCCTGTCGCCCATCTGGAACACCAGCACCAAGACCGACACCGAACCGCCGCTGGAGCTGCAGGGCGCCGAACAGATCGTGCGCGAGACGGCCGGCCGTGCGAAGACCGTCGCCATCGGCGGCATCAACCAGGTCAACGCCCGCTGGGTGATCGACACGGGGGTGGATGGCATCTGCGTCGTGTCCGCCATCATGACCGCCCCGGACCCGCTGGCCGCAGCCAAGGAACTCATGTCGCTCTGGAGGACCCGATGACCACACCCAGGATCGCGCTCAGCATCGCCGGCTCGGACCCCAGCGGCGGCGCCGGCATCCAGGCCGACCTCAAGACCTTCCACGCGCTGGGCGTCTACGGCACCGCCGCGCTGGCCGGCCTGACCGCCCAGAACACGCAGGGCGTGCGCGAGGGCCGCGCCGTCGACCCCGCCTTCGTGCGCAGCCAGATCGAGGCGGTGCTCGACGACCTCCCTGTCGCCGCCACCAAGCTCGGCATGCTCTCGAACGCCGAGGTCGCGGGCGTCGTCGCGGACCTGCTCGAGGAGCGGCGCGCCGAGTTCGGCGTCGTGGTCCTCGACCCCGTCATGGTCGCCACCTCCGGCGACACACTCCTCCAGGACGACGCCGTCGCCGTCGTCCGCGAGCGGCTCATGCGTCTGGCGGACGTGGTCACGCCCAACGTGCCGGAGGCCGCGGTGCTCCTGGGCATCTCCCCGGCCACGGACAGCGACGGCGTCATCGCGCAGGCCAAGGCGCTCGTCGAGGCCGGCGCGAGGGCCGCGCTGGTCAAGGGCGGCCACCTGTCCGACGACGAGGTCACCGACGCGTTCGCCACCTCCGACGGCGTGGCCATCCTCAGCGGCCCCCGGATCAGGTCGCGGCACACGCACGGCACCGGCTGCACGCTGTCGTCGGCGATCGCCGCCCACGCGGCGCGCAACGGCGACACTCCGCGCACCGGCGTGCGGCTGCCCAGCATCGAACAGGCCCGCGACTACCTCATGCGCGCCATCGCGTCCGGCGCCGGCTGGACGCTCTCCCGAACGCCAGACCTGGGCCACGGACCCGTGGACCACTTCGTAGAAAGCACGCGATGACCATCACCTGGAACACCGGCGAATTCAGCGACAGGGCCTGGGAGGCCACGGCGGAGATCCGCCGCCGCATCGACGACCTCCCCCTGCTGACCGAACTCGCGGACGGCACCCTCGACGTCAACCGCTTCGTGGAATACCTCGTGCAGGACGACTTCTACCTGCGCGGCTACACCCGCGCCCTCGCGATGCTCGCCACCCGCGCTCCCTCCCCGGAGGCCGCAGGCTTCTGGGCGACGAGCGCCGGTGGCGCCGTCGCCGCTGAGGTGGAGATGCACGCCGGGCTGTTCAGCGACCCGGCGCTGGCCGGCGCGCCCCGCCCCACCGTCGCGTCCCCCACCACCCGCGCCTACGTCAACATGCTGCAGACCATGACGGCCTACGAACGCTACGAGGTGGGAGTCGCCGCGGTGCTCCCGTGCTTCTGGGTCTACGCCGACGTCGGCGCCCGGCTCGCCGAGACCGCCTCGGCCGTGCGGGACCACCCCTTCGGCCACTGGGCGGCCTCCTACGCGGACCCCGCCTTCCAGGACGCCACCCGACGCGCGATCGAACTGCTGGACGAGGCGGCTACGTCGGCGGACGAGACGACGCGCGGGCAGATGCTCACCGCCTTCGTCGACGCCACCTATTACGAGGAGCAGTTCTGGGCGAAGTCCTACGCCCAGGAGACCTGGACGATCTGACCGGCGCTGGGAAAGCCGTCTCACATCTCCCACTACGGCAGGGGCGGGGCACGTAGTGCCAGATCTCACACCCCAGTCGGTACCAGAACCCACACTGCGACGAAGGCCCGAGCCGTCTTGCGACTCTCGCCACCGTCGTGACGCAACTCGCTCCCGCACCCTCAGAGGGCGCGGGAGCGAACTGATTGCGGGCGGGTGGTCAGCAGCCGCCGAAGCTCACGTCCTCGGTGTACTTCTGGGCCGAGATCTCGACGATCACGTCGGTGCCCTTCATCGGGGTCAGCGGGGCGTAGCGCGCATCGCCGCCCGGGTAGGGCTCGCCCTCGACGCGGAACTGCAGCTCGCGGTCGCCGAGCCTGACGGAGCCGAAGTACTGCAGCTCGCCATGGTTCTGCTTGCGCACCTGCTTGAAGTCCGCGCCGTAGATGGCCTGGATCTGCGCCACGGTCATGCCGACCTCGGCGCCGTCCTCGGTCTGGATGCCGGGCTCACGCACGGCCACGTCGGCCAGGTCCACCACAGAGATGCCGCGGTCCACCAGCTCGGGCCCGTTGCGGTAGGCGTCGCAGTCCTCGACCGGCGACGGGACGATGTAGCCCAGCCGCAGGTAGTTCAGCTGCGCGTTGTTGTAGGCCGCCTGGGTGTAGGGGGCGTAGGTCAACGGGCCGAGGCCGTCGAAGGTCAGCTTGCTCTGGTCGAGCACGTGCGCCGGGATGCTGGTGACAGGGGCGACCGAGCCACCCGAGAAGCGCACCAGGTTGTTGAAGACGAAGCCCGTCTTCCGCACGTAGGAGTTGCCCTCCTTGGCGATGAAGTTGGTCTCGATGTACGAGCGGCAGCCGCCACGGCCGGTGGCCGGCGTGTCACATTCGGTGCGCCACCTGTGACCGGCGCTGGTGAAGGTGCCGTTGGCCGCGAGCGGGTTGCCGGCCCAACTGGAGCGCGGCGACGGCAGGTAGGAGAGGTTGTTGAAGTGCCAGTCGGTGTCCTGGACGAATCTGCCGTTCTTGTACACGACCTGCGTCGACCAGATCTTGGTCTCGCACCGCACGACGTTGGACGAGTACATCTCGCACTCGGTGTCCCAGAGCCTGCCGCTCTGGATGTGGCCGCCGGGCGTCGAGTAGACGTCGGTGGTGTCGGCGGCGTTGGAGGGCTGGGTCACCAACCCTGAGATAGCCAGTCCCGCTGCTGCGGTGGCGATGGCGGTTCTGCGGAGAAGCGACATTGCTGTTCCTAACTGTGCCTGGGGCGGAGCCCCGTGGATGAAGTCATCCTCGTTCTTCGGGGAGTCGATGTGAATACGTCGCGGGACTCAATGTGGTTGCCGTCGGCCGAGACCCTTTTCAGGCACGGAAACGGCCGGCCCGTGATAGGGCCGGCCGTTTCGGGTCAGGTCACTCAGTGGGGGCGCGGGTTGCCCGGGTCAGGCGCGTCGAAGATGTTGTCGATCGGCCGCTGCCCACGGGTGCGTTCACCCAACGGGCCGTCGGCGGCGTCGGGGTAACCGGAGACGTCGTCCCTGGGGTACGCCTCGTCGTCCACCAGTTCACCGTCCGGGCCGACGTCCCGCAGGCGATCGTCACGGAGGCGCTCGTCGTCGACGTAGCTTTCGCCGCCCAGGTCGGCCTGGTCGTCCACGAAGGACGGGTCGTTGCGGTAGGCGGGGTCACCGACGAGGTCGTCCTGCTGGCTGCGTACATTGTCGTTGCCCATACCGGGCGAGCCGAGGCTGCCGCTCTCGACGACACGCTCGTTGCCGACGCCGGGCGAGCCGAGGCTGCCGGTGTGGAGGTCGGCGTTGTCGCCACGGGTGTGGTCCGGGCCGTCCAGCACTTCGCCGACGGGGCCGCGTCCGTCGCGGTCGCGGTCCAGCAGGGGTCCATCCGAGCGCTCCTCGCCGGACAGATCATGGTCGCGGTCCCAGCGGCGCGTGCGGAGGCCCTCTTCCTCGATGACGCTGCTGTCCACCTGGTAGTAGCGGTACAGGTCGTCCTCCTGGGACCGGGTGATGTGCCCGTCCTCGTCCACGTTCGGAGCGTCCTTGACGGTGTCCTTGTCGTGCGCCAGCGTCAGGCGGTCGCCCTCGAGCGAGGATCCCGCGAGCGGCGCGAAACTGGTGCGCAGGCCGAAGAGGCCGGTGTTGACCGTGACCCACATGGGCTGGCTGGTCTGGTCGTCGAGGTAGACGCCGCTGACGCCGCCGATCTTCTCGCCGCTTCGGTCGTAGGCCGTGGCCTCGAGCAGTTGGTCGATGTTCTCGTCGTGGTGCATGGTGTGCTCCCTTCGTTCCCGGCCAGAATCTGACCGATCCGTGTAACCGGGGGTACGTTCCAGCCTCTCTCAGAAAAGGGGCGGGAAAAACACCCTGAGGGAGGTGATTGGGACGCCCGGTACCGGGTATCTGAGCGCGCGGGACACGCCCGATGTGAGAAATGTGCACGTTCAAACTACTGTGGTGCCATGCCTGAGTTTGCGCAGCACAACGGGGGCCCCATGCGGGCCGATGAATCCCCCAACACCGACGTTCGCCGCGTCGGGCCCACATCGACGCCGACGCACCCTCTCGCCACCGCTCCGGTTGGCGCGCCGACCTATTCGGTCGACGGTTTCGTGCGCGAGTTCCTCCACGAACTCAACACGAACCAGGGCGTCACGCTCTCGCGTTCGACGGTCAATGACCAGTACCTCGCTCTCGCCAGCACCGTGAAGAACTACCTCATGGCGCGTTGGCTCGAGACCAACCGCAAGACGCACGACGCCAAGGTCAAGACCATCGGTTACCTGTCCGCCGAGTACCTGCTGGGCAGCCAGCTCAACAACGCGCTGCTCGCCTCGGACCTGCACGACATCGCCCTGGAGGGCCTGGCCCAGTGCGGCCTGGACCTGCCCACGCTGCGCGCGCAGGAGATCGAGCCTGGGCTGGGCAACGGTGGCCTCGGCCGCCTCGCCGCCTGCTTCATCGACTCCCTCGCCACCATGAACGTGCCCTGCGTCGGTTACGGCATCCGCTACGAGTACGGCATCTTCCGCCAGACCTTCGTCGACGGCCGCCAGGTGGAGCAGCCCGACACCTGGCTCGCGCTGGGCGCGCCGTGGGAGTTCCCGCACCCCGAGGCCTCCGTCGTGGTCAACTTCGGTGGCCACACCGAGCGCTACACGGACGGCGGCGGCGAGGAGCGGTGCCGCTGGGTGCCGGCCTGGAACGTGCTCGCCGTGCCGTACAACTACATGGTGCCCGGCTACCTCAACGGCCGCGTCAACACGCTGCGCCTGTGGAGCGCGTCGGCCACCAAGGCGTTCGACCTGCAGATCTTCAACTCCGGCGACTACGCCCAGGCCGTCCGCGCCCAGACCTTCGCGGAGAACATCTCGAAGGTCCTCTACCCCGAGGATTCGACGCCCCAGGGCAAGGAACTGCGCCTCCAGCAGCAGTACTTCTTCGTCGCCGCCTCGCTGCGCGACTTCCTGGACGGCCTCGAAGAAGACTTCGACCTGCACAACCTGCCTGAGCGGATCATCTTCCAGCTCAACGACACGCACCCCGTCATCGCGGTGCCCGAACTCCTGCGCATCCTCATCGACGAAGAGGGCTTCGAATGGGACGAGGCATGGGAGATCGCCGGCAAGTGCTTCGCGTACACGTGTCACACCCTGCTGCCTGAGGCGCTCGAGGTGTGGTCCACCGAGCTGCTCGGCCGCCTGCTGCCCCGCCACCTGGAGATCATCTACCAGATCAACGAGAACCTCATGGGCGAGGTGCGCGCCGCCTTCCCGGGCGACGAGATCCGCGCCCGCCGCATGTCGCTGATCGTCGAGGGGGAGGAGCGCGGGGTCCGCATGGCGCACCTGGCCGCCGTCGCCGCCACCAAGATCAACGGCGTGGCCGCGCTCCACTCGCAGCTGCTGCGCGACAAGGTGCTCAAGGACTTCGCAGACCTGTGGCCGGACAAGTTCACCAACGTCACCAACGGCGTGACGCCCCGTCGCTTCGTGCGGATGGCCAACTACAAGTTCGCCGAGCTGCTCAACGACACCCTGGGCAGCGGCTGGGTCACTGACCTCGAACGGCTCCGCGAGCTGGAGCCCTACGCCGAGGACGAGGACTTCAAGGCCCGCTTCCGTGAGATCAAGGAGTGGAACAAGGGCCGCCTCACGCGCCTACTGAAGGTGCGCGACGGCATCGACCTGCCCGACGGTCACATGCTCGACGTCATGGTGAAGCGCCTGCACGAGTACAAGCGCCAGTCGCTCAAGGTCCTGCACATCGTGTCGCTGTACGAGCAGGTCATCAGCGGCAAGATCACCGCCGCGGAACTGACCCCGCGCACCGTCCTGTTCGGCGCCAAGGCAGCCCCCGGCTACCGCATGGCCAAGGACACCATCCACCTGATCAACAAGGTGGCAGAGGTCGTCAACAACGACGCGCGCCTGGAGGGTCGTCTGAAGGTCGCCTTCCCGGCGAACTACAACGTCACCCTCGCGGAGAAGCTCATCCCGGCGGCAGACCTCTCGGAGCAGATCTCGCTCGCCGGCATGGAGGCCTCGGGCACCGGCAACATGAAGTTCGCGCTCAACGGCGCCCTCACCATCGGCACGGACGACGGCGCCAACGTCGAGATCCGCCAACTGGTCGGCGACGAGCACTTCTTCCTGTTCGGCATGTCCGAACCGGAGGTGGCGGACCTGGGTGCCAAGGGCTACAACCCCACGGAGTACTACGAGGCCAACACCAACCTGCGCGACGCCCTGAACCTGATCCTCTCGGGTCACTTCTCCGGCGGCAACGGGCACATCTTCGACTCCGTGGTGCTGAACCTCATCAACCAGGACCGCTTCATGGCGCTGGCAGACTTCCAGAGCTACGTGGACGCGCAGGCCCGCGTCGAGGAGCGTTACGCGCACCAGGAGGCCTGGACCCGCTCCGCCATCCTGAACGTGGCGCGCACCGGCTTCTTCAGCTCGGACCGCTCGATGCGCGACTACCTGCAGCGCATCTGGCACACCACCCCGATGATCTGATCCCGCACTCGGAAGCGGCCGGTACCCCCCACGGGGTGCCGGCCGCTTCGTCGTCGGTGTCCACCTGGGCGCGGGCCTGCTCCGATGACCCCGTGCGACCGTAGGCTGCACAGGCAGATTGGGGAGGTAGCGTGCAGGAAACCGTCATCACGGATGAGTCCGGGGCCATCGAGATCACCGTGGAGGGGCTGGAGGTGGTCTCCCTCCGCATCAGCGCCTCATGGAGAGACCGGTTCAATCCCCGAGAGTTGGCCGAGACGATCTCGGCTCTCATCCGCCGGGCGCTGCCGCCCCTCGAGGCAGCCGCACCGTCGACCCTGCCGGAGGTGCACCTCCCCCTCTCGTCCATCCCCTCCTATCTCGCTGAGATGCGCGCGGGCCGGGCGGCCATGCGTCGCTACCTCGCCCGGCTCCGCGCCGGTGAGGTGGACCGTCGTCGCGAAGAGGTACTGGGCACCCCGCACGACAGGGTGGAGGTCTTCCTGACCGCCGGCCGCTTCCACGGTCTCCAGATCAACCCCGAGTGGGCAGCGAAGGCCAGCCTGCAGGCGCTCGCCGACGAGATCCTGGAGGTCCTGCCGAAGCCGCTGGTGCAGCCCGCTGCCGAGGACGCCGACATCGCCGACGCCCATTCCCACTACGCGGCAGCGCGCCGCTACCTCGTCGAGAAATAGGACGGAGACATCCCATGAGCCCCCAGGCAACGCTGGATCTGATCACCCAGATGACCGAGGACCTGCAGGACGCCTACGAACTGCAGGCCGAACTCGTCCTCGCCGAGATGGAGGCGTCCAGGGCGCTCGTCGGCGAGTTCAAGGAGTACCGCTGCGAGAGCTGGCCGTTCTGCCCCTCCGGTGGCTACTACAGCGAAACCCGCCCGTCGGGCTGGAACCTGTTCTGGCACACCATCCGTACCAGTGACCACGAGCGCCAGGGCGAGGCGATGGAAGCGCTGGCCGAGGCCGAGTCCGGCTACGACACCACCTGCACAGCGCAGACGAGCCGCAAGGACAAGCTGGTCAGCATCCCCACGGACGTGGGCGGCTTCCTCCTCGACTGGTTCAGCATCGACGCCTCGTTCGAGGGCGTCTACTACCCGGCCAACACCAACGAGATCCCCTCCAACGGCGAGCCGTGGGTGAGCGGGAACGCCGCGGGCTACGACGCGTCCATCGGCAGCCAGCGCACCGCCGCGGAGACCACGCGCGGTGTCGCCGGCGGGCTGGTGTCCAACACCACGACGTATCTCGGCAACGTCACGGACTCGATCGCCAACCTGACGAACCTTGCCCAGCAGCAGGAGCAGCTCTACCTCGACGCCATCAAGATCGCGATCATGGAGCCGACGATCGGTAGCTTCATCGGCGCGGTGGAGGATTTCGCACAGCTCGTCATGGACCAGCGACAGCTCTTCTACGACCGCGTGCAGGAGCAGGGCAGGCAGTTGTCGGCGGCCATCTCCTCCGTCGTCCAGGTGGGGCTCCTGGAGAACGACCTGACGGGCATCGGGCCGGGCGGCACCTGGCCGTCGCCCCGCAACGTGTCGCGCGACCTGGACCAGCCGGGCTCCACCGGCAACGACGAGGTGCGCACCAACGCCGAGTGGTTCCAGTCGCAGGTCGCCTACTGGGACGACCTGGCCACCCAGATGTCGACGCTGCACAGCACCGCTTCCGGCGCGTCGCGGCTGCCGGTCATCATGATCGACATGCCCCACTTCTCGGCCGCCGAGTCGTCGTCGCTCAACGGGCTGGCAGACAGCATCACCACTGCCATCGACGGAGGCCGCGCCGCCGCTGAATCCATGCGCGATTCGCTGCGACAGACCGCGCGCAACTACCTGGACAACGAAGCCTCCTCCACCTCCCAGGCAGATTCCCTCTTCAATGAGTACTTCGGCTAGGCGGGCAGCGGCCTGGGCCGCAGTCGGCGTGTTGGCCCTCGCGGGCTGCACCCCCGCCGCCGACGAGCGTGCGGAGTCCACAGAACGGCTGCGGGAGTACATCGGCGCCACCGCGAGGCCCGCCGGGTTCACGGTGACCGATGAGTGGCGCCTCGAGGTCGTCGGCGGGCAGCCGCCCGAGACGCAGAAGCTCTACCCCACTGAGGGATCCAGCCTCGCGGATCCCGCCGCGCCCATCACGGTGCCGAGGGACGACTTCCCCCTGGACGACAGCATCGAGCTGGCCGAGGCGCAGATCGACGCGTGCGACGGTGCTTCCCGCGTCGCGGTGCGGGCCCTGTCACCGGGCATCGCGGTGGCCGAAGCCCAGTGCGACGGGCAGGGCAGCGTCTTCCTCGACGGCGAGCAGTTGGAGCCGATCACCGAACCCATCTCCGGAGCCGCTCTCACCCAGGTCTGGTCCGAGATCGAGCGCGCGGGCCTCACCGACGAAGTCCTGTCCGTCGAGATCGACGCGGAGGAAGGCTCGGCCGTCGTCTCCGTGCGCGGTGTCGACACAGCCAGGATCTACCAGTGGAGTCGCGGCCTGGACGCGGCGAGCACCAGCGTCGCGTCCCATCCGCTGCCCTCTGACGGCCCAGTGCCGGAGCCGGCACCGCTCCCGCCTGCAGGGGATCTGGCCTCCGCCGTCGACGGACTCCTCGGCTCCCTGCCTGATCCCAGCCTCGCCACCCGCCTGGCAGTGCAGCGGGACGGCGGCGTGACGACGGCCATCCTGGAGTCCGCCGACTACACCCAATTGTCATCAGCAACCTTCAACGGATGAGTTGACGGCACAGCCAAGCGGCCGGCACCCCAGGGGTGCCGGCCGCTTCGGTGTCGCCTGATCGGGTGCTGTCACCGGATCAGATGGTGTAATCCTTGTTGTTCTCGTCCGACTGATCTGCCGCGTCGTGCGTGCCCGGCTCCTTGCCGGAGGCGCGGCCGCGCTCGGCGAGGTCGCGGAAGCCACGGTTGATCTCGTCCATGAACTTGTCGAGCTGCTCGCGCAGCTGGGCCAGGACGTTCTTCGCACCCGCCTCCGAATCGGCTTCGGGGTGGGATTCGACGTACTGCTTCTTCTGCTCCTCGTAGAACTCCTTGGCCTTGTCGGCCACCAGGCCCACGAAACCGACGGCGGCGTAGGCCGTCTCCTCGGCCGCCTTGCGCAGGTTGTCGCCCAACTGCTCCGGGCTCCGGTGCTGCTGCTCGGGGCCGTCGACGGCGGTGTGCTGCTGGCCCCACGCGTCGCTGGTGGACGCGTCGGGGGCGTCGGTCGTGCCGGTGGTGCCGGTGGTGCCGGTGGTGCCGTATTCGGCCCCCGACTCCTGGCTGGACGCGGCCTCAGTGGCGTCGTAGGTGTAGGTGGGTTCGTCGGCGAAGCGCTCGCCCTGGGTCTGGTCGTCCGGTCGGTCGTTGAAATGCTCGGTCATGGGACCCTCCTGGATCTCGTGCGTTCCTTATCTAGTGTGCAACGTAAAGGGCGCCGCCACGAGGGGTTAGCTCCCCCAAAAGCCCCCTACTCACCCCTGAGGATGGGCCGCGGGCCGTTCCGGAGCGCCGACGGCGCCACATCTGGATGTGGGGTCCCTGACCGACCCAGATCCAGATTCGGGCCCGTCCCGCACGCGGTGTCTTGGAGTTGTGGGCAAGATGTGGGTATGAAGATGCGAGGCACGAAACTGTCAGTCGTCGGCGCGGGCGCCGTCGGTACCTCCCTGGCGTACGCGGCGTTGATCAAGGGGGCGGCGACGCACGTGGCGCTGCACGACCTGAGTGCCACCAAGGTCAAGGCCGAGGCCCTGGACCTCGCCCACGGGAGCCAGTTCCTGCCTCCCCACGTCACCGTCGAGGGCTCCGACGATGTCGCGGTGACGGCCAAGTCCGACGTGGTGGTCGTCGCGGCGGGTGCGAAGCAGCAGCCCGGCGAGACCCGGATGGACCTCGCTGCGAAGACCGTCGGGATGATGAAGTCGCTCATCCCGCCGCTGGTGGAGCAGTCGCCCGACGCGGTGTTCATCATGGTGACCAACCCCGTCGACGTCACCACCCAGGCGGCGCTCAAGATCTCGGGTCTCCCCCGCAACCAGCTGATGGGCTCCGGCACGGTGCTCGACTCGTCGCGGCTGCGGTGGCTCATCGCCGCCGAGTGCGCCGTCTCTGTGACCAATGTGCACGCCTACATCGCCGGCGAACACGGGGACACCGAGACCCCGCTGTGGAGCACCGCCACCATCGGCGGCGTGCCGCTGAAGCAGTGGGAGGAGCAGACCGGCCAGTTGAGCCGCGAGGTGCGCGAACGCATCGCCGAGCAGGTCGTCGGCGCGGCCTACGAGGTGATCGAGGGGAAGGGCGCCACCAACTACGCCATCGGGTTGGCGGGCACGCGCATCATCCAGGCCGTGCTGCGTGACGAGCACCGGGTGCTGCCGGTGTCGTCGTACCTCGAGAACTGGCAGGGGATCTCGGACGTGTGCATGTCGGTGCCGCACATCGTCGACGGCAAGGGTGTGGGCCGGGCGCTTGAGCTACCTCTCACCGACGGGGAACTCCAGCGCCTGCGCGACAGCGCGGACCACATTCGTGAGGTCGCGCGCCGGCTGGGCTTCTGAGCCGGACGCCGGTCAGCGGGTGACGCGCAGAGACCTCGGGCCGGCGTCGGTCACCCGCTGGAGGCCCAGGCGCTGGATGGCTGCGCTCGGCAGGGCACCCGACGCGGAGGTGGGCGGGAGTTCGGCTCTACGGGCGGGCTGGCCACAACCGCCACAACGACGGCGGCCCGAGCCAATCCGGCGGTTCTGCCACCGCCGCGTCGTCAGGTGGCGGACGGCGGCAGCGCCAGCCGACGCTGCGGCCGGTACCGGCCCTGGTGCACGCGCCCCGACGACTCCGCGGTGAACACCCGCGCGGCGAGTTCGTCGCTCTGGATGCGCCGGACCAGTTCGCTCAGGCGCTCCACCTGGTCACGCATGCCGTCAACCTGCTCCTCCAGCGCGAGGATGCGACGGATGCCCTCAAGGTTGATGCCCTCGGTCTGCGACAGGTACTGCACGTGCCGCAGCTTGGCGATGTCACGCAATGAGTAACGCCGGCCCCGGCCCCGCGCCCGCTGGGGGACGACGAGGCCGAGCCGGTCGTAACCGCGCAGGGTCTGCGCGTGCATGTCGGCCAGCGACGCGGCCACCGAAACGGGGAAGACCGCCGCGTCGGGGTCAAAGGGCTGCAGATGCTGGCTCATCGGTCACCCTCCGAACAGTGACTCGCGAGGGTTGACCTCGTGGGCCTTCTCTGCGTATTCCAGCAGTGCGGCCTTGGCCTCCGGGCTCAGGTCGTCCGGCACCTCGACCTTGATGGTCACCAGCAGGTCACCCTGCGTACCGTCAGGCTTCCGCGCGCCGCGGCCGCGCACCCGCATCGTGCGCCCGTTCGGCGTCGACGGCGGGATCCGCAGCTTCACGCGCTGCCCCTGCATGGTGGGGATCTGGATGTCGGCACCCAGCGACGCCTCGGTGAACGTCACGGGAACGTCCAGGGTGAGGTTGGGGCCGGTGCGCCCGAACAGCTTGTGCGGGGTGACGTGCACGCCCACGTACAGGTCTCCCGGCGCGCCGCCGTTCTCGCCGGCCGCACCCTTGCCCTTGAGCCGGATGCGCTGCCCGTCCTCGACGCCTGCGGGGATCCGCACGTTCATCGTCTTGGTGGACTTCCCCCGGCCGGAGCCGGCGCAGTCAGGGCAGGGGGTGTCGACGATGAGGCCGCGACCGAGGCAGTCGGTGCACGGTTCGCTCATGTGGAACACGCCGCCGGCCTGAGACGACTGCATCCCCGAGCCCTCACAGGACGGGCACACCCGCGGCAGGGTGCCGGCCTTCGCGCCGGTGCCCCGGCACGACGGACACGGCTGGTCCGAAACGGTCCGCATGGTCACGGTGGCGCCCTCGACGGCCTGCTCGAAGGTGATGGTCACATCGCCCTCGATGTCGGCGCCGCGGCGGGGGCCGCGCTGCGTGGCGCGACGGGTTGCCCCGGCGCCCCCGCTGAACAGGCCGCCGAACAGGTCACCGAAGCCTTGCTGCCCGGTACCCTGGCCCGCGTTGCGGAACAGGTCCTCGAACGACGGCGACGCACCGCCGCCGGGCTGCCCGGGCCGGTTGAACCGGAAGCCGCCGCCGAACAGGCTGCGGGCCTCGTCGTATTCCTTGCGCTTCTCCGTGTCCGACAGCACCGCGTTGGCCTCAGAGGCCTCCTTGAACCGGGCCAGGGCGGCGCTGTCGCCCGGGTTCTGGTCAGGGTGGTTGTCGCGGGCGATCTGACGGAAGGCCTTCTTGATCTCGTCCGGCGACGCGTTCTTGGAGACGCCGAGAACCTTGTAGTAGTCCTTCTCGAGCCAGTCCTTGGTACTCACTTCCCGATCATCTCCTTTCTGAATGAGGGTGCATGCTTGTTCCTCCACGGGCCGGTCGGCCTGCCCGCGCGACCTCGTCGCGAGGGCAGGCCAGGCACCGCATTACGGGTTGGCGACGGCGACGCGTGCCGGGCGCACGACCCGCCCCTTGAGCTCGTAGCCCTGCTGCATGACCTGCGACACGGTGGTGACCGTGACCGGCTCGTCCAGCTGGACCGCCATGAGGGCGTCGTGGCGGTTGGGGTCGAACTCCTCGCCCACCTCACCGAACGTCACCAGGCCGTGCTTGGCCATGACCTTCTCCAGCTCGTCGGCGACCATGCGGAAACCGCCGTCGATGTCGCCGTGCTGCCTGGCGAGCGCGATCGAGTCCAGCACGGGCATGAAGTCCGTCAGCACGGACTCGATGCCGGCCTGGCGGGCCAGGTCGCGGTCGCGGTCCACGCGCTTCTTGTAGTTGACGTACTCGGCGCCGAGGCGCTGGAGATCCGTCGTGCGCTCCGCCACGAGTTCCTCGAGCTCGGCCACACGGTCAGGCGCCTCAACGGCTTCGAACTCGACGGGGGTCTCAGGTGCGCCCGTGGGCGAGGCCGTCTCCTCGACGGTCTCGCCCACTGCGTCGCTGTCCGGAGTGAACTGCGAATCGGTCACTTGTCGTTCTCCTCGTCGACGATCTCCGCCTCGACGACGTCCTCTTCGCCCTCGGGCGTGGCGTCAGCGGCCCCGCCGTCGGCCGGAGCGGACTCCTGCGCCTTGGCCTGGGCAGCGGCGTAGATCGCCTGACCCATCGCGGCGGCCTTCGTGTTGAGGTCGTCGATCGCGGCCTTGACCACGTCGTCGTCCTCGCCCTTCAGGGCCTCCTTCAGCGCGTTGGTGGCCTCGACGACCGGCGCCTTCACGTCCTCGCCGATGGTCTCGTCGTGCTCGGTGAGGAGCTTCTCGGTGCGGAACACCAGGGCGTCGCCCTCGTTGCGCATGTCGACGGCTTCGCGGCGCTTGCGGTCCTCTTCGGCGTGCGACTCGGCGTCCTTGACCATGCGCTCGATGTCGTCCTTGGCCAGGGCGGAGCCGCCGGTCACCGTCATGGACTGTTCCTTGCTCGTGGCAAGGTCCTTGGCGTTGACGTGCACGATGCCGTTGGCGTCGATGTCGAAGGTGACCTCGATCTGGGGCACGGACCGCGGTGCGGGCAGGATGCCGGTCAGTTCGAAGTTGCCGAGCGACTTGTTGTCGCGGGCGAACTCACGCTCGCCCTGGTAGACCTGGATCATCACCGACGGCTGGCTGTCCTCAGCGGTGGTGAACACCTCGGAGCGCTTGGTGGGGATGGTGGTGTTGCGCTCGATGATCTTGGTCATCACGCCACCCTTGGTCTCGATGCCCAGCGACAGCGGGGTCACGTCGAGGAGCAGCACGTCCTTGACCTCGCCCTTCAGCACGCCGGCCTGCAGCGAGGCGCCCAGTGCGACGACCTCGTCCGGGTTGACGCCCTTGTTGGGCTCCTTGCCACCGGTCAGTTCCTTGACCAGGTCCGCGACGGCCGGCATGCGGGTGGAGCCACCGACGAGGAGGACCGTGTCGATCTTGTCGACGGAGGTCTTGGCGTCGGAGATGACGGCGTTGAACGGGGCGCGGCAGCGGTCCAGCAGCGGCTGGGTCATGCGCTGGAACTCCGAGCGGGTCAGCTTCTCGTCGAGGTGCAGCGGGCCCTCCGCCGAGGCGGTGATGTAGGGCAGGTTGATGGCGGTCTCCGACGCGGAGCTCAGCTCGATCTTGGCGCGCTCGGCGGCCTCCTGCAGACGCTGGCGGGCCATCTTGTCCTTGGACAGGTCCACGCCGTTCTTGTTCTTGAACTGCGTGACGAGCCAGTCCACGACGATGGAATCCCAGTCGTCGCCACCCAGGCGGTTGTCGCCCTTGGTGGCCTTGACCTCGAAGACGCCGTCGGCGATCTCGAGCAGCGACACGTCGAACGTGCCACCACCGAGGTCGAAGACGAGCACGGTCTGCTCGGTGTCGCCCTTGTCGAGGCCGTAGGCCAGCGCGGCGGCGGTGGGCTCGTTGATGATGCGGTCCACCTTCAGGCCCGCGATCTCGCCGGCCTCCTTGGTGGCCTGGCGCTCGGCGTCGGAGAAGTAGGCCGGGACGGTGATCACGGCGTTGGTGACCGACTCACCCAGGTACGCCTCGGCGTCACGCTTCAGCTTCTGCAGCACGAATGCGGAGATCTGCTGGGGACGGTAGTCCTTGCCGTCGATCTCGACCTTCCAGTCGGTGCCCATGTGGCGCTTGACGGAGCGGACGGTGCGGTCCACGTTGGTGACCGCCTGACGCTTGGCGACCTCGCCGACGAGGACCTCGCCGGAGGTCGAGAAGGCCACCACGGACGGGGTGGTGCGCGAGCCTTCAGAGTTGGGGATGACGGTGGGTTCGCCGCCCTCGAGGACGGCGACGCACGAGTTGGTGGTGCCGAGGTCGATGCCTACTGCACGAGCCATGGGATTTCCTCCTGGGTGTTAGCTGCTGTGAAGCTGTTGAAGTCGAATCAGTTCCCTTGAGCGGGGTTGACTCAAGCTAACCACAGACCCCGCCCGCGCTCAAGTCAAAGTTGAGCTTATCAGGCTCAACCCTGGAGAACCCTGACCCTTTCCAGGGGCGCCGGGGGCCGTCGCTCCCGTGCGACGTCAGGCGAGGGCCCGCCGCACTGCCGAGAGGCGGGTGGCCGTGATCCGTCGCGAAAGTTCGGCCTCTGGAGCCAACGCCTCCGAGGCGTGATACGCCCCCGGGTAGAGGTGGAACTCGACGAACACCCCCTGCTTCACCATCGCGGCGACCAGCGCGAGGTCCTCGTCGCGGAACGCATCCTCCGTGCCGACGTCCATGAAGACCGGCCCGAAACCGGCCCAGTCGGTCTCGAGGAGGGGCGAGGCGTACCTGTCCGGTTCCGCGCCGCCCAGGAACCATTGCCAGGCCTCGATGTTGGTGCCCCTGTCCCACATTCCCAGTTCGGTGACCGCGTGGCTGGAGGCGGTGGTGTTGGTGGGGTCGAGCATCGGGTAGGCGGCCAACACCAACTGCGGGGAGGGGCGGCCGTCGTCGCGGGCCCGCATCGCCGTCACGAGGGCCAGGTTGCCACCTGCGGAGCCCCCGACGATCGCGACGCGGGACGGGTCGATGCCCAACGCCTCCGCGTTGTCCATCATCCAGGAGAAGCCGGCGTAGGTGTCACGCGACTGGGCGGGATGCGGGTACTCGGGGGCCAACCGGTAGCCGCCGGAGACCAGGACGGCGCCGGCGGCGAGGCTGTAGACGGCGGCCGTGGAGTCCTCCCCCGCCACGGAGCCCATCATCATGCCTCCGCCGTGGATGAAGAAGATGCCAGGCAACGGGCCCGCTGCGTCGGCGGGGCGGTAGACGCGCACAGGCACGTCGGGGTCGCCGTCCAGCCCGGGGACGACGAGGTCCTCACGGCCCACCCTCTGATCGGGACCGCCGGCCGCCTCGATGCCGGCTGCGGACAGTGCGTCGGAGGCCTCGCGCCTGGCGACCGGGTCTGCGATGGCGTTGACCCCACCCGGGACGAGCCTCATGTGCTGTTCGAGCACCTCTCGGGACTCCGGATCGACCCGGCTGTACTGGTGCGACATGTAACTCCTATTTCCGCAGCTTGACGTCGTTGCCGCCCCAGAAGAGCAGCCCCTTGAGCACCACGGTGCCGTTGGAGCCGTCGCCCTGGGCGTCGGCGTGGATGTCGTTGCCGGCCATGATGGCCACCGACTGGTCGATGACGCGCACGCCCGGCGGCACGTAGACGACGCACCCGCCCATGATGGCGTTCAACGTCAGCGTCACGATGCGGCCGGGACCCATGGCCTTGGTGAGATCGTAGTTGTTGCCTCCCCAGAAGGCGAGGCAGCCGACGTCGCGGGTACCCGGCTCGACGAGGATGTCGCGGCCACTCATGATGGCGACGGTGAACCCGCCGTCGCCCTGAGCGGTGGCGGGCAGCGCCTCATGGTGCGGCGGGAGGGGCCCCATCTGGTCCTGTTGCAGCATCAGGTCACTGCCCTCCGGGAGGTCCGCGACGAGCGCGGGCAGCTCGTCGGTGAAGACGGCCTTGAGCGCCTTCTCCTGACGCTCCCGCATCTCGTCGAGGTCGAGCCGGCCGGCCTCGTAGGCCCGCTGGATGATGGTGAGGGTGTGATCGCGATCCGCATCCCCTGCGCGCAATCGTTGAACGTCCATGACCACGACCCTAGGCCTTCCCCCTGTCAGAGAGCCGCCAGGCTGATGTTGGAGATCTCGGTGCCGTAGTGCCGACGGATCTCGAGCTTGCGTTCCAGGTCCGAGATCACCGCGATGGCGAAGTTCTCGTCGTACAGCGCGGCGCAGGAGCCCAGGCCGCCAGGGCTGAAGACGTTGACCTCCATGAGCTTGTCGCCCACGATGTCGAGCCCGACGAGGAACATCCCGTCCGCGACGAGCTTGGGCCGCACCACATGCACCATCTCGAGCATTTCATCGGTCACCTTCACCGCCACCGCCTTGCCGCCGGCCGACATGTTGGAGCGTAGGTCGGAGCCGCTCGACCGGCGGCGGAACGCCGCGTACTTGCCGTTCATCATCAGCGGTTTGCCGTTCATCACGAACATCCGCACATCGCCGTTCTTCGCCTCCTCCAGGTACTCCTGGGCCACGACGTAGCCGTCGCGGGAGATCGCCTCGATGATCTGGTTCATGTTGGGGGATTCGTCCGTGTTCACCAGGAACACACCGCTGCCGCCGGAACCCTGCAGCGGCTTGAGCACCGCCCGGCCTCCGAGATCCTTCACGAAGTCGACGATCTGGGCCTCGTCACGCGAGATGAGCGTGGTGGGGCGGACCGCCTCCGGGAAGTGCTGGAAGTAGGCCTTCGACAACGCGTTGGCCAGGCTGGTGGGGTCGTTGACCACCAGGACGCCAGCGGCGGCGATGAGCTGGCCGAAGGCGACCCCGGCGTTGTTGGCCCACGCCGAGCCCTGCGCGTCGTCGGCGGGATCCGAGCGCAGCATCACGATGTCGAACTCACTGAGCGGCAGCCGCTCCTCCGACGTGGGCTTCTGCACGTCCTCGATGTAGCGCTCGAGTGAGCGGTAGTTCTTGCCGGCCCCGGCTCGGGCGCGGGCGCTGAGGGAGCCGTCGGGCTCGTAGGCGAAGTTGCCCATCCCCATCAGCCACGCCTCATGACCCATGTTGGTGGCGTGCATGGCCAACCTGGTGGTGGTGTATTCGGCCTTCTCGGTCATGACGTCGTTGACGACGAATCCGATCTTCATGCTGCAACTCCTTGGATGAGTTCGGTGGGGTCTGTGGTCTGGGCTGCGACGAGGAGCCGCTCGCGGCTGCTCGCCTCGTCGAACCAGCGGGGCAGCACGACGGGGTCGCTGAGCACCCCGCGAGCGTTGAGTTCTTCGATGAGGGGGAGGTCCTCCAGGGCGAACTTGCCGAGGAAGAAGGCGCCGAGGTCGCCGCCGGAGCGGAGGTGGCCCAGGATGTCGATGAGGCCGCGCAGGTAGCAGGCGTCCTTCGTCAGCCCACCGGAGCGGAAGATGCGCATCACCGTGGAGAAAGCGCCTCCGGGATGGAAGCCGTCGTCGACGAGACCCTCCCAGCATTCGCGGAACGACGCCCCGCCGAGCATCCGCGACACGGTGAGCACGCGGCCGGCGAGTTGGCGGAGCCTGGACGCGGTCAGTTCCCCGCACGCCACCTCCGCCAGCACGGCCAGGCCCTCCTGGGTCTCGTCGTAGCCGGCCAGGCCGGTGCCGAGCACCTGGAGCGGCTGGTGGGACCCGTTGACCTGGGTGACGAGGTGCGTGCCGACCTCGTGCTGGATCAGCGCGTTGGCGCGGTCCGCCGACACCGACGCCTCCGGCCCGATCAGCAGCAGGTTGCCCGACACCATCACTCCCGTGGAATCCGGCCGGATCTCCGCGTGGATGTCGACGTCGGGTTCGAGCCCCCGGTAGTAGTCGAGTTCCTCGTTGGCCAAGGCCAGGAACTCCTCGGCCGTCAGCCGTTCACCGGACCATGTCGAGGCGTCGATCCGGCTGAGGATCGCCTCGGCCGCCGTGAGCAGGTCCTGGTGGACCCCGCCGAACAGCTCGATGGAGAGGTTGCGGAAGTCCTGCGAGCCGCGGCAGCGCAACATCGACAGCTGGAGGTCCAGCTCGCGGTGCTTGTTGCGCAACAGCGCGCCCACCGTCGCGTCCTGCACGCGGGTGACGTCGATGCTGTGCAGCACCGTGTGGAGCACCTCCGGCTCGATGATGTAGTCGCGGTAGGCGAACTCCGGCTCCCGCACGTCGCCCGCGATGAAGGCGTCCTTCACGTCGTTGGCGTCGATGGGCGTGACGTCCAGGATGAACCGGAAGCTGGTACTCAGCTGCGACAGCTGCAGGTCGATGGCCTGGTCCACCATCGAGAGCGGGTTGTTACTCATCCGCCCTCGCCAGCCATGGCCTGCTCGGGATCCCGGTGCTGCGGGATGTGCCGCTCGGGGATCTCGGCGAGCGCCGCCAGCACCGGGCCCTGCGTCTGTTCGAGGGCTGCGGCGAGCCGTTCGATGTGCTGCTGGTCCGGCTCCCCCGTCCACTCGTCCATGAACGTCTTCTTGAACTCGATGGCCAGCACGCAGCCCACGCCGGGGTAGCGCTCGTGGACGAACCAGGCGAGGTTCTGCCCCTTGAACTTCACGTTCTCGCGGATGTCGAACCCCTGGCCCAGCATCGATTCGCGGAAGGCGCCCGCCACGTCGCCGAACGTCTCGTGGTTGAGCGATCCGGTGCCCAGGTTGACCTCCGGGTTGTCCTCGACCGGCTCGTCGGGGGCGTCCGCGCCGTCGCGGCGATGGTTGTAGGAATGCACGTCGTAGATCACGAACGGGCCGCGCTCAGCGACCACATCCAGGCGCTCCGCCAGGGCGGCGTAGAACGCGTCGTAGCCTGCCAGCGCGATGTCGACGGCGTCTTCGGGGAGCTCGTCGGTGTCCCAGACCTTGAGCCCCCAGCAGTCGTCCGGCGTCCGGTAGACGGCCTTGGTGCGGATCCGGTTGAGGTCCGTCTCGAACCGCGACAGGTGCACGTTGACCCGGGCCGGGATGCGACCGGCGATGAGGTCCGTGAAGGGGTCCTCCTCGCGGAAGCGCACCTCCTCGTCGAGCACCATGGACCTGGCGATCTCTGGGCTCAGGTCATGCCCGGCATGGATGGAGGTGGCGATCAGTTGACCGGACCAGTCACCGAGGAACTCGAATGGTTGCATGCACCATTCCTACCCGACGACCGGTTCGCGGGGGTGAAAACGTACGGCTATGTGGGCTTTGCCTGGCTACGCGGAACGCTCGATGATGGCGCGCACGGCGACGGCGTCGTTGGGGGCGCTGACGACGCGGCGGGGCAGGTCCTCGATCCCCTCGAAGCGCGCCGGGCGTGACGGCACCACGCCGATCGCCTCGACGATGGTCTCGGCGAACTTCACCGGCAGCGCCGTCTCCAGCACGATGACCGGGCCGTCGACGGGGAGGCTGCCGGCGACCTGCACGGCGTCGGCCGTGTGCGGGTCGATGACCACGCCGTCGGCCCGGAAGACGCGGCGGATCTGGTCGAGCCGGTTCTGGTGCGTGGACGTCCCCGCCACGAACCCGAACCGCTCGACCTGGCCGCGGAACTCCGGGGTGTCGCTCAGGTCGAAGGAGCCGCGGGAGCCCAGTTCGTCGACGAACAACTCCCGCACGCGGGCGGCGTCGCGGCCCAGCAGGTCGAAGACGAAGCGCTCGAAGTTCGAGGCCTTCGAGATGTCCATCGACGGCGAGCTCGTGGCGTGCGTCTCGGCACCGGCCCGCACGCGGTAGACGCCGGTGCGGAAGAACTCCTCCAGCACGTTGTTCTCGTTGGTGGCCAGGATGAGCCGGTGGCTGGGCAGGCCCATCTCGCGGGCGATGTGGCCGGCGGCGATGTTGCCGAAGTTGCCCGACGGCACGGCGAAGCTGACCGGCCCCGCGAGCTTCCCGGGGAGCTGCAGCCAGGCGGCGAAGTAGTAGACGACCTGGGCCAGCAGACGTGCCCAGTTGATGGAGTTCACGGCCCCGATCTTGTGCCGGGCCTTGAAGTCGGCGTCCGCGTTGATGGCCTTGACGATGTCCTGGCAGTCGTCGAACACCCCGTCGACCGCGATGTTGACGATGTCCGGGTCGTCGATGGAGAACATCTGCGCCTGCTGGAACGGCGTCATCCGGCCCTGCGGCGACAGCATGAACACCTTCACGCCCCGCTTGCCGCGGAGCGCGTACATGGCCGAGGACCCGGTGTCGCCGCTGGTGGCGCCCAGGATGGTGATCCTCTCCCCGCGGCGCTCCAACTCGTAGGCGAACAGCTCGCCCAGCAGCTGCATCGCCATGTCCTTGAAGGCGGCGGACGGGCCGTTGCTCAGATGCGCCAACCACAGGCCGTCGCTCAGCTGCGTCAGCGGCACGACGGCGGGGTCGAGGAACTTCGACGGCGCGTAGGCCCGCTCCACGATGCCGCGCAGGTCTTCGGCCGGGATGTCGTCGACGAAAAGCGCGACGATCTCGAACGCGAGCGCCGCGTAGCCCTCCTCCGCCAGCAGCGTGCGCCAGGCATCGAGTTGGGCGACGGAGACCTGCGGATAGCTGTCCGGCAGGTACAACCCGCCGTCGGCGGAGAGACCCTCGAGCAGGATGTCGCTGAACCGCTTGCCGGGCGCGCCCGAGGCATCACGGGTGGAGACGTAGAGCATGGGGTGGAGTCTAGTGTGCGGGCCGCTGCTCGATGGCGGGGATTCCGCGGCGCCACCACCACCACAGCGGCACCCCCACCACCACCATGGCGACATAGGGCGCCATCGCATCCTGCAGCGCGGGCAGCAGCGCGAACGCGGCCACCACCACCAGCCAGACGCGGTCCGTCAGCGGCGACCGCGGGCAGAAGACATACAGCGGCAGCAGCCACGTGAGGTACCACGGCTGCAGCGCGGGCGCGCACACCATGAAGGCCACCAGCACGGCGACGGCGAAGAGCCAGGGCCGGTCCCCCGCCGCCCGCCCCTTCGGGCCCCACTTCACCCACAGGAGCACCACGACCACCGCGATCAGCAGGGTGGAGAGCAGATTGATGACGCCGTCGGAGACCCCCTCCGGGAAGATCTCGTGGTAGCGCGCGAAGGACGCCACCCATGACAGCGGGGCGTTGCTGGTGGCGCCGATGGGCTGGCCCGCCGTCGGGTTACGCCAGCCGAGGCCCCAGTGGAGCGAGGTGGCCAGGAACGTCAGCACGGTCACCGCTCCCGGCACGACGGCCACCCACGCCGGGCCCCACCACGAGGACCGGGCGGGCCGACGGAGGCTCCAGGCGACGGCCACCACACCGAGCCCGTACAGCGCGGCCGACTGCTTGATGCCCATCGCGACGCCCAGCAGCAGGCCGGCGACGACGAGCCCGCGCCAGCCGCGCCAGCCCAGGTCGGTGACCGCCAGGAACGCCGCCACGCCGAGCGCGACCATCAGGGCGTCGTTGTGCGCGCCGCCGATCCACTGCACGAGGATCACGGGGTTGAGCAGCCCCGCCCACAGCGCCAGGCCCGGGTCGACGCCGAAGCGCCGCGCCAGCCGCGGCAGCACCCACGCGAGGATCGCCAGCGCGAGCACGCTCTGGATCCGCATGGCCATCGGGGTGGCGAGGATGTCGCCGGCGGTCAGCCGGGAGACGAGGCCGAACAGGTCGAGTTGCAACGAGGGGTAGACCGACGTGGTGGTGTGCCAGTGGGTGCCCACGAGCAGGCCCGGCTGCCCCGCATCGCCGATGGCCGTCTCGTACGGGTTGATGCCGCGGGCCACCTGCCAACCGGTGGCCGCGTACGCGTAGGCATCACGGGAATGGAGCGGCAGCGACACCAGCATGGGCAGCGACCACAGGGCCGCCGTCGTCAGCGGGCGGTGCCAGCGGGGACCCAACTGCCACCAGGCGAGCAGCAGCGCGCAATGGCCGGTGAAGGAGACGATCACGCGCCACCAGGAGGCGGGGCCCTCGAGCAGCCCGGGGGCGTCGACGAACGCGGCACCGACGATGACGAGCACCGCCGAGAACCCGATTGTCACCCACAGCCAGTTGCGCACCGCGCCAGACTAGTGGACCCGATCTCGAACATATTTTCGCCACAGCTTTGTTGCAGATTAGTCTGTAGCTATGCATCGTGTCGTCATCATCGGGTCCGGGTTCGGCGGGCTGTTCGCGGCCAAGGCCTTGAAGCGCACGGACGTGGACATCACCCTCCTCGCCAAGACCAACACGCACCTCTTCCAGCCCCTGCTCTACCAGGTGGCCACCGGCGTGCTCAGCGAGGGCGAGATCGCACCCCCCACCCGCGAGATCCTGCGCCGGCAGAAGAACGTGAAGGTGCTGCTGGGGCTGGTGGAGGACATCGACCTGACCGGGCGCACGGTGAAGTGGCGCTACCACAACCGGCACCAGGAGACGCCCTACGACACCCTGATCGTGGCTGCGGGCGCGGGCCAGAGCTACTTCGGCAACGACCACTTCCGCACGTTCGCGCCGGGCATGAAGACGATCGACGACGCGCTGGAGCTGCGGGCCCGCATCCTGAAGTCGTTCGAGGTGGCCGAGTTCACTACCGATCCCGACGAGCGGCGCCGGCTCCTGACGTTCGCGGTGGTGGGCGCCGGCCCCACCGGCGTCGAGATGGCGGGCCAGATCCGCGAGCTGGCGGATTCCACGCTGCGCAACGAGTTCCGCTCCTTCAATCCGTCCGACGCCCGCGTCGTACTCCTCGACGGCGCCGACCAGGTGCTGCCGCCGTTCGGCCCCAGGCTGGGTCGCAACGCGCAGGAGACGCTGGAGGGCATGGGCGTCGAGGTGCAGTTGGGTGCCATCGTCACGGACCTGGACGACGACGGCCTGACCTTCCGCCGCAAGGACGGCAGCACCGAGCGCATCGAGGCGGGCTGCAAGGTGTGGGCCGCCGGCGTGCAGGGCAGCGAGCTGGGCGCGACCCTCGCCGAGCAGTCCGACGCCCAACTGGACCGCTCGGGCCGCGTCGTCGTCGACGAGAACCTGAACCTCCCCGGGCACCCTGAGGTATTCGTCATCGGCGACATGGCGTCGATGCCGGGAGTGCCGGGTGTCGCCCAGGGCGCCATCCAGGGCGCGAAGCACGCGGCGAAGACGATCCGGGCCCGCGTCGAGAACTCCCGTGAGCCCGGCGCGTTCAGGTACCGCGACAAGGGGTCCATGGCCACCATCTCCAAGTTCGCCGCCGTCACGCAGATCGGCAAGATCCAGCTGACCGGTTTCATCGCGTGGCTCGCGTGGCTGTTCCTGCACCTCCTCTACATCGCGGGGTTCAAGCAGCGCATCACCACGCTGCTGAGCTGGTTCATCACGTTCGTGACGAACGGCCGCTCACAGCGGGTGGTCACCAACCAGCAAATGGTGGCGCGCCTCGCGTTGGAGCGTCTCGGCGCCGGTTCTTCTGGCAAGCTGATCCACGGTGAGGAGCTCACCGAGGACTAGGAGCTGCGATGGACGCCTTCCTGAAGGTAGTGCGTGACCTCGCGCTGCTCGTGGCCAGGATCGTGCTGGGCGTGACGCTGATGGCGCACGGCTGGTACCGCTGGAACATCACGGGCCTCGAGGACCAGACCAACATCCTGGAAGGTGTGGGTCTGCCCAGTGCGGAGGGCCTCGTCATCGCGACGATCGCCTTCGAACTCATCGGGGGTGCCCTCCTCATCTTCGGGCTGGCCACGCCGCTCATCGGCCTGGGCATGATCGTCCAGAACGGGGCGGTCATGCTCACGACGCGGCTCGACGCCGGCTTCTACCAGCACGACCGGGGCTGGGAGTACAACGCCGTCCTGGCCACCTTCGGCCTGATCTTCCTGGCCTTCGGCTCCGGCCGCGCCGGCCTCGACTACCTGTTCCTGCGCCCCCGCGACGACGCCGGCGAGCGCCTGATCGAACCGGACCCGCGTGACCGGCCAGCTTCCTACCCGGTGCCGGACGAACCGGCGACGGGCTCTCACAGGTATCCCACAGAAACCTCATAGCATTCACCCACCCCGCGGTGGGAGAGTGGAGCCATGGCCCATGCTGACACCCTGACCCGCCCGGACGGCACCCCCATCCGCGTGCTCACCGTCGACGACGAACCCAGCCTCATCGAGCTGCTGTCGATGGCCATGAGGTACGAGGGGTGGGACGTCTACACGGCGACCTCCGGCACGGAGGCCGTCAAGGTGGCCCGCGAGGCGCAGCCCGACGCCCTGGTGCTCGACATGATGCTGCCGGATTTCGACGGGCTGGAGGTGATGCGCCGCATCCGCACCGAGGACCCGGACGTGCCGGTGATCTTCCTCACCGCGAAGGACGGCGTCACGGACCGCATCGCGGGGCTGACCGCGGGCGGCGACGACTACGTCACCAAGCCCTTCTCGCTCGAGGAGGTCATCGCGCGGCTGCGCGGGCTGCTGCGCCGCTCCGGTGCCACGTCGATCCGCCCCGACACGCAGATCATCGTCGGCGACCTGATCCTCGACGAGGACTCCCACGAGGTGACCCGCGCCGGCGAACACATCAACCTCACCGCAACCGAGTTCGAACTGCTGCGCTTCCTGATGCGCAACCCCAAGCGGGTGCTGTCGAAGGCGCAGATCCTGGACAGGGTGTGGAACTACGACTTCGGCGGCCAGGCCAACGTCGTGGAGCTGTACATCTCCTACCTGCGCAAGAAGATCGACGCCAACCGCGACCCCATGATCCACACCATGCGCGGCGCGGGCTACGTGCTGCGGCCGGCGGCCGGATGAGCCCTCAGCGACGCGGCTCCCTCGCCGCCCAGATCCAGCCCCGCGTCGTCATCACCGTCGCGGTGCTGGCGCTCGTGGTCAGCATGGTCACCGTCTTCGCGGCCGCCACCATCCTGTACCGCCAACTCGACACGGAGCTGGACGGCGCACAGGTGCGGCAGGGCCGCGGGCCGGGCTGGAGCAGCGGCGACCGCGTGCCCGGCATTGAGACGCCCGGCATGAGGGTGGGCACCGTGATCGCCCTGGAGCTGCCCGACGGCAGCGCCGTGGGCAGCGTCATCGAGGACGGCGAGGTGGACTCCGTGACCACGGCCGCCATGATCCGCCTCGTCGAACTGCCGGCCGACGGCGAGAAGCGCTCCGTGATGCTGCCCGGGATGGGCAAGTACCGCGTCGAGGCGCGGGAGACGCGGCTGGGCAAGGTGTCGGTGGGGCTGCCCACCGGCGACATCGACCGCTCCCTGCTGTGGCTGACGCTGTTCGCGGCGGGCATCTCGTTGTCGGCCGTCGCCGTCACGGCGTTGGTCACGCGCGAGGTGCTGGGCCGCGCCACCCGGCCGCTGACCGCGCTCACGAACACGGCAGACCAGGTAAGCCACCTGCAGCTGGAACGGGGACGCGTCGAGGTACCGAGGGTCTCGGTGGGCGCGCTGCCGGAGAACAACGAGGTCACCCGCCTGGCCACCGCCTTCAACGACATGCTGGACCGGATCGAAGGCGCGCTGGCCGCACGCGAAGCGTCCGAGGTGAAGCTGCGCCGGTTCGTCGCGGACGCGTCCCACGAGCTGCGCAACCCCCTGGCCGCCATCCGGGGCTACAGCGAGCTGGCGGAGCGCGCCCCGGAAGGCGAGAAGTCCTTCGCGCTGCAGCGCATCGACTCCGAATCACGACGCATGACCAAGCTGGTCAACGACCTGCTACTGCTGGCCCGGCTCGATGCCGACACGCAGGTGGAGGCGAGGCCCGTCGACGCCGTCGAGGTGGTGGTCAACGCGGTCAGCGACGCGCAGGCCGCGAGCCGCGACCACCAGTGGCAACTGATGCTGCCGGAGCCGGAGGTCATGGTGCTGGCCGACGCGGACCAGCTGCACCAGGTGATGATCAATCTGCTGAGCAACGCCCGGACGCACACGCCGCCCGGCACCGTGGTGCGCACGTGCGTGCGGCGGCATGGGGACCGCGCGGTGATCGAGGTGGCCGACAACGGGCCCGGCATCCCGCCCGACACCCTCCCCCGCGTCTTCGAGCGGTTCACGAAGGCCGACGACGCGCGCACCCACTCCACCGTTCCGTCCACGGGGCTGGGGCTGGCGATCGTGCGTGCCATCGCCGAGGGCTTCGGCGGGTCGGCGATGGTGTCGAGCAGGCCCGGCAGGACGGCGTTCACCGTGACGCTGCCGCTGGCCCCCGTCGACTGATCGACGGGCGGCTCCAGCCCGCCACTTCGACGACCCCGCGGTGAACGACGCCCGTGCGCAGGCGCGAGCCAGTGACGCGTCCTTCGGTGGGCTGGGGTCTCCCGTTGGACGTCGAGGCGCTGGATGCTTCCGCTGGGCAAGGCAGCAATGCCGGAGCTGGGCACGGGCCAGGCGCCAGGGCGGACTTCAGGTCACGCAAGTGCTGGGTTTGGCGCCATCCTCGGGCACAAACCCAGCATTGAACACGGCCGCCCGGTTTCAGTGCTGGAAGTGACGCCGTCCTCGGGCACAAACCCGGCAGTGGAGCGAAGCTGAGGCCGCCGGACGACGCTGGGTGCCGCCCAGCTGACGCGTTGGCTGCCTTCGCCCACGGGGAGCCCCAGCGGCCGAGAGCCGACGCGCTGACGCGAAGAACCCCCGGGCTTCCAAGCGTGTTGCCTGGGAGCCCGGGGGTTCCGTTTCAGCTACTGGGCTGACCGACTGAGCCGGACGGGGAAGCCCGGCTCAGGTGAGGGTCAGCCTCGCTTCTCGGGTCCTCCGAACATCACGATGTTGTTGAAGACCCACTCGTTGCTCTGCGAGAAGGTATACCCACCCGCAGGCTTCGCAGTGGCGGCGTACACCGTCGTCATCGTGTAGGAGCGGCACGCGCCCCGACCGGTGGCGGCGGTGTCGCATTCGGTCTTCCACTGACGACCAGCCGACGTGAACACCCCAGCCTGGCCGAGCGGGTTGCCCTTCCACGCCGCACGCGTCATGTACGGCAGGTACGTCAGGTTGTTGAACGCCCAACCCGACTCGCGGACGAACTTACCGTCCTCGACCTTGACCACGGTGGCCCAGATCTCCGTGCGGCAACGCTCCGTCTGCGAGTACGCCTCACAGGTGGTGAACCACTGACGGCCGTTGAAGTCGTGACTACCCGGCAGGGTGTACGGCACCGTCGGGACGAACTTGTCCGAGGCCGGCGTGGTCGTCGGCTTGCCCGAAGGCGTGACCGTCGGCTTCACCGACGGCTTGACCGACGGCGTCACCGAGGGCTTCACCGACGGCGACACCGACGGGCTCGGCGACACCGTGGGTCCGGCCTTCTTCGCCACCACGAGGGTGAACGTCGAGTCCGTCTTGTTGCCCTTGGCGTCGGTGACTGTCACCGTGACGCTGAACGTGCCGTCCGCCGTCGGGGTGCCCGAGATCACGCCGGTGCCGGCGTTGATCGTCACACCGGCCGGCAGGCCGGTGGCGGCGTAGGTCAGCGGGGTCGACGCGTCGGTCGCCGTGACGGCGATGCTCAGCGCCTTGCCCACCTGGGCGTCGGCCGGAGCGGTGATGGTGTCCACCACCGGGCCGGTGACGTCCTCGACCGTGTTGCACGTGACGCGGGCCTCTGCCCAGTCGGCGTGGTCGTTGCCGTTGCCGTCGGCCGTGGTCTCAGCCTTGAGCGTCAACTCCTGCACGCCGGTGATGTCGAGGTCCTTGATCTCGACGACGGCGCTGTCGTGGCGGAGGGTTTCCGACCGGAACAGTTCCTCGCCATCACCGATCACCACGAACTGCACAGTGCCGCGCCCGGTCTGCACATCGTCGATGCCGATGAAGGAGCTGAACGCCTGGCACTCACCCTCGAGGTTGAAGGTGACGCTCGCCGGAGCGTGCATGCCGATGCCCTTCGGGTAGGTGACGCCGTCGATCTTCAACGGACCGCCGTCGCCGCCGCCCTGTTCGCCGTTGGACAGATCCCATTCCATGGGCCCCCAACCGTTGGTCGGGGTTCCGACGATGCGCTCACGCATGTCGGAGAGGTAGACCTGGCCGCCGGGAAGCGGGGGGATGACAGTGACGTTCGCAGAGCGTTCGACGATGGCCGTCTCCCCGCCCTGAGTCATCGATCCACGGAACTGCAGGACGGCGTCCTCGACACCCTCCGGCAACAGCACCTTCCACACCTGGGTCGAGGTTGCGCCCTCGGCCAGCTCGGTCGCGCCCGGGGTGGCCACGGTCGTGGTCCATCCCTCGGGAGCAGTCAGCTCGTGCTTGACCTCGGTGCCCGCGCCGAGCACCGACACCACGTTGGTGGTGACGGTGAGCTCGCGACCCGCCTGAGCGGTTCCGGTGACGGACATGGAGCCTTCGATGCAGGCGCCCGACTCAGCCTCGCCCAGATGCTCGACGCGCAGGTCGTCGATCGTCATGTTGTGCTGGGTGTTGGCCCCGGCCAGCTTGTCGATCGCGATGAACGCGTTGGCACCGCATGCGGTGTCGAGCTCGGCCGAGTACGTGGTGGTGACACGCTGCTGGCCCAGGACGGCCGACACGGTGTTGATGGTGCGAACACCTGTGGCGGTCACCACGTCGCTTCCGATGCGGACGCGGTACTGGTCGGCATAGGTGGTCTGGTAGTCGAACGACACGCGGTAACGCTGGCCTGCCTCGAACGGTATCGCGCCGGGAGCGGTCTTGAGGATCTCGCCGGTGTTCTCGTTGTTGGCCATCAACGACCAGTCGCCACGCAGCACGTTGTCGTTGAGCTTGCCGCCCTCGACCACGTTGTTCGTGCTGTCGACGCCCCACCAACCCTTCTGCGAGTACGGAGCGTGCAGACGGGCGAGCTGGGTGCGTGCGTCGCCACCGCGGTTGGTGGCGCCGGTCACGAACGGGTAGTAGCCCGTGTCGATGTTCTCGAAGTCCTCGAAGAACACCGTGTCAGGGCGCTCCAAGCTGTCCGGGTCAACCGGTGCCAGGAACTCCACCACGCGCAGGTCGTCGATCAGGATGCGGGCATCCCCGTCGCCGGCCTTGAACGCCAGGGTGACGTCACCACCGGCGGTGGTGAAGGTGACACGGTGACGCTGGTGATAGAAGTCACGCTTCTGATCCGAGGCCGTGGAGTTGCGCACGGTGGAGGCAGAGATGGTGTTGACGACGTTTCCGTCGCCGTCCGTCTCGGCGTAACCCGCCGCGGTGACTCCGGTACCGGAGGCTTCAATCGTGAGATCCCGGGTCTTGAGCGGGTCGATCTCCACCGAGGCCCACGCGGAGTAGGTGCCCGCAGGGAGGTTCAGGGTCTGCGAGAGCGAAGCTTCGCCGGCGCCGATCCGGGCCTCGTAGTTGCGGCGCGCGTTGCGCTCGACGGCGACGTTGCCGGTCGTCTCATAGGCGTCGAGGGTGCCGGAGAAGAAGCCCGGATCCTCGATGTTGCTGCCCTCGCCCCAGTTGGGGTCCTGGACCTGCGGAACGGTGGTCGTCGGGTAGAGCACGTAGGCGGTGTTGGCCTCTGCCGTCAGCGAGATCTTGCCGTTGACCACGGGGACGTCGGCGAGCGCCTCACGGCCCGTGTCGGTCAGCTTGAACAACTTCAGCGACGTCTGGCCCGCGAACGCGTCGGTCAGGGTCCACTGCGTGGTGCCGCCGCCGATCTTGTAGTGGTACAGACGGTTCTCGCCGCCGTTCTGCCAGGGCAGCAGGTAGCCGCCGTCGGCGAAGACGGTGGCGCCGTCGAACGTGATCTCACGGTTCGTCGGGACCGTGCTGCCGGGGATGGTCGTGAGCGGCGAGGTGGCCACGGTGCCGTTGGCGAACGCGATCCGGTTGGTCTCCCACTTCACGATCGGCGACTGCTGGAGGAACTTGGCGGGCAGGTTGCGCTCCCAGACGTTGCGGAGGAACGCGTTGTGGTTGTTGCCGCCGCTCCAACCCTCGAATTCGACGACGTTGCTGTTCGACAGGATCGGGTGCGGGTTCCAGGTGTCACGCTCGTGGTTGAAGGTGAAGCGCATCACGGTGGAGTTGAGGCCCTTGTTCTCCGCGCCACCGTAGTTCTCGTCCTGGGACCAGTGCGACCACAGGGTCTGGTTCGGGAAGCGGTCCGACCACTCGGACGAGAGCTCCCAGCCCATGTCCGCGAGCTCGGAGGCGAAGCGCTCCATCTCCCAGCCGTAGGGGTAGTAGACGTCGACGTAGAGCCACGTGAGGTTGGCCGGCTTCTCGTCGTAGAAGTCCTGGAAGCGGTCCAGCACTGCACCGGTGGCGAGGTCCTTGGGGCCGTCGATGTAGTACGACTGGTTCATCCAGCCCCAGGCCTTCTTCGGCGGCATCTGCAGGAGGTCCTCCGAGAACGAGTAGGCCTCGGAGTAGCTCTCGGTGGCGTTGACGTGCACGCCGAACTTCGCGTTGTAGTCGGCGCCGGTCTCGGTCAGCGTCTCGAGGTCGTCGAAGCCGCCGGCCCGCTGGTTGTAGTGACCGGCATAGTCGGGGTGGGCAGCGTCATGGCCCTCGGACTGGTAGCCCTTCAGCAGCACGCGCTGGCCGAGGTTGTCGGTCTCGAGCGAGATGCGCTTGGTGTCGTCGAGCGTGCGGAGGAACGGGTGCGTCGCCTGCGAAACGATGTTGAAGGGGATCCGCGCGACGACCTCGTTCTTGACGTTGTCGGCGCCCAGCGGCGACTCGACGATCTCGCGATGGGCGATCGCGCCGTCCTGCCAGTCGATCACGGAGTCGGCGTTGCGGTCGCGCGTCAGCTTGACGGTGACGTACGGGTCGGCGTCTCGGCCGATCACGCCCTCGTGCTGCTCGACGGGCTCGCTGAGCCAGGTCCACGTGCCCGACCAGACGGCGCCGTGCTTGACGCCGTCGACCGTGGTGATCTGGCGCTGCAGGCGGTTGTTGCCGACCGCAACACGGCCCGCGGTGGACGCCGGGCCGCGGTTGTCCTCGGTGGCGTTCGAGTCGAGGGTGGCGGCGACGCTGGAGTTGTTGGCGATGGCCATCCAGGAGCCCTGGATCGCGCCGGCGGGGGTGGTGGCCAGTGGCTCGAACCTGTCACCCGAGACGTTGCGGTTGACGCCGATCAGGCCGGCGGTCAACTGCGCGCCGTTGCCGGTGACGGTGACGAGGTTGTGGTTGGGGATGCGCACCCGGTTGACGGCCTCGTCGGGGTCGACGATGTCGGTGAGCGTGAACCGCAGGGCCTCGTCGGCCACCTCGATGCGGGCGGTCATGGACACGCCGGTCAGGTTCGGGAAGGTGAGCGCGTAGCTCGCCGAGCGGCCGTCGGCGGCGCGCACCGGATCTGCCACGGTGACGGGCTGCTCAACCTCGTTGACGAGGATGGTGGTCAGCGCGGCGCCGATGCGGCCGGCCAACTGGTCATCCCCGAGGCGGTAGTCGACCACCTGCGGGAAGTCCGGGTGCAGCCGCACCTTGAGGTCGCCGTCGACCAGCTCGGTGGCGCCCTCGGGGATCACGATGTCGGTGACCGGGGGGACGGTGGGGTCGGTGGGAGTGGGGCTGACGGTCGGGCCGTCGCCGATGGCGGTATCGGCGTTGAACTCCGCCAGCGATCCGACGTTCTCGGTGCGGGACGTCTCTTCGCCGGCGACGTGGCCACCCCAGGTGGAGAGGTAGACGACCTTGACGCAGGTGGCGTCCACCGGCGGGAACGTGATCTCGCGCTCGATCTTGTTGTTGACGACGAGGCCGTCGAAGTTGCCCTGGGCCCGCTTGACGAAGTCGCTCGTGTCGGCGGTGCAGGCGCTGGCCGAGGTCCAGAGTTCGTACCCGTTGACGCGGCCGGAGCCGTTGGACGACTGGCGCGGCGTCAGGCGCACGCGGCCCAGCTGCACCGGGGTGTCGGCGACCTTGACGGTGAGGTGGTGCGGCGGCGGGACAAGGGTGCCCGACCACTGGGTGTGCCAGTACGTCTCCAGGTTGCCGTCGAGCACCAGTTCGGCGGCACCGTTGGCGCCCTCGCCGCCGACCTCGACGGAATTGACGTCGACCACCGTCATCTGGCTCTGCGGAATGGCTGTGTATTCGTACGCTGCGGTAGCGGATTGGGGGAATACCAACCCCCCGAACGCCAACGCCCCGGCGGCAATGCCTGCCACCACGTGTCGTGTTGTCACTGTGGACATCCGAGTCCCTTCTCATTGGCGGGCGCTTCGATGTGCCCACACCTCCCCGCGACCATAACCGTCGCCCCTTGTCGCGGGCACGTCGAGACGACAAGCGCTCGTTCATAGTGCGCAACACCCGCCAAATGGACAGCTACGATGCAAGAAACGAAAGGACCGCAATGCAGATCACCCGCTCGGCACTCGCCCAGATGATTGACCACACGTTGCTGAAGACGGATGCCACGCGCGCCCAGGTGGCCGCGCTGGTGGCCGAGGCACGAGAGTTGGGCACGTACTCGGTGTGCGTCTCCCCGTCGATGCTTCCCATCGACGTCGAACTGGGCGACGTGCTGGTCGCCACGGTCTGCGGCTTCCCGTCCGGCAACCACACCCCGGCGGCGAAGGCTGCGGAGGCCGCCGAGTCGGCCCGCCTCGGCGCCCACGAGGTGGACATGGTGATCAACATCGGCCTCCTCAAGGAGGGCCGTGCGGACCTGGTCGAGGCCGAGATCCGCGCCGTGCGCGAGGCCGCCCCGGACGTGCTGTTGAAGGTCATCATCGAGTCGGCCGCCCTGACTGACGACGAGATCGTCGCGGCCTGCCGGGCCGCCGAGGCCGCCGGCGCCGACTACGTCAAGACCTCCACCGGCTTCCACCCCAGCGGCGGCGCATCGGTGCACGCGGTGTCGCTGATGGCGCAGACCGTCGGCGACCGCCTGGGCGTGAAGGCCAGCGGCGGGATCCGCGACTACGCCACCGCCAACGCGATGGCCGAAGCGGGCGCCACGCGCCTGGGCCTCAGCGGCAGCGCCTCGGTTCTCGCGGGCGCTGAAGGCGTTGAATCGGGTGAGGCGCCGGAGGCCGACGTCGACTCCGACGACGACTACTGATTGTTGGGGTGTCCCCCGCCGAGGCGGGGGACACCCGATCAGTCCAGCGGGCGGGCCTGGATCCCGCGCGCCGAGAGCCATTCCACTTCGCGACGGATGAGGGGTTCCAGTTCCTCGTAGGGCAGGGCGTCGGCGCCATGCCAGGCACGCTCGGCGTAGGGCAGCAGCCGCGGGAACACGTGGTACCAGAGCAGTTCCCGGCTCGTGACGAACTCACACCAGATCGATGCCTGGACGCCCACCAGCCTGTCGTTGTCCGGGATGGGCGCCTCCAAGACCATTCTGGGCGTGATGGTGGGCCACATGCCGCACGGTTCGGTCTCCGGCTCCCCCTGGAGGCGGTTGAAGTACAGGTAGTCGGCGTCGCAGTAGAGCCACGGGTTCTGGGTGCCCAGCGCGTTGGCCACGCCCACGCCCTCCTGCCAGGCTAGGAGCAGTTCGTCTCCCTCGATGGGCGTGCGGGCGAGTTCGTCCCAGCCGGCGATGGTGCGGCCGCGCTCGGCGAGCACATCCTTGGCGAACCTGGTGAACTCCCCCTGGATGGCAGCGGCCCCGGAGACGCCCCTCGACGCGGAGTCGGCCATGAGAGCCGCGTCGCCCTCCCAGAGCTCGTAGCGGCACTCGTCGCCGCCGATGTGCACGATGGAGAAGGGGAACAGTTCGGTCACCCGGGTCAGCGCGGCACGGAGGAAGCCGTAGGACTCGGGGGTGGGCCACAACAGGTCGTTGCGGGTCCATTCCGGGCGGGGCAACGCCGCGAGGGCGGGGTTACCAAGGTGCGGATACGCCTCGATCACGGCGGCCATGTGCCCCGGGAGGTCCACCTCCGGCAGCACGTCGATGCCCAGCTCCCCGGCGCGGGCCACGACGCGGCGGATCTCGTCGTCGGAGTAGGAACCGCCCCAGGGCCGGTCCTTGTACTCCTCGTGCAGCGCCTCACGCTTGGCGGGGAGCGCGTTGTCGTAGTTGTCGAACGAGGTGCGTGGGAGCTGGGCAGAGATGTCGAGGAGTCGCTCGTAGCCCGGCACGGCGAAACGCCACCCCTGGTCGTCGGTGAGGTGCCAGCTCAGCCGGTTGAGCCGGTAGCGCGCCATCAGCTCCAGGATCTCGAGCACATCCTCGACCGGCCAGAACGTGCGGGCCGAATCCAGGTGGAACCCTCGCCAGCCGTATGCCGGGCTCTCCTCGCGGCCTGGCGATGGAATGGCGGACCGGCTGGAGCTAAGCTCGCTCATAGTGTTCTCCCCGAGAAGATTAGTGTTAACTTACGTGACGTTCTGGTGCGACGATACCAGGAGGCCACCCCCGGAAAGTGAAGGCTCCCGTGATCACCACCCCACGCGACACCGTCGTCGCGCTCCTGTTGCGCGACGGAGCCACACACCGAGCGGACCTGGCGCGCGTGATGGGCGTGTCACGCACCACCGTGACCAACGTGGTGGCACCGCTCGTCGCGAAGGGCATCCTCTCGGCCGGGGACGACTCCGCCGAGACGGGAACCGGCACGCCGAAGAAGCAGCGCCTGGCCATCTCCCAGCGGTGCGGACTGCTGGTGTCGATCGTCTCGCGGCGGACCACCCTCACCGTTGGCATCGCGGCGCTCGACGGCCGCCTCCTGGGATCCGAGGTCAAGCATGGAGGCGCGCTCGACAGCGGATCCATGCGCCTCCAGTCGGCCATCGAGATGGTGCGGCGGCTGCAGGTCGACCTGGGCCTCGGCGAGGTCCCCATCCTGCTGAGCCATGTCGCCGTCAACTCGCAGACGGACAGCACCACCGGCGAGATCCTCGGCGGCCGCGCCTCCGCGGCCTGGGTGGACGTCAATCCCAAGACCATGGTGGAGGCTGCGCTGGGTTCCCCCGTGAAGGTCGAGAACTCCTCCCGACTACTCGCTTTCGTCGAGCACCTGGCCCACCCGGAGGCACGCAACCTCATCTATGCCCACCTGACGGGCGGCGTCGCGATGGGCCAGATCATCAACGGCGAGATCGCGGCGGGCAGCCACGGCGGCGCCGGTGAACTCGGCCACCTCAGCATCGACCACAACGGGCGCCCGTGCGAGTGCGGCAACCGCGGCTGCCTCGGGAGGTACGTGGGCTCTGAGTTCCTCGAGGAGGAGTTCGCCGCCATTCTGGGGCCGGGCGCGAGTATCACCGACGGGATCGCCGCAGCCCGGCGCGGCGACTACGCCGCGCAACGGATCATCGACCAGACGGGCACGCTCATGGGCGAGGCGCTCGCGTCGGTGTGCAACCTGCTGGACCCGGACCTCATCGTCCTGGGCGGCCCGGTGGCCGGCGCCGGCGACCTGTACGTCGAACCGGTGCGCGAGGCCATCAAGCGACGTGCGCTCCCCCTGATCACCCGGACGCTGCGCGTCACCTGCGCCTCCGCCACGTCGAACCCCGAGAGCGTCGTCGCCGCGGCCTTCGAGTTGCTGAAGCGGGACCACAGGGGCTTCGACCGCATCGTCGACACGATCCTGGGAATGCCACATTGATTGACATGAACCGAGCGATGTGTCTACCCTCGTGTAACGGAAATGGACATCTTCGTCCATCGTCATGAGCGGGGTTCCCCGAGAATCGAGAGACAATGTCGTCGAACTTCACCAGAAGAGGCTTCCTGACCGCATCCGTCGCCGGCGCGGCCGTGTTGGGGCTCACCGCGTGCGGGAGCACCACGGGGACCGGCACCACGCCGACCGGCAACGCCAGCGAGATCACCGGCAAGACCGTGCGTGTGTGGTTCATGGAGGGCTCGATCAGCGAGGGCGCCCAGAAGTACCTCAAGGAGACCTTCGAGAGCGAGTACCCCGGCAACACCATGAGCGTGGAGATCCAGCCGTGGGACGGGATCGTGAGCAAGATCCAGACCTCTCTCGCGTCGAAGTCCGAGTCGCCCGACCTGGTGGAGACGGGCAACACGCAGTCGGCGGCCTTCTCCAGCGTCGGGGCCTTCGCCGACGTCAGCGACCTCTACGACAGCCTGGGCGGCGACAAGCTCATCCCCAGCTTCGTCGACGCCGGCCTGTGGGAGGGGAAGAACTACTCGTACCCGCTGTACGCCGGCGCACGTGGCCTCTACTACCGCAAGGACCTCTTCGAGAAGGCCGACATCGCGGTCCCGACCACCCTGGACGAGTTCCATGACGCCGTCATCAAGCTCGACGGCGCCAATCCCGACGGGGTGCCTGGCTTCTCCGGCATGTATCTGGCCGCTGTCGATATCCACGGTGCAGAATCGGTCTGGTTCGCCGGCGGCGGCCACTGGGCCGCCCAGGAGGGCGACAAGTGGGTGGGCAAGCTGACCGCGCCGGAGTCGATCGAGGCGATGGAGCGCGTCTCCAGCCTGTTCAAGAACGGTTCCGCCTACGCGCTGGATTCCCAGGCCTCCCAGAAGGAGTTCTGGAAGTACTTCAACGAGGAGAAGGTCGGCGTGCTGGTGGGCACCGGGAACGTCACCGGCAACATCGACCAGCGTTTCTGGGACGAGGGGAAGGTCGGCGTCATGCCCCTACCGGGTAACGCCCCCGGCGAGGTCGGCGCCACTTTCGCCGGCGGGTCCAACATCTCCATGTCGCAGAACTCCCCCAACCCGGAGCTGGCCAGGGCCGCGCTGGGCGTGATCTTCTCCGAGGGCTTCCAGAAGCTCATCGCGGCGGACGGCTGGGTGCCCGGCAACACTGCGTTCGGCGACGAGGTGCCCGGTGAGTTCGGCAAGATCTCGGCTGAGGTCGTGGAGAACTCCCGCCTGACGCCGAACACCCCCTCGTGGGCCGTCGCCGCGGGCGACAACCTCGTGCGCGACTACTTCACCGCCATCGCGCAGGGCGGCGACGTCACTGCCGTGTCCGAAGAGTACAACGCCAAGTTCGAAGAAGCCCTGAACTCCTGATCCCCCTCACCTCCGACGGGGCTCCAGCCCTCCCCAGTGCTGGAGCCCCACCCACAAGGACTCATATGACGGTCAATGGCAGGACGGGTCGCCGATCGCGCCTGAGCCACCAGTTCGCCCCGTGGCTGCTCCTGGCACCGGCCGCGGCCTTCATCCTGATTGTGCTCGGCTACCCGATGCTCAAGCAGTTCACCATGTCGTTCCAGGAGTTCGGGCTGGCGCAGCAGTTCGGCCAGCCCGCCGAGTGGGTCGGGCTGGCCAACTACCTCTCCATCCTGAAGGATCCGTACTTCTGGGCGGTCCTGGCCAAGTCCATCGGGTTCGCCGCCTGGACGGCTGGACTGACGATGGGCATGGCGATGCTGATCGCCCTGCTGATGCGCGCCGCGTCTCCCCTCATGCGCACCGTCATGAACATCGTGCTCATCGTCGTGTGGGCCATGCCGGTGCTGGCCAGCCTCACGGTGTGGCAGTGGCTCGTCGACCCCAACTTCGGCCTCCTCAACTTCCTGCTCAGTTCGCTGGGGTTCGGGCAGTTCGAGGGATTCTCGTGGCTGGCGTCCAGCTTCTGGACCTTCTACCTCGTCGCGTCGGCGGTCATCATCTGGGCGTCGGTGCCCCTGGCCTCCATCACCATCTACTCGGCGCTGACCCAGGTGGACGAGGCTGTCGTCGAAGCGGCCCAGATCGACGGCGCGGGCTACCTCAAGCGGCTGCGCCACGTGGTGCTGCCGACCATCGCGAACGTCGTCGCCCTCATCGGGATCCTCCAGATCATCTGGGACCTCAAGGTCTTCACCCAGATCTATGTCCTGCAGCAGTCCGGCGGCATCTCCACGGAGACGAACCTGCTGGGCACTTACGTCTACCAGGTGGGCGTGGCCCGAGGCGACTACGGGACCGCCTCCGCCATCGCGACGGTGATCCTGCTGGTCACCGTGCTCATCACGCTCCAGTACCTCCGGATGCTCTTCAAGAAGGGTGGCAACGCCAATGTCTAGGACCAGGAGCAGGAACCGGAGGCGCGCCGGCCAGCGCTGGGCGGGTCTCGGGCTGGGGTTGATCGCCCTGATCTGGGCGTTGCCCGTGTACTGGATGGTCAACTCCTCCTTCATGGACCGGTCAGACCTTCTCTCGACGCCCCCCAACCTGCTGCCGCCCAACCCGACGCTGGAGAATTACTCCGGTGTGCTCAGCGACCCGAGCTTCTGGTCGGCGCTGCGGATGTCGCTGTTCACGGCATTGATCACCGTTACGTTCACCACCGCCGCCTCCCTCCTCGCGGCACTCGCCCTCTCCAGGTTCGGCTTCCGTGGCCGGCGGAGCCTCATCGTCGCCATCCTGGTGATCCAGATGATCCCCGCGGAGGCACTGTTCCTCTCGCAGTACCGGATGCTCGACGGCTGGAGCCTGCTCAACTCGGTGTCCGGTCTCTCCCTGCTGTACATCGGCGGCGTGCTGCCCTTCGTCATCTGGATGATGCGGGGCTTCATCGACGGGGTGCCGCAGGAACTGGAACAGGCCGCGATGGTGGACGGCTGCTCCCGCATCGGGGCGTTCATGCGCATCACGCTGCCGCTGCTCCTGCCAGGCCTCATCTCCACCGGCGTGTTCGCGTTCCTCCACGCCTGGAACGAATACACCCTGGCCCTCATCGTGCTGTCCCGGGACACCGCGGTGACGCTGCCGATCTGGCTCCAGTCGTTCCAGCAGGGTCTGCGCGGCTCGGACTGGGGCGGAGTGATGGCCGGCTCCACCCTCATCGCGGTGCCGGTGATGATCCTGTTCGCCGTCGTCCAGAACCGGATGGGTCAGGGCCTCGTCTCCGGCGCTGTGAAGGGCTGAACCCCACGGCGCGTGGCCCCGCCCAGCGCTCAGTCGTCGGAGAACTGCGTGTAGTACAACGTGGCGTAATGGCCGCGGGACTCAAGCAGCTCAGCGTGCGTGCCCCGCTCCACGATCCGGCCGGACTCGACCACCAGGATCTGGTCTGCATGCCGCACGGTGGAGAGACGGTGCGCGATCACGATCGACGTGCGACCCTCCCGCGCGTTGTCCAGCGCCTGCTGCACCAGGTGCTCGGATTCGGAATCCAGGTGCGCCGTCGCCTCGTCCAGCACCAGGATGGGCGGGGCCTTCAACAGCAGCCGGGCGATCGCGAAGCGCTGCCGCTCGCCGCCGCTCAACCGGTAGCCACGCTCGCCCACCACGGTGTCCATCCCGTCGGGCAGCCGCCGCACCAACCCCGCGATCTGGGCGGCCTCCAGCGCCGCCCACAGCTCGTCTTCGGTGGCCGACGGCTTGGCGTAGCGCAGGTTCGCGCCCACGGTGTCGTGGAAGAGGTGGGCGTCCTGCGTCACGTAGCCGATCTCGTCCTGCAACGACGACAACGCCAGCTCGCGCACGTCCGTGCCGCCGATCTCGACGCTGCCCGAGTCCACGTCGTAGAGCCGCGCCAGCAGGTGCGTGATGGTCGTCTTCCCCGCGCCCGACGGGCCGACCAGCGCGACCGTCTGCCCCGGCGACACCTCGAACGTCACGCCCCGCAGCACCGGCTCGTTGGCCGACTCCCCCACGGCCATGGCGGGCTCGAGCGACTCCAACGACACCTGGTGTGCGTCCGGGTAGGTGAACCACACGTCACGGAAGGCGACATTCGGCGGCCCGGTCAACTGCTTCGCGTCCGGCGCGTCGACGATCAGCGGCTTCAAATCCAGCACCTCGAACACCCGCTCGAAGCTGACCAGCGCCGTCATCACATCCACCCGCAGCGAACTCAACTGGATCAGCGGCCCGTACAGCCTGGCCAGCAGGGCCACCAGCGCAGTGAGGGTACCGACGGTGAGCTGACCCTCCACCGCGGCGTAGCCGCCGAAGCCGTAGAACAGCGCCGTGGCCAACGCCCCGACAAAGGTCATCGCGGTCATGAACACCCGCGAGGTCATGGCGATCTTCACCCCGCCGTCGGCCACCGCCCTGGCCTGCGAGGCGAACGTGGCGTTCTCCGTGGCGTGGTCGCCGAACAGCTTCACCAGCAGCGCCCCGGAGACGGAGAACCGCTCGGTCATGGTGGCCGACATCTCCGCCTGGTGCTGCATCCGGTCACGGGAGAGGTCCGCCAACCGCCTGCCCACCAACTGGGCGGGCACCATGAAGATGGGCAGCAGCACCAGCGCGCCCAGCGTCAGCGGCCACGACAGCGCCAGCATGGAGCCCAGCACCAGCAGCAGCGTGACGCCGTTGGAAACCAGCGACGACAGCGTGGAGGTGAACGCCTGCTGCGCGCCGTTGACATCCGAGTGGAGCCGCGAGACCAGCTTGCCCGTGTGGGAGCGGCTGAAGAACGCGATGGGCATGCGCAGCACGTGGTCGAAGATCTGGGTACGCATCGAATAGATGAGCCCCTCGCCGATGCGCGCCGAGCACCACCGCTCAACGATCGACAGCGCCGCGGAACCGATGGCCATGCCCGCCACCGCCAGCGACAGCACGACGATGAGCCGGACGTCGCCCGCCAGCACGCCGTCGTCGATGATCCGCTGGAACAGCAGCAGCGGCACCACCGACAGCGCGCTCCCGAGCGTGACGCTGACCAGGAAGAGCAGGATCAGGCCCTTGAAGGGTCCGCCGTAGGCGATGACGCGGCGCGCGGTGCCGCGGTCGAGTTTGTGGTCACGGATCTCGGATCCAGTGGCGAGCCGGCCGAGGACCCGGCCCCCGCCCATCCCCCTGCCGACGCTCATGGGCGGATCAGACCTGGCTTCGGTGGAAGTTGAGGTGCGAGCGCGACGGCGTGGGACCGCGCTGCCCCTGGTAGCGGGAGCCGTACTTCTCAGAGCCGTACGCGTGCTCCGCCGGGGAGCTGAGCTGGAAGAAGCAGAACTGGCCGATCTTCATGCCCGGCCACAGCTTGATGGGCAGCGTGGCCATGTTCGAGAGCTCGAGGGTGACGTGGCCCGAGAAGCCCGGGTCGATGAAGCCCGCCGTCGAATGCGTCACCAGGCCCAGCCGGCCCAGCGACGACTTGCCCTCCAGCCTGGCAGCCAACGCCTGGCCGAGCGTGATGCGCTCGTACGTGGACGCCAGAGCGAACTCGCCCGGGTGCAGCACGAACGGTTCGCCGTCCGCCACCTCGATCAGGCGCGTGAGTTCGGGTTGCTCCACCGACGGATCGATCGACGGGTAGCGATGGTTCTCGAACACGCGGAACAGCTTGTCCAGGCGCACGTCGACGGACGCGGGTTGCACCATGGCGGGATCCCAGGGGTCCAGCAGGATGTTCCCGGCGTGCACTTCGGCCAGGATGTCGCGGTCGCTCAGCAGCATGTGGTCGATCCTAACGCCGCGGCGACCGGCCCAGAGGCGTGCTCACACGATGACGGGGCGGCGCAGGACGGTGAACCAACGGTTGCCGTAGCTGACCTGCTGCCCCTCCCTGACCCGCACCTGGGTGCCGGACGGGCAGGGTTCCAGCTCGCCGCCCTGCGTGACGAGGGCCGTGCCGTTGGTGGAGCCGCGGTCCACGACGTACACGCCGCGGGGGTCCGTCCCGATCTGCACGTGGGTGCGCGAGATCATCCGGCCGTCGCCCGACGCGGGCACCAGGTGCACCTCCGGGTCCTCCGGGCCCTTCTGCGGGTTACGGCCCAGCAGCACCGTGACGGTGAGTTCCACCTCGCGGCCGTCGTCGAGGCGGAGATACCAGCCCTCGCCGCCGCCGCGACTGGCCGTGGACGGCAGGTTGGCGATGCGGGTGCCTTCGTTGTCCTCCACCTCGCCGAAGTCTCGGCGGCGCACCTTCATCGACGGTTCGATCACCGACGTGGGGGTGGGCAGCGGGATCCAGGCGCGGGGAGGTTTGGGCGACTCAGCGGGCGTCGGCTCCGGCAGCACCGGCTTGGGCGGCTGCGGGGCCTGCCACGGCGACGGGGCGGGGGTCTTGGCGGCCGGCGGCCGCCACTGTGCCGATGCCTGGAAGGGCGCCTGCTGCGGCGCAGGCTCGACGGGCTCGGACTGGACGCCGGGCAACCAGTCCGGCGCTGACAGCTGGGTGCGGGGCTGCGCGGGGACGCCTCCGTGCGGCGCTCCCTGCGGAGCGCCCTGCTGGGCCCCGCGCGGCGCGAAGGAATCCCAGTTGGGTGTGGCGGTGGTGCCGGGCTGAGGGCTGAACGAGCTCGACAGGTGGGGCGGCAACCCGACGGTGCTGGCCTGGGCCGTCTTCCGCGGCGCAGCGCCCCCGGAACGGGCCTCGGCCTCCCTGGGCTGCACCACGACGGCGGACACGGCCATGTCGTGCCACCCCTGGCGACGCTCGTGGATCACGAGGAAGATCAGCAGCGCGATGCCGCCGATGACGGTGCCCATCACCGCGGAGAACACGACGTGGCGCAGGAACACGCGCCACCACCCGATGGGTTCGCCGTCCTTCAGCGACACCAGCCGGAGGCCCATGGCCTGCGCGCCGAGCCCGGCGCCGCGGACGGCATAGGCCCACCACTGGTACAGGGCGAAGGCCAGGGACAGCACGCCGGCGCCGATGACGATGACCAGGGCCACCGTCGGTTCGCTGGCGGACCGCCCGGCGAACGCGCCCAGGGCGCCGATGGCGAGGAACGGCAGCGCGTCGATCACTGCGGCGAGGAATCGCTTCCCCAGCCCAGCGACCACGGCACCGCGTGGGATCAGCCGACTCACCTAGCTCCTCCTAGACCAGATACATGCAGAGGATACCGGTAGGGGTGCCAGCCGGCACGGCGGCCGGTGGGGTGAGATGGGCATCCCCGCATCACTTGATCCTCCGGAACGATTTGGTCGACAGGTAGCTGGCCAGCCAACGCGCCCAACTGACGGAGCGCCGCATGCCGCGGTTGATGGCGGCGGACGACCGCCAGTACTCGCGGGCGGTGGTCTCGCTGGGCTCGCCCGGGGCGAACACCAACCAGTCGGCCTCCTTCGCCAGCGCGATGGGATCCGCCACCGTGCCCACCTTGGGGAAGTCCCCGACGAGGGCCTCGGCCTGCTCGGACCGGGTGGCCGAGATGGACGGCGAGCGGCCCACGTCGCGGGCGCGGTCCACCAACTCCGCCCAGGCGCCGGCGATCCGGTTGTCCAGGACGGGGTCGTTGCGCCGACGGGAGCGACGGCGCAGCTTCAGCCCGATGACCAGCGCCAACGGCGCCACGATGGTCAGCAGCGGGATGGCGGTGAGCGCCGCGATGGCGCCGATCTGCGCCCAGTCGATGCGGCTCTCCGGCTCCGGGGCCTCGCCCGGTTCGATGGGCAGCAACTCGTCCGGGGGCGGCACCTCCGGCCGCTGCGGCGGCGGGGGCGGGTTCTCGATGAAGGGAAGCTGCTCAGGCGGCGTGCGCTCGTCGTCCTCGGGCGGCTCGCGGTCCTCGGGCGGCGTGGGATTGAACACCACCCATCCCAGGCCCTCGAGGTAGACCTCCGTCCAGGCGCCCACGTGGCCGCCGGAGATCGCGCTGCCCGTGTCCACCTGGTAGCCGTAGATGACTCGCGCCGGGATGCCCAGCTCCCGCGACATCAGCGCCATCGCGACGGCGTACTGCTCGTGGTCGCCGACCATCAACTCCGGGTCCGCGAGGAGATCGATCAGGCGCCGCTCGGAGTGGCCGGACAGCGAGGCGACCTCGTCGGCCTGGCCGTGGCTGAAGTAGCCGTTGCTCAGCCGCTCCTCCAGGGTCAGCGCGAGCTGGCCGGCCGTGCCGCCGTCGCGGGCCCAGGCGCGGGCCGCGGCGATCAGCTCGTCCGGAACACCGTTGGTCTCCGGCAGGTCGAACCGGCCGGCACGCGCCTTGGCGATCTCCTCGTCCGGGGGACGGGGCGCGACCCGGGCGCCGAGCTCGTAGGTGTCGCCCTCCCGCAGCCCGGCCACGTTCAGGCCGGTGCCGGAGCTCCGGTTGTAGAAGAAGTTCTCCCCCAGCTCGACGCGGCGCGGCCCCTGGAACGCCACCTGCGTGCTGCGCCCCACCGTCGGGGTCCAGACGCCGTCGTATCCGCGCACCGTGACGCGCACGGAGAGGTCGTCGCCCTCGGTGTCGTCGGCGATCCACTGGCCCACGCGGGTGAAGGTGGTGGCCTGCACCGCGGTGTCGTCGAGGGTGGAGACCCGGTAGCTGATGCCGTCGTACTTGTCGAGGGTGGCGATGCGCACGATGTCGTCCGGGCGCGCCCCCAGCACGTCGAACAGCACCTCCGCACGGTGCTGAGTGATGTTGGCGCGGAACCCCTGAAGGGGGGAGGCGAACTGTTCCAGGTCGATGGGCGGCTCCATCGCGGTGCGCAGGGTCTCGCGCGCCGGGGTGGGCGAGATGAACGGCACGGCGGCCAGCGCCACCGCGAAGGCGGCCACCAGCACGCCGGCGCCGAGCAGCGCGCGCAACGGCTTGAGCCGGTTCGCGCTGCCCGCGAGCTGGCCGCGCACCACGGCGCGGCGGTGGCTCGTCCACACGAGCACCACGACGAACAGCAGGCCACCCACCACCAGGGGGCGGTAGGCCACCTGCGAGCCGACGACGACGCCGATCAGGTAGCCCAGCACCGGCGGGAGCCAGGCCATCGCCGGCCGACGCGAGCGCAGCGAGATGACCATCGCCAGCAGGCCGGCCGTCAGTCCCACCAGCCCGGGCACGGTCAGCAGGTTGTAGGTCTCGCCGATGGGCGGGTCGAGCGTCAGCATGTCGCGCCACGCCGTCACTGGCCCCACGAGCAGGCCGAACAACGTGCGCGGGGTGGGGACGACGAAGCCGATCGTCGACGACGGCATGGCGAGCAGGCCGCCGAAGAGGAACCACGCCCCGGCGGCGGCCAGGGCGGTGACGCCCGAGGACCAGTGCTGCAGGGCCGACACGACGGCCAGGCCGATGCCCACGGCCCCGAAGCCGAGAACCGCCACGAACAGCCAGAGGGTGCCGTACACCGGGTAGAAGGAGAGCGCCACCAGGGCCAGCAGCACGAGGATCGCGGTGGCGTCGACGGCGGCCCAGCGCCACCGTCGGGACAGCTCGTACGGGGTGGCGTCGTGCGCCGGCAGGGCCCGGCGGGCGGGGGCGCTCACTGCATGGCCTTCCGCATGGCGCGGGGCAGTTCGTCGAGGGTGCCCACCTGCAGCACGGTCACGTTGCTCGCGGAACGGGCCCTCAACTCCGCGCCGTCGGCCACGCGGATGCCGACGACGCGGGTGTCGACGTCGAACCGGGCGCAGGAGCGGCGCAGGTCAGCCAGGGTCGCCGTCGAGCCGGTGATGCAGACCGCCACGGACGCCGACGCCTCGCGCCGAATGGTGGTGTGCACCAGGTCCGCGATGCCGCCGCGGGTGCTCTGCCCCACGAGCGACAACTCGTCCAGCGTCCTGGTGGGCGTGACGCTCATCAGGGTCTCGTGCGTGGTCAGCACCGCCAGCGGCGACTCGGAGTACAGCGTCTGCAGCGCCACCGAGGCGGCGCAGGACACGGCGAGTTCGAACTCGGCGTCGTCGAGGTAGGCGCCGCGTCCGGTGTCGAGCGCGACGACGACGCGCGACATGCGTGACTCCTCGAACTGCCGCACCATCAACTCGCCCGCCCGGGCGGTGGAGCGCCAGTGGACGTGGCGCCGGTCGTCGCCGGCGACATAGGGGCGCAGCGCGTGGAAGTTCATGTCGGCCGACGAGATGTGGGAGCTGGCGTGGCCCTCGAGGTCGTGGACGAAGCCGGCCTGCCGGCCGGGCAGCCGCACGGTGCGGGGGTGGACGTAGAGCTCGAGGGCCTCCGTCCAGGTGGTGGAGCGGCCGGCAAGCGCGAAGGGGTCGCCCTGCACCGTCTGGGCCGGGCCGACCGTGACAAGACCGCGCTTGTCCGTGGGGATGCGAAACGTGTTGTGCGACACGGCGCCGGAGACCAGCGACGGGAGCGAGAAGCTCGTCGACACGGGCCCGACGGGCAGGTCCAGCCGCGAACCCCAGTGGCGGCGGGGTGCGGCGTTACGCACCAGCAACTCCCCCTGGGCCGGGTCACCCACGACGACGGCGCGGCCGGCCAGCCGCAGCCCGACCTCGAGGGTGGGCCGGCCGATGGTGAACAGCAGGCACAGCCCGACGGTGACCACCGCCAGCACTCCCGCGACGGTGTACTCCAACCACCCGAAACCCAGGCCGAGCGCCAACGCCAGGGCGCCGGCGGCCAGCGCCATCCAGCCGCTGGTGCGCAGGCCGGTGACGCGGCGGAGCCGGTCATAGAACCGGCGCAGGCCGTCGAACGTGGGTGGGTCCACAACCTCGGGAGCTTCCCACCGCGCGGGAGTTGCGGTCATCAGGCGGACTGACGCTCCGTCGGAGGCTCCACAGAACCGACCACCTCGGCCATGACGTCAACCGCCTGGACTCCGTTGAACTCGGCCTCCGGGTCGAGGATGAGACGGTGCGCGAGGCACGGGATGGCGAGCATCTTCACGTCGTCCGGCACCACGAAGTGCCGCCCCAGCGACGCGGCCCACACGCGGGTTGAGCGCACCAGCGCCAGGGCGCCACGGACGGAGACGCCCAGCCGCACGTCGTCGACGTGGCGGGTGGCCTCCGTGAGGCGGGTGATGTAGTCGAAGATCGACGACTCGATGTGCACGGACGCGGCCAGTTGGCTCATCTCCGCCACTTGGGAGGTGGAGAGCACCGACGGCAGCGCCGTCGAGCGCGGGCGGCTGCCGCCGGTGGCGAGGATCCGCATGGTGGCATCGTGGTCCGGGTAGCCGAGCGCCGTCTTCATGAGGAAACGGTCGAGCTGCGCCTCCGGCAGGCGGTAGGTGCCGGCCTGCTCGATGGGGTTCTGGGTGGCGATGACCATGAAGGGCTGGCCGACGTTGTAGGACTGGCCGTCCACGGTGACCCGCGACTCCTCCATCACCTCCAGCAGCGCCGACTGGGTCTTGGGGGAGGCGCGGTTGATCTCATCGGCCAAGACGATGGAGGCGAAGATGGGGCCCTGGTGGAACTCGAAGTCGCCGGACTTCTGGTCGAAGATCGTCACACCCGTGACGTCCGAGGGCAGCAGGTCCGGCGTGAACTGGATGCGGCTGTTGGTGCCCTGCACGGACTGGGCGATGGCGCGCGCGAGCGTGGTCTTCCCGGTGCCCGGGTAGTCCTCGAGCAGGAGGTGCCCTTCCGCGAGCATGCAGGTGACGGCCAGCCGGACGGCCTCCGTCTTGCCCATGATGACGCGTTCGATGTTGGCGACGATGTTGGCGAAGTTCTCGCCGAACCACCGGGCTTGTTCGGGATTCACTGGCTCTGGTTTCCTTCGTTCGGGCTCATCTGATCCTGCTCCAGGTCTGGGTGGAGCCGTTCAGCGTGCAGGTGACGTCGATCCGGGTGGGCTTGATGTCCGGCGGGGTGGAGGTGGTGGGCTCGGG
>NZ_PQFE01000014.1:0-76814 GCF_022342445.1 Tessaracoccus sp. ZS01 | reverse complement strand
GGCTGACGGTGGCGGGGGCCCCGTCGCGGGTGAGGCCCGTGACCGCCAGCGCTTCCCGGTGGAACACGGAGATCAGGAAGCCGCCGGCGAGCAGTACACCAACCACGAGCCAGGTGATCACCCACTCCGCGACGCGTCCACGGCTCCGCACACCGACCTCCAAAGGGGTATCCTGCAGGGACCCGCAACGATGCGCGGGCAACGACACCAATCATAGGAGTGCCCAAGTGAGCGAAGACGCGCCTGTTGGTCTGCGGCCGATCGATCCCAGCCGTCGGGTCCTGTTCGACGTCACTGTGGAGATCCCCAAGGGCACCAAGAACAAGTACGAGATGGACCACAACACCGGCCGCCTCCGTCTGGACCGCGTGCTGTTCACCTCGACGCAGTACCCCTATGACTACGGGTTCGTGGAGGGCACGCTGGGCCTCGACGGCGACCCGCTCGACGCCATGGTCATCGGTGCTGATCCCACCTTCCCCGGCTGCCTCATCGAGTGCTACGCCGTGGCGATGTTCCGCATGACGGATGAGATGGGCGGCGACGACAAGGTGCTGTGCGTGGCCACTGCGGACACCCGCCGTGCCAACATCACCGATCTCGCTTCAGTGCCGGAGCACATGCTGCTCGAGATCGAGCACTTCTTCTCGGTGTACAAGGACCTGGAGCCCGGCAAGTCGGTCGAAGGCGCCACCTGGACCAGCCGCGCAGAGGCCGAGGCCGAGGTGCATGCATCGTTCGAGCGCGCCAAGGGCACGCCCTACGAGCACCACCACGTCAACCTGGCCTAGTCAGCCGGTCAACGCCCCCATCCAGGCGGCCAGCAGGCAGCCTGCGATGGTGACCAGTGAGTAACTGACGGCGATCCCCGGCCGCCTGCGCCCGAATTCGCGGGCGGCCTGCCAGCAGGCTGACGAGAAGGTGGTGAAGGCACCGCAGAACCCGGTGCCCACCACTGCCAGCCAACTGCCTGAGAGATGCACCGACGCGGCGCCCAGGATGAAGGAACCGGCGAGGTTGACCCCCAGGGTCGCCTTCCACGGCGCCCAGCGCCGGGCGACGATGACGTCGACGCCGGCCCGGGCCGCTGCACCGAACCCGCCGGCCAGGCAGATGAGCCAGATCACCTGTGTTCCCGCACCGTGATCCGCCACCCGGCGAGATGGCCCATCCCGGCCGCGAAGACACCGAAGGCCGTCTCCAGCACCGCGATCAGCACGCCTCCCACGGACAACGACTGCAGGGCCAGCGTGGACCACGAGGTGAACGACGCCACCCCGCCCACGGCGAGGAACAGCCGCACCAGGGTGACCCGGCGTCGGTAGAGGCCCGAGATGAGGCCGAGCACGAAACAGCCGAGCAGGTTGATGGCCGCCAGGGCGATCACCTCATGCCCGATGAGGTTGAGGATTCCCAGCCGCAGCCCCGTGCCGAGCGCGCCACCCGCGAAGACCGCCACGGCCCTCGCCCACCATCTGTCCACCATTTCTGCAGCCATCGCTGGCAAGGATAACGCCTGGGGTTTGTGGGAAACTGGCCAGATGCCCCGTTATCTGATGCTGCGCACCCCGTCTGCCAACCGTGTCTACGCCGGCGAATCCGGGCCGCTGACCGCCGCAGAGCTCGAGATCACCGCGCCGTTCGCCACGGAGATCGAAGAGCAGGACATCGCTGGCGTCGGCTACCTGGCGTTCCAGGCGCCTGAGCTGAACGAGGGGCAGTTGGCCACCGTCGCACGGCAGTCGGCGGCGTTCGCCCTCTTCGAGGACGCTACACCTGAGGGCCTCCTCCGTCCCGTGGCGATGCCCAGGCCGTTCCTGTTCGACGACGACCTCGTCACCATCCCGAAGTACCAGGGCAAGACCAACGAGCAGTTCACCCAGCTGCTGCTGAGCGTGACGCTGGCCGCGATCACCCGCGAACCGACGGGGCCCCGGCAGATCCTCGACCCCCTGGCGGGGCGCGGCACCACCCTGTCGATGGCCCTGCTGCTGGGTCACGACGCGTTCGGCGTGGAGGGCGACGCCAAGGCCTTCGAGATGATGGCGTCCTTCTACAAGACGTACCTGCGCCGCAGCCGGATCAAGCACGTCGCCGACACCACCCCGGTGCGGCGCGAGGGCAAGAACGTGGGCAAGCGCTTCGACGCGGAGATCACCACGCCGGAGGGCAAGAGCGTCCTCACGGCCTTCACCGGCGACACCAGGGACTCCGCCGCCCTGTTCGGCAAGAAGCGCTTCGACGCGATCGTGGCCGACGCCCCCTACGGCATCGCGCACGGCTCGACCACCGACGTCAGGGGCGTGTCCGGCAAGCGCGACCGCTCTCCGGCCGGGCTCCTCAAGGAGGCCATCCCGGTGTGGGCCGGGCAGTTGATGCACGGCGGCGCGCTGGGGCTGTCCTGGAACACCTTCGGCCTCTCCCGGGAGGACCTCGCGCACCTGCTCACCACCAACGGCCTCACAGTCCAGGCCGGCGGCGCCTGGGAGCGCTTCGCGCACCGCGTCGACTCCGCCATCAAGCGCGACCTCATCGTCGCCGTCAAGCGCTGACCTTCGGAGGGAGATTTCTGCCACATCGAGCCACCAAGGGCCGATGAGGCAGAAATCTCCCTCGTTCTCCCAGGCGTAGAGTGGCCGGATGAGACGACTGGTCCTGATGCGGCACGCCCACACCGAGCCCACCAACGTCCACGGCGACAAGGCCAGGCGCCTGACCCCGCGCGGCATCCAACAGGCGCAGGACACGGGCGTCGAACTGCGTGCCCTCGGCGTCGACCACGCGCTGGTCTCGGCTGCGGAGCGCACCCGTCAGACCTTCGCGGCACTCGGCCTGGACGTCCCGGCCGAGTTCCAGGACGCCCTCTACCACCAGGGCACCGAGACGATCATCCAACGGATCTCCGAGACCGACGACGACGTGCAGGCGCTCCTGGTGGTCGGCCACGCACCCACCATCCCCAGCCTCGTGGCCGAGCTCGCCTATGCCAGCAACCGCGCCGCGGCCGACGACGCCCAGTGCCACTTCCCCACCTCCTCCTACTCCGCGTTCTCCTTCGACGGGACTTGGGCGGATCTGGCCGACGGCGACTTCGGCCACGTGCGGCTCGATCACCTCGAGCGCCGCTGAGGTAACGCCACCGCAACAACCGCGACCCAGGGTTGAAACCCAGGGCCCGGATCGCTAACGCGTTCGTTACCCTGCGGTGCCCACGGCCGAAATGTGCCACCACGAGGATTCGTTGACATGGAACTCCTCGAAATTGATACCGGCGACACAGCCTGGGTCCTCATCAGCGCAGCGCTGGTGCTCCTCATGACGCCTGCCCTGGCGTTCTTCTACGGCGGCATGGTCAGAGCCAAGTCCGTCCTCAACATGCTCATGATGTCGATCGCCACCATGGGGGTCGTCGGGGTCCTGTGGATCGTCGTCGGCTTCTCGATGTCGTTCGGCAACGACATCGGCGGCGGCCTGCTCGGCAACCCGTTCGAGTACGCCTTCCTGAACGGGCTGATGTCGCCTGATGCTGTCGTCGGCACCATCCCGACGGCCGTCTTCGCCGGCTTCCAGGGCGCCTTCGCGATCATCGCGGTGGCCCTGATCTCCGGCGCGGTGGCCGACCGGATGAAGTTCTCCGCCTGGCTCGTGTTCTCGGCTGTGTGGGCACTGCTGGTCTACTTCCCGGCCGCGCACTGGGTCTTCAGCTTCGACGACAGCGTCAGCGCCGAGGGAGGGTTCATCGCCAACTCCATCCAGGCCATGGACTTCGCCGGCGGCACCGCCATCCACATCAACGCCGGCGCGGCCGCGCTGGCACTGGCCCTCGTGCTGGGGCCGCGACTGGGCTTCGGCAGCGTGCCGATGCGCCCGCACAACCTCACCCTGGTGATGCTGGGTGCCGGGCTGCTGTGGTTCGGCTGGTTCGGGTTCAACGCAGGCTCGGCGCTGAGCGCCGGCACGCTCGCCGGTGTCGCCTGGGTCAACACCCTCGCCGGTGCTGCGGCGGCGATGCTGGGCTGGCTCCTGGTGGAGCGGCTCCGCGACGGCCACGCCACCTCGCTCGGCGCCGCGTCGGGCATCGTGGCCGGCCTGGTCGGCATCACGCCGGCCGCGGATTCGGTCAGCCCGCTGGGCGCGCTCATCATCGGCCTGCTGGCCGGCGTGGCCTGCGCCTACGCCATCAGCCTGAAGAACCGCCTCGGCTACGACGACTCGCTCGACGTGGTGGGCGTCCACCTCGTCGGCGGCCTCGTGGGCACCCTGGCCATCGGCCTGCTGGCCGACCCGGCCTCCCCGGCCGAAACGGCCGGCCTGCTCTACGGCGGAGGGGTCGACCAACTGTGGCGGCAGACGCTGGGCGCCACCGTGGTGCTGGTCTACTCCTTCGCGGTGACGTACGCCATCGCCAAGGTGATGGACCGGGTCATGGGGCTGCGCGTCCCGGAGTCCGCCGAGACCCACGGCATCGACACCGCCGTGCACGCTGAGACCGGCTACGACCTCAGCCACGTCGGCTACTCCACCTACGGCGTCAAGCAGACGCTGATCGTTCCTGTCCGAGAGGATGCCCGTTCATGAGGCTCGTCACCGCCATCGTCCAGCCCACCATGCTCACCGCCGTCCAGATCGCCCTGGCGCACCACGGCGTCGCCGGCATGACCGTCACCGAATGCTCGGGCTACGCCCGGCAGCGTGGGCACAAGGAGTTCTACCGCGGCGCCGAGTACACGATCGACTTCATCACCAAGGTGAAGATCGAGGTGCTCGTGGAGGACGCCGAGGCCGAGGCGGTGATCGGGGTGATCACCGAATCCGCCCGCACCGGCTCCGTCGGCGACGGGAAGGTGTGGTCCACCATGGTCGACGAGGTGGTCCGCATCCGCACCGGCGAGAGCGGCGCGGCCGCCGTCTAGCCGGTCACGAAGGGGAACGCGGCGAACTGCTTCTCGAGCCTGGTGGCCGTCGCCGGCGTGATGTCGGTGAACGCATCGATCTCGAACTGCCGCTTCCCCGGACGGCCACTCCTCGTCCACACGCCCACCACCGTGCCGCCGATCACCACCGAACGCTTGAACACCCCGTTGTTGCCGGGGACGAGCCGCTGGTGGTGGTCGGCGGTCATGGCGAACAGGCGGTCCTGGTAGCCGAGGACGAACTCATCGAAACCGGGCAGCAGCAGCGGCGCTGACGTGGCCCGGCCCAATTCCCGGGTCTCTTCGAGGAGCCCCGGACGCCAGTAGCTGGCCTCCTCCGCCCCGTCGGTCTCGAACTCGCCGACGATGAGCGCCAGGCCCCGCCTGATCTGGGCCAGCGTCAATTTGGTCCACCACGCGAAGTCGCGCACCGTGGCCGGCCCGTGGGAGGTGAGGTAGCGGCGCAGGAGTTCTGCGGTAGCCGCCTCGAGGTCGCCGTTGAAGCGGCTCTCCAGATCTGTGCCCGGCGGGAGCCAGCCGTCGGCCAACACGACGTCCTGCTCGGTGCCGTTCCACGGCCCGTAGACGACGGTGCCCTCGGCGATGAGGTGGAACAGCAGGTGATATCCGCGCCCCCCTTTGGTGCGCAGGCCGTGCTCGTCCCAGAGCTCGAACAACTCCGCCCGGGAGAAGGGCTCCACGAGCAACCCGACGGCGAGGTCGCGCGCACGGCCCAGCTGCTGCTGGTCCAGTTCGAGTTGCTGCTTGCGCCTGTCCGCCGCCCGGATGGAGGGCCACGAGCACAGTTGCGTGATCCAGGCCGCGTCCGCCGCGGGCATCAGGAAGACCGTGCCGCGCATGGGGTAACCCCGCACGATCCGGGCCTCGTTGAGGTCCGTCAGCACGTCGTCCACCGAGTTCGACGGGGTACGCAGCGCCGCCGACGCCAACACGCCCGGAAGGTCCTGGCCCTGCATGGCGCCGAACGCGGTGAGGGCGTCAACCGGAGACGGGTAGGGACGGGTGATCAGCCCCTGGGCGACGAGGCGGCTTCTGCCGAGCGTGGATGCCATGCGCCCCAGTATTCCCGGTGGCGGGGACAGTTCAGGCCAGGTTGCGAGCCACCACAGCGGCGACCTCGCGGCCGCTGCGCACCGCACCCTCCATGTAGCCGTTGAAGCGGGTGGAGTACTCCGCCCCCGCCCAGTGCAGCACGCCGTCGGGTTCGGCCAGCACGGGCCCGTTCGTGGTCCACACGCCGGGCGAGAAGTGGGCGCCGTGGCAGCCTCCGGTGAACTTCTCGGTGCCCCAGTCGCGCTCGATGTAGGCGAGCGGCTCGGCGGCCTCCTGCCCGAAGCTGCGCACCACGGAATCCGTGAAGGCGCGCTCGCGCAGCGTGATGGAACGACGCGACAGCGAATCCGCATCCGCGCCCTCGAAGAAGCCCATGAGGTGGCCCTTGGAGGCGCCCACGGCCGTCGTGTCGAACGTGACCCGGACGGCGCCCTCATCGGCGGAGGACTGCCCGCTGAGGCCGCGTTCACGCCAGAAGGGTGTGTCGTAGATGAGGAAGGCCTTGATCACGTTGCCCGGGGCGACCTTGTCGGCCGCTTCGCCGCGCCACGCCGGCAGCGGCGGCTCGTGCTCGAGCGACATCGCGAGACGGGGAGGCAGGGTGGAGATGACCTGCTTGGCCTCGATGACCTCACCGTCGGCGAGGTGGAGGGTGGCGGAGAGGGGGCCGTGTTCCACCTTCACCACTTCGGCTCCCAGCCGGACGACGTCGCCGAGCCTGGCGGCGAGGGCCTCGGCCACCGTCGCCATGCCGCCCTGGACGCGACGCTGGTGGAGGCCACCGTTGCTGGCGAGCATGGATTCGAGATCCGGGCCGGAGTTGACCTGGTGGAGGCCCTCCAGCAGCGTGCAGTCCTTCGGTATGGGGCCGAACGCGGCGGAGTAGACCTCCGAGAAGCGACGCTGCGCTCCCTGCGTGCGCAGGTTGGTGGTGATCCAGCGACGGAGGTCCTGGTTCAGCCAGGCGTCGTTGGCCTTGCGCCAGGCGTTGTCGGAACGGAAACGCTCGGCGAGGCGGCGCAGGCGCAGCAGGCCCTGGCCCAGGTCTGAAACCTCGAACGGTGTGAGGGCCGGTTCGTCCTCCGACGACGGCACGGCCAGCGCCTGCCCGCGGAGACGGATGATGAGATTGCCCTCGGCGGGCAGCCCGATGACCTCGAGGCCGAGGTCGTCGATGATCTCGAGGAGCGAGTCGAAACCGGGGCCGATCCACTGGCCACCCAGTTCGACGTAGCTCCCATCGGCGAGGGTCTTGTTCTCCACGCGCCCGCCGACGCGGTTGCGAGCCTCGAGCACGGTGACACTCAGCCCTCGATCCACAAGATGCTGTGCGGCCACCAGCCCTGCAAGGCCAGCCCCGATGATGGCGCAGTCGAACACGAGTTTCCTCCTCTACCGGACGTCTCGGGCTCGTTCCCGAACGCAGACACCAGAGTACAAGGCGACCGGCGGCCCGATCCTCCTGGGTCGGCCATGGGACCTCACTCACCCCCGACGCGTCACGCCACAAAGGCTCAGACCCCCGGTCGGGGACCGGGGGCCTGGTTGGAGCCGCCCACGGGAATCGAACCCGTGACCTACGCTTTACGAGAGCGTCGCTCTACCGACTGAGCTAGGGCGGCAGCAAGACGGAACTATACAGAACCACGGGCACCTTGTGCCAACCGGCTACGAGCAGCGCTTCCCCTCGTCCGGGACCACCCCGTCGTACAGGAACTCGTTGACCGCGTCGCGGATGCAGGTGTTGTCGCCCGTGACCGCACCGTGACCGGCTCCCTCGAGCGTGAGCAGCGCGCCCGATTCCAGTTGCTCGACCATGGACACGGCCTGCTCGTACGGCGTGGCCGAGTCACCCGTCGTGCCGACCACGAGGATGGGGGGCGCGCCCGGGGCGGTGATCTCCAGTTGCGGAGCAGAGCCCGCCGTCCAGAACTCACAGGCGTACGACGTGCCCATGTTGGGCGCCATCACCGGCGCGGCGGAGAAGGTCTCCTTCCACGCGGGGAGCACTGCGGCGGCGCCCTCATCCACCCCGTCGACGCAGCCCATCGCGGGGAAGGCGTACAGCGGGGTCCCGTAGCTGTCCGGCGCGCGGCCGTTGTACAGGTCTGCGAGCATGAGCAGCGACTCGCCGTCGCCGGCGATGGCCTCACCGAGGTACTGCGCCAGAGAGCGGTAGGCCTGGTCGTCCTCGTACAGCAGCACCGCGATGCCCAGCGCCGCCAGCGTCTGCGTCAACTGCCTCCCGTTGACCTCCAGGGGCCTCTGGTCTAGGCGGGTCAACATGCTCTCGATGTCGGCGCGGATGGCTCCGGCGTCGCCGCCCAGATCACAGAGGTCTGAGCCGGCGCACCAGTCGATGAAGTTGTTCAGGGCGAGTTCGAACCCGGCCACCTGGGGTGTCGGTTCACGATCCGAGATCTCGACGGCGGCGTCGAGGACCAGCCGGCCGGTGGTGTCCGGGAACAACTGGGCGTACATGGCGCCCACGTAGGTGCCGTAGGACACGCCCAGGTAGTTCAGCTTGGGCGCGCCGGAGAGGTGGCGGAGCAGGTCGAGGTCGCGCACCACGTCGATGGTGGTGAGGTGGTCGAGCAACTTCCCGGAACCGTCGCGGCACTGCTGCGCGAAGTCGATGGAGCCCTGACGCAGCGCCTTGTCCTCCGCGGTGTCATCAGGGCTGCCGTCGAGCAGCACCATCTGCTCGGTCTCCTTGAACGTGCCGCACACCACGTGCGTCGACCCGCCGGTGCCGCGCGGATCCCAGCCGTAGGTGTCGTAGTTCTGCCAGCGGCCGGCCAGTCCCACCGCCATGTCCTGGCCGCCGAACCCGGGCCCGCCCGGGTTGACGAACAGCGGGCCGCGCGAGGAGTCACCGCCGGGCACCCGCGTCATCGCGAGTTCGATCGCATCGCCTTCGGGGTCCTCCCAGTCGAGGGGCGCCAGCACGGTGGCGCACTGGGCGCGGCCGCCCTGGCCGCATTCCTCCCACTCGACCGTCTGGGTGGCGTACTCGCCGTAGCCGCCCAGCCCGTCCAGGAAGTCGACGCTGGGCTGGCCCTCGGCCTGGTAGTCGAGTTGCCGATCCGCGTTCGCGTTGTCCACCGGGGGCATCGTGGGCTGCTCGGAGATGGCCTTCTCCGGAACTCCCGGCATCCGGGAACCGGACGGCACCGGCGACGGCGTCACCGTGCCCGGCCTGGTGGGCGTGGCGGGCGTGTCGCGGCTGCGTCCGCCGACCATGCCGCCGAGGAACAGGGCACCGACGAGGGCCAGCGCGATCATCGCCAGGATCATCTGGGTGACCTTGACCGACCTACTCATCAACAACCTTTCCCGCCACGCGTTCCCTACGCGCCCGCGCCGTCGAACATACCGACTCCAGCGGACAGCGCACGACCTCGCCCGTGGGCTGGCGCACCGTCACGGCGTTGGACGGCACGTCGTGCCCCACCACGACGCCGCCTCCCCCGTCGTCCGTTGTCACCTCATCGCCGATCGACGGGGCCTTCCGCAGGAAGTCCACGTACAGCGGGTGCTCATACTTCAGACAGCACAACAGACGCCCGCACGCCCCGGAGATCTGCAGCGGGTTCGCCGGCAGCCCCTGCACCTTCGCCAGCCGCATCGAAACCGGCTCGAAGTCCTCCAGGAAGGTGGCGCAGCACAGGTCGCGGCCGCACTGACCGATGCCGCCCAGCACCCTGGCGGCGTCCCGCGAGCCGATCTGCCGCAGATCGATCCGGGCGTCCAGCGCCCTGGCGAGGTCGCCGAGCAACTGGCGGAAATCCACCCGGTGCGGGGCGGTGTAGTAGATCGCGACGACGCGGTCATACTCGGCCGAACGGTCGAGGAAGTCGATGCCGACCACCTTCATCGGCAGCTGCCGCTTGGCGATCAACTCACGGGCCACCGTGTTCGCGTTGGCGCGGAGCAGACGGTTGCGCTCATCGCGCTCCATGTCCGCCTTCGACGCCGGGCCTGCGCAGCGCGGGAGGTCACCGTCGGCGAACTCCACGTGTTCGGGTGCCCACACGCACTGGGCCACCTCCACACCGTCGGCAGTGGGGTACCGGACCCAGTCGCCGACCGTGTAGTCGTGCTCTCCTGGGTCCAGGTAATGCAGTTGGCCGTGGCGCTCGAACGCCACCGCCATCACCCGTGTCATGCGCATAGCCTAACCAACGGCTCAATCCGCCGGAACGGGGGCGTCCCCGCGAGGAGAACCTCGCGGGGACGCTCACAGTGTCAGGCGGTCAGGGCGTCAGCTCCGGCGCGCCTCACGTGCGTCCTCACGGCTGCGGTGGATGGCGCCGTCGATGCCGAACCGGCCGCCGCCGAGCGACAGGAACAGCACGCCGACGCCCGCGAGCAGGAGGTCCTTGTCGCCGAGGAACCCTTCCATGCCCTCGACGAACGGGCTGAAGCTGCCCCACCGGACCAGTACGAGGGTGGCGACGGCGAGCACCGTCAGGAGGACGCCCACGACCCGCACACCCAGCCCGATCACGAGCATCACGGCCATCGCCGCGAGGGTAAAACCCACGATCCAAGCCACCAGGCGGGGCTCGGGGATCAGGGGCTGGCCGGCGAGGAACTCAGCGGTGTCGTCGATGCTGTACAGGACCTGGTACGCCAGGATGCCGAGGATGCCGGCCGTGATGAGGCGCAGCACGAACAGGCCGAAGCTGCCGAAGCCGCCGACGCCCCTGCGGCGGGGACGCATTTCGCGCTCCGCGTTCGCCTGGGAGGTCTGCACCATGCCGAGGCGGCGGTCGCGCTCCTCCTTCTCGGCACGCAGTGCTGCGGCGCGGGCCTCTTCCTCAGCGGCCTCGTCCGCGAGGCTGCGGCGCTCCGCCGTCGTGTCGAGCACCTGGGTCTCGTCGCCGTCCGTGCGGTACAGGCCCGCCATCCCGGGCGCGGCGAGGCCACCGGCGCTCGCACCCGCGGCGCCGCCCGTGGCGGCCGCGACGGCGGCCAGCGACGTCGTGGCGTCAGCGTCGCCCGAGGGGCGGCCGAAGCTCGACTCCTCAGGGCTGCGGACGGTGGTGGGCTCGTCGTCGTCGACGCTGGTGGCGCCCGAGTCGCCGGGGCGCTCGTCGTCCAGGTACTCGTCGTCCGGGTCCCCGGGGCGGGCGTCCGCCTCGGGCAGTTCGTTGTCGTCGACGAGGGTGGCGCCGGAGTCGCCGGGGCGCTCATCGTCGATCCCCTCCGACACCTCACGCGTGAGGTCTTCGTCGGCGGTGTCGACCGGGCGGTCGTCCTCGAACACCGTGGCGGTGCCCGGCACGTCGTCGTCCTCGGCGGCGGCGCCGGTGATCTCCTCGGGCGTCTCCCCCAGTTCGACGGTGGACACAGGCTGGTCCTCGCCGGCGACCGCGTCGTCCGGATCCGGGGCGGTGGGCAGGCTGGAGCGCTCCGCGATCGACTCGCCGGTCACCTCGTCCTGCGGGGTCTCCGGGAGGACCGGCTGCTCCGGTGTGTCCGGCTGCGCGGGAGGATTGGGCGCAGGCATGGCCTGCTCCGACGAGTAGTCGTCCCACTCGGTGGGCTCGACGGGCACACCGTAGTCGTCGGCCTCTTCCGTCCACTCCGCACGGTCGCGCGGCGTGCCTTCCTGGACCCAATCATTGTTGGACATCGGCTGTTCCTATCCCTGGGCAGTCTTGGTTTTCATCTTGGCACCGACTGGAGCCCCTGCCCGGGGTGACACGCCCGTCCGGCTCAACTCCGGCGCGCGAGCGACAAGCTGATCAGGAGCGACTCCAGCGCGAGCAGCGGGGCGACGTTGCCCTCCAGCGCGGTGCGCGCCTGCAGGATGGCGTCCAAGGCATGCACCGTCTGTTCGGGCGTGGAGCGGCGGGCGACGGGCTCGATCTCGTCTGCCAGGTCCGCGTTGACCAGCGGCACCCCCGGCGCGGTCTGGGCCACCAGCACGTCGCGGTAGTAGCCGGTCAGTTCCGTCAACACCCTGTCGAACGAGTCGCGTTGCAGCCGCTTGCCCCGCATCTTCTGCTGGTCTTCCAACTCCCGGATGGCGGCTTGGGCGTTGCGCGGCTTGGCGCTCCCCCGCCCCCCGATGCCGAGGGCCTCCTGCAGCGCCGCCATCTCCTTGGCGTCGAGTTCCGTGGTGGTCTGCTCAGCCTCCTCCTTCGCGGCGGCCACGAGGTTCTCCGCGGCGGTCAGGCAGGCCGAGACGGAGGTGAGCTTGCCGGGCAGCGTGAGGATCTCATGACGACGGATGCGGGCGGTCTCTGAGCGCGCCAGCATGCGCGCCCGGCCGACGTGGCCCTGGGCCGCGCGGGCGGCGTGGGCGGCGAGCGCCGGCGAGATGCCGTCGCGCTCCACCAGGAGCCGGGTGACCGCCTCGTCGCTGGGGGTGGCCAGCTTGATGGTGCGGCAGCGGGAGCGGATGGTCACGATCACGTCGTCCGGGTTGGGCGCGCACAACAGGAACACCGTGCGGGGAGCCGGTTCCTCCAGGCCCTTGAGCAACGCATCCGCGCCGCGCTCGGTGACCCTGTCTGCGTCCTCCACCACGACGATCTGGTGGCGCTGCTTGACCGGAGCCATGTTGGCGCGGCCCACGAGCGCCCGCACCTCGTCGACACCGATGGACAACTGCTCCGTGCGCAACAGCGTGACATCCGGGTGGGCGCCCGAGAGCGTGGTGCGGCACTCCTGACACTCACCGCAGCCACCCTGCGGGCACTGCAGGGCGGCGGCGAAGGCCTTCGCCGCGTTGGACCGACCGGACCCGGGAGGACCGACGAACAGCCAGGCGTGCGTCATGGCGTGCCGGTGCCCCTCGACGGCGCGGCGCAGCGTGGCCACCGCCCGCTCCTGCCCGATCAGCTCAGAGAACACATCACCCATGTGGCTCATCCTGCCATCAGGCGGCGACAGCATCACCCTCGGCAACCTCATCGGCCACGCGGGACTGCTCGACGCGCCGGGCCCGCAGGTGCGCCCGCAACGACCAGCCGACGGCGGCCGCGCCCAACGCGAACACCAGGAGGTAGGCCGGCAACTGTAGGCCCTCCGGCACACCGAAGCTGCGGACGAGCGAGCGGGCGTTGACCAGCACGATGGTCGCGCCGGCCGCCGCGCCCAGCACGCGTGGCGGCAGGTGCCGGACGAGCCAGGCGGCGATCGGCGCGGCGATCAGCCCCCCGAGAAGCAGCGCCCCCGCCATCCACGGCACGATCGCGCCGCCGCCCAGGCCAAGGAAGAATCCGACCGAGGCGGCAATCGCGATCAGGAATTCCGAGGCGTCGATGGTGCCGATCACCTTGCGCGGCTCCATGTGCCCCGACGCCAGCAGCGCCGGGGTACCAACGGGACCCCACCCGCCGCCGCCGGTCGCGTCGACGAACCCGGCGAACAGGCCGAGCGGCGCGAGGAACTTCGTCGGCAGCCGCTGACCGAGCTTGCGGGTGGAGATCCCGAAGAACGTGAAGCGCACCAGGACGTAGGCGCCGAGCACCAGCAGGATGATGGCCATCAGCGGCGCCGCGGCCTCCGTCGAGAGCCGGGAGAGGAACGTCGCGCCCGCGAACGCGCCGATGGCGCCTGGGACGCCGATGCGCAGCACCACCTGCCAGTCGACGTTGCCGAAGCGGTGGTGCGAGATGCCCGAGGCGAGGGTGGTGCCGATCTCGGCGAGGTGGACGGTGGCCGAGGCCATGGCCGGGTTGGTGCCGATGGCCAGCAGGAGCGTGGTCGACGTGACCCCGTAGGCCATACCGAGGGAGCCGTCGACGAGTTGGGCGGCCAGGCCGACGAGGGCGAGCAGGACGAAGTTGAGCATGAGGTGCCTTTGTTGTGTCTGGGGTGGTGTGGGCGTGCGGGAGCGGCTAGCCCAGACACATGGCGCTGTTGATGCGCATCAGGACGACAGGCGTGGGAGACGTCAGTGTGCTCTCGGCGGCGGAGTCGAACATGCGGAGAGTCAAGCAGCTACATCGGCGCTTGTTAACATCGAATCCCCTGGTTTCGCTGCACGCGGAACGCGGAATATCTCGCTACCAGCCGCATTCACGGCCAGGAAGGTCTCAGCCGGCGAGGAGGGATTCGATCCGGCCGGCGATCTTGGCTGCCATGAGATCCCTGCCCTCCAGCGCCTTCATCACGAAGTACTCCTCGGGCCGCTCGGCGGCCAGTGCGAGGAAGTGCCGGCGCACCCGGCGGTGGAACTCCAGGCCCGCGCTCTCGAGGCGGTCCTTGTCCTGCTTGATCGACACCGCGTCGTCGGGATTGGCGTCGAGGAGGATCGTGAGGTCCGGCCGTAGACCGCCGACGGCCCACCAGGCGATATCGGCGACCTCGCCCAGCGCGAGGTCCCGGCCCGCACCCTGGTACGCGATCATCGAGTCCACGTAGCGGTCGCAGACCACCACCTCGCCGCGCTCCAGCGCCGGGCGGATCACCTCGTGCACGTGCTGGGCCTTGTCGGCCGCGTACATCAGCGCCTCAGCGCGGTGGTCGACGTCGCCGGATGCGGGGTCCAGCACCAGTCGGCGCAGGGTGGCGCCGAGTTCGGTGCCCCCCGGTTCGCGCGTCACGATGTGCGGCAGGCCCCGGGTCATCAACCACGACTGCAGGCGCCGAACCTGCGTGGACTTGCCCACCCGGTCGCCGCCCTCGAACACGATGAACAGTCCGCTCATGAGGTGGGCTTCTTCAACTGCTTCGCCTGCTTCTTCTTGGCCTTCGCCAGCAGCTTCCGCGCCTCGGCCACCCGCTCGGGCCAGCGCTGGATGAAGTCGCGTCGACGCAGCGCCGCCCCGCCCCGGGTCCGCTCGTAGTCGAGGCCCAACTGGTAGGCCTGAGACGGCGACAGCCCGTCGAGTTCGGGGGTGCCGCTGCGGAGGCCCTTGGACGCCCTCCGCAGTTCGTCGAGCACCTCGTCGAGCGTCCGCAGCATCTTGCCCATCATCTTGGGCATCATCGGGGCCAGCACGTTGGCGGCCACCTCCAGCTGCTCGGCCGCCCGCAGCGCCGCCTGCCAGGCCTCGTCGGGCGACGCTGGCGTGAGGCTGCGGCAACGGTCGGCCAGGATGAACGTGGCCTGCTCGGTACGCTCGAACAGCAGTTTCGCGGCCGGCTGATGCGACAGGTCGCCCAGCCTGGGCGCGCGGGCCCCGGTGACCAGCGCGTCGATCGCGTGCAACGTGGGCTGCTCGATGTCCATGGCCGAGGCGAAGGGCAGGCCGGTGAGCACGCTCTCGACGCTCTCCCGCCAAGCGGGTTCGAGCACGGTCGCGAGGCCCCGGAGGTCACGTCCGAACTCCCACAATCGGTGGTTCAGCGCGCCCACCTCGTCGGGGTTACCGGTGCGTCTGTCGAGGTCTGCCCGCACGATGTGGCCCAGGTGCCCGGCGAAGATCGCGGCGACGAACTCCTCGAGGGACGCGTCGCGCCACAGCTCGCGGGGCTTGGGGAACCCGGTGAGGCCGGTGGCGGGGGCGCCCAGCCGCTGCTGGAGGTGGGGGAAGTCCGTCACCAGCGTGGACCCCCCGGCCTGGGCGGCGCTGAGCAGGAACTCGCGCTGCTGACCGGTCAGGGCCTCGCTGGGCGTGAACGTGACCTCGCGGTATTCGGCGCTGAGCACACCGTCGCGGCGCACCTGGACCTTGTCGTCGCGGACGATGGCGGCGGTCGCGTTGTCCGCGTCGCGGAGGAACCACTCGTCGCGCTCGCACGTCATGGCCGCGATGGGTCCGAGCGTCGCGCCGCGCACGAACGGCTTCACGAGGCGGGCGAACCGCTCCGGGAGGTCGCCGCTGCCGGACACGGGCTCCGCCTGCTCGCTGGGCAGGTGCGGTTCCCACGCGGGGGCGGCGAGGTACCACTGGCCGGCACCGGCCACCACGCGGTGGGCGACGACGACGCCGGCCCTCAACAGGCGACCGTCCGGCGCGTCGATGATGGTGCTGTCCATCACGAAACTCGCCGAGGGCCTGCGCACGAGGCGCTCCAAACCGACCGCGGTGGAGGTGAATTGTGGTGGTTCCGAGGTGAACGGGACCTCGAACCGGATCGCGCCCTTGGGTGTGCCCTTCTTCGCCATGGCTGTCAGCCTCACTACTTCTTGGGGGCTGCCTTGCGGGTGGTCGTCTTGCGCGTGGTCGTCTTGCGCGCAGGACGGGTCGACGGGCCCTTGGCCCGCTTCTCAGCGATCAGTTCGAAGGCGCGTTCCGGGGTGATGGCCTCGGGCGCGTCGTCACGGCGCAGGGTGGCGTTGGTCTCGCCGTCGGTGACGTAGGGCCCGAACCGGCCGGACTTCAGCACCACAGGCTTGCCGGAGACCGGGTCTGCGCCGAACTCCGCCAGCGGGGCGGCCGCGGCGGCGCGTCCGCGCGTCTTCGGCTGGGCATAGATGGCCAGCGCCTCCTCGAGCGTGATCTCGAAGATCTGGTCCTCGGTGGTCAGCGACCGCGAATCCGTGCCGCGCTTCAGGTACGGGCCGTAGCGTCCGTTCTGGGCGGTGATCTCGTTGCCCTCCTCGTCCTTGCCGACGGTGCGGGGCAGGCTGAGGAGCTTGAGGGCGGTGGGCAGGTCGAGCGAGTCCAGCGACATCGACTTGAACAGCGAGCCGGTGCGCGGCTTCTTGGACTTCGGTGCGTCCTCGGGCAGCACCTCGGTGACGTACGGGCCGAAGCGGCCGTTCTTCGCCACGATCATGAGGCCGGACGCCTCGTCGACGCCGAGCTCACGCTCCTCGTCGAGTGGCTGGGTGAGCAGCTCCTCGGCGACGGCGACGGTGAGCTCGTCCGGCGCCAGCTCCTCCGGCACGTTGGCGCGGCGACCGTCAGAGGCCTCCACGTAGGTGCCGTAGCGGCCGACGCGCACGTCGATGCCGGAATCCTTCAGCGGGAAGGTGGACAGGGCGCGGGCGTCGATGTCGCCGAGCTCGCTCACGAGGGATTCGAGGCCGTGATGGGTGTCGCCTTCGGCGCCGCGGTAGAAATCCGTGAGCACCTGGAGTCGCTGCGCCTTGCCGGAGGCGATCTCGTCGAGCTGGTCCTCCAACTCGGCGGTGAAGGCATAGTCCACCAGTTCGGTGAAGTGCTCCTCGAGCAGCCGGGTGACGGCGAACGCCAACCAGGTGGGCACCAGGGCCGAGCCCTTCTTGAAGACGTAGTCACGCGCGGTGATGGTGCGGATGATGGAGGCGTAGGTCGACGGGCGGCCGATCTCCAGTTCCTCCAGCTTGGCCACCAGCGACGGCTCGGTGTAGCGCGACGGGGGGCGGGTCTCGTGGCCCGCGGGCTCGGCCTTGGCGACGGCCAGCTCCTGCCCCTCGGTGAGCACCGGGAGGCGCGACTGCGCGTCGTCGGAGGTCGACTCATCGTCGACGCCCTGCACGTAGGCCTTGAGGAAGCCGGGGAAGGTGATGGTGCGGCCCGAGGCGACGATGCCGGCCGAGGTGGCCTCGGCGTCGGCGACCGTGGTGGCGCCGATGGTGGCGTCGATCCTGATCGAGACGGACTCGCCGCGGGCGTCGGCCATCTGCGAGGCCAGGGTGCGCCGCCAGACCAACTGGTAGAGGCGGTAGGCGTCGCCCGAGAGACCGGTGTCGTCCGGGTGGCGGAAAGAATCACCGGCGGGACGGATCGCCTCGTGCGCCTCCTGCGCGTTCTTGACCTTCGAGGCGTAGACGCGGGGCTTGTCGGGGAGGAACCGCTCGCCGAACAGCGCGCGCACCGCCTTGCGGGCGGCGGTGATGGCCTCACCCGAGAGCGACACCGAGTCGGTTCGCATGTAGGTGATGAAGCCCTTTTCGTAGAGTTCCTGCGCCACCGACATCGCGCGCTGCGACGAGAAGCCCAACTTGCGGCCGGCCTCCTGCTGCAGCGTGGTGGTGCGGAAGGGCTCGTAGGGGCGGCGGGTGTAGGGCTTGGCCTCGACGGAGGCGACGCGGAGGTCACCGTCGGCCAGCGCCCCAGCCAGCGCCTTGGCCGAGGCCTCGTCGAGCACCAGCGCGTTGCCGGCGGTGAGCTCGCCGTCGGCGTTGAAGTCGCGGCCCTGCGCCACCTTCGCGCCACCCACCTCCACGAGGCGGGCGGGGAAGTTGCGGGGGTCCGTGTCCGGGCCGCCGTCGAGCGTGAGGTCCAGGTCCCAGTAGGACGCGGGGACGAACGCGATGCGCTCGCGTTCGCGGTTGACGATGAGGCGGGTGGCGACCGACTGGACGCGGCCGGCCGACAGCTTCGGCATGACCTTCTTCCACAGCACCGGCGACACCTCGTAGCCGTACAGGCGGTCGAGGATGCGGCGGGTCTCCTGCGCGTCCACGAGGTCGACATCGATCTCACGGGGGTTGCGGACGGCCTCCTCGATGGCGGACTTGGTGATCTCGTGGAACACCATCCGCTTGACCGGCACCTTGGGCTTGAGCTCCTCCATGAGGTGCCACGCGATGGCCTCGCCCTCGCGATCACCATCCGTTGCCAGTAAGAGTTCGTCGACGTCCTTGAGCTTGGCCTTCAGGTCCCGGATGGTCGCCTTCTTGTCCGGCGAGACGACGTAGATGGCGTGGAAGTCGTCGTCGACGTTGACCCCGGTGCGCGCCCAGGCCTCGCCCTTGTACTTGGCGGGCACCTCGGCGGCCTTCGTGGGGAGATCGCGCACGTGACCACGGCTCGACTCCACGATGTAGTCGCCGCCGAGGTAACCGGCGATCTTGGTCGCCTTGGTCGGCGACTCGACAATCACGAGACGCTTGCTTGACATGCAGATCTGTCCTTTAACAACGGGGAAACTCGTGAGGAACAATAGCCTGAGCTGTCAAGCTTGCCCGCTTCGGGCACTCGAACCCCTAGCCGCGGCGACGTCGGCCCTTGGCGTCCCACTGCACTTCGGTACCGGTGCGCGGGTCGATGATGCGGTCCTTCTTGGAGAGTCGCAGGAACCAGCCACCCCAGGCCGCCAGCAGGACCACGCCCAGCGTCAGCGACGCCCAGACCGGCATGCCGAACGGCAGCTCCGTCCCGTCGGAGAAGAGCGCCAGGACGCCGCTGACGAGGAACCAGCCGGCCACTGCGGTGTAGCCGAAACCGGCGAGGGCGAACAGGACCTGTCCCCGGAAGAGGCGCATCAGGAAGGGAGCGGATTGATCCGCGACGGCGACCCCGGTGGCGCTCGCCCGTTCGGCCGCATACGCCTTGACGGGGCCGAAAGCCTCGACGGGATCCTCCCCCGTCTCGGCGACGTGGGACTCCACTTCGGCCAGGATCTCCCCGATCCGGTCGCCGGGCACGTCGAGGAGGCGCAGTTCGAGAGTGAGGTCGTCGATGTAGCCGGTGGCGTTCATGAGTGCTCCTTCAGGAGGGCGGAGAGGTTGTGGGAGAAGGCACGCCAGGTGTCCGCGCGGTTGCGGAGGTCCGCCGCGCCGTCGGCGGTGAGCCGGTAGTACTTGCGGCCGGGGCCGGAATCACCGGCGCGCCAGTCGGTGTCGACGAACCCGGCCTCTTCGAGGCGGCCGAGGATGGGATAGAGGGTGCCGCCCTTGACGGTGCCGAAGCCGGCGTCGTTCAGGCGGCTGGTGATCTCGTAGCCATAGGTCTCGCCCTCGGCGATGATCGCAAGAACGGCCACTTCGAGGAAGCCCTTGAGCCAACTCGACGGCCAGGGAGTTGCAGGTACCATGGCTAGATCGTATATCTATCTAGTCAGCGATGCAACCTATATCGCGTGGGAACCGTCGCCGGCGAGGATCAGCATCTGGTCGAGGAGGGCCTGACGGATCTCTGGAAGAAGCGCGGCGGCCAGCTCCGCAGCGTCGAGGTCGAGGACCTGCGCGACGGCGGCCACCACCTGGCCAACGGTCAACTCGCCGTCGAGCGCGCCGAGGGCGGCGGCCAGGGCGGTGTCGGCTTTGATGGCACGCAGGAGCCCCACCCGCTGGCGGAACACCACGTGCTCCGGATCCTCCGCGCCGGGCCGGCCGATGGTCTCCTGCTCGACGTCGACGAGCCGGGGCCGGGCGGCCAACAGCTCCGCGGTCGGTAGCTGGAACGCATCCACGGCGGCAAGATGCCGGGCGAAGACGTCTCCCACCGGCTGGGCGACAGCGTGCGGCCAGCTCTCAAAACGGCAGTGGGGCTCGGCCCGCTCCGCCCTGGTGACGAGCACCCATCCCATCCCGATGCTGCGCACGCCCAGGCGCTCGAAGTAGGCCAGCCACTCGTCGTAGGCCTCCCTCCACCGGTCCGTACCCGCCAGCCCGGCGTCGGTGAGCCACATCTCGATGTAGGAGAACACGTCCAGGCGCTCCCGCTCGATGATCCAGGCGTCACAGGCGTCCGGGATCCAGGCGCCGAGCCGCTCCTCCCACGGCTGGTCCGTCACGGCCCAGTTGGTCAGCAGTTGCAGCGACCCCCCGGGGGTGAGGTGGTCCGCGGCACCGCGGATGAGGGTCTCGACGAGGGAGTCGCCCTCGAAGTTCGCCTCCCGGTAGGTGAGGGTGTCGGCCTCGTCGGTGGGCGGGCTCATGACGAACGGCGGGTTCGACACGATGAGGTCGAACCGCTCCCCCGCCACCGGCTCGTAGAGGGATCCGTTGCGGTAGTCCACCTCGACACCGCCCAGCCCTGCGGTCACCCTCGCCAGTTCGAGGGCGCGCTCGTTGACGTCCGTGGCGACCACCCGGCCGGCGTGCCGGCTGAGATGCAGCGACTGCACCCCACAGCCGGTGCCGAGGTCCAACGCCGTGTCCACAGGCGTGCGCATGGTCAGCTGCGCGAGCGTGGTGGACGCGGGCGACACTCCCAGCACGTAGTCAGGGCGGATGGGCGACATCCCGTGGTCCAGGCCCGGGGTCGGGTCGGCCACCACCCATCCGGACGCTCCGTCATCCGGCGAGCCGTAGGGGCGGATGTCCACGACGGCGCGGACCGAATCCCCGTCCATCCGCACGAAACCCTCCTCCAGCAGGGCGTCCACGCCGACCGCGGCGGCCACCACCTCACGCGGCACCGCCTGTTGGAGGATGAAGAGCCTGATCAGCGCGGCCTGCGGGTCTGCGGCGTCGCCGAGCGCCACGTCGGCCGGCACGGTGCAGTTGCGCCCCAGCCCTGCCTGGCCGTCCTCCCCGATCCGGTCGACCACCGCATCAGAGGTGTAGCGGGCGGCGGTGAGCTGGTCGCGGAGCGCGGCGGTGTCGATGGCCATGGCGACATCTTAGGCAGGGCGGCGTCGGCTGAATCGCCATCGACGAGGCCTGTCGACCTGACCCTCCCGGTTGCGACCATGGGCGCATGGCACTGAAGAAGAACGTACTGATCGCCGCCCTGGCGGCGGCCGCATTGGGGGTCAGCGCCTGCAGCGGAACCGCGGAGACCCCCCAGACGCAGGCCCCGGCCAGCTCACCCGCAACGGCCGAAGAGACCGGAGCGGGCGGTTCGGAGAGCCCTGCCACGGAGACCTCCGCCGAGGCGACGCCGACGGAGGAGGAATCGGCCACCGCCGAACCCAGCGAGGAGGAGTCGACCCCCGAGGGGTCCTCCGGCGAGCTCCCCTGGGACGAGGGCCCCGTGGACACGGAGGCCTTCCTCGACCTGTACCGCCCGGTGCAGGAGTCGATCACGACGATGAAGATGACCACCTCGACGTCGGTCCCCGGTTCCGAGACCGTCACCTACGTCGACAGCACGGACCCGGCCAATCCCCGCACCTACACGGTGCTGGAGGCCGCCGGGAAGAAGGTGGAGTCCGTCACCGAGGGCACCACCGCCTATACCCGGACCGACGGCGGGGCCTGGCAGGAACAGCAGATCCCCGACTCGGCTGAGGGCACCAAGCCCACCCTCGATGCCGAGACCCTCCGTGGCCTCGTCGAATCCATCGAACTCGTGGACAAGGCGGAGCGGAAGTTCACCGTGGTGCTGGATCTGGGGGCCCTGGTGCCCTCTGCCGCGCCCGGGGCGGAAGGGATCGCCACCACCTGGTGGCTCGATGACCAACTGCGCCTGGTGAAGCAGGAAATGACGATCATGGAGGCGACGGTCATCACGGAGTACTCCGACTTCAACCAGCCGGTGGACATCCCGCAGGTGCCGTAGGCCTGAACTGGAGCGCCCGCGACGGGGACGGATCCCTGCCGCGGGCGCTTCTGCACTCTGCGGAGACTCGCACTGCCTTGTTCCGTCAGACGGAGTCTGTGGCTCCCTGCCAGAGGTTGATGCCTCCCACTCCGGAGTGCCCGTCGATCGCCGAGAGCTCGTCCTCGGTGAAGGCCAGGTTGGTGAGGGCGTCGAGATTCGCGTCGAGCTGGCGCACCGACGAGGCGCCCAGCAACGCGGAGGTGACGGACGCTTCGCCCTGGTCGCGGAGCACCCAGGCAATGGCCATCTGGGCCAACGACTGGCCGCGGCCCTCGGCGATCGCGTTCAGCGCGCGGAGGTGTTCGAGGTTCTTCTCGTTCAGCAGCCCCTCGTCGAGCGACTTCCCGGCGGCGGCGCGGGAATCAGCCGGGATGCCGTCGAGGTAGCGGTCGGTGAGCATCCCCTGCGCCAGCGGCGAGAAGGCGATGACACCCATGCCGTTGGCGGCCGCGGACTGCAGGAGGCTGGGCTCGCCGTCCTCAACCCAGCGGTTGAGGATGGAGTACGACGGCTGATGGATGACCAGCGGCGTACCGAGTTCGCGCGCGATCTGCTGGGCCTTGGCCGTCAGCTCCGCCGAGTACGAGGAGATGCCGGCGTACAGTGCCCGGCCTGAGCGGACGATGAAGTCCAGGGCCTGCATGGTCTCCTCGACAGGGGTGTCCGGGTCAGGACGGTGGTGGTAGAAGATGTCGACGTAATCGAGACCCATGCGCGCCAGCGAGTCGTCGCAGGACGCGACGAGGTACTTGCGCGAGCCGCCGAAGCCATAGGGACCGGGCCACATGTCCCAGCCGGCCTTCGATGAGATGACCAGTTCGCTGCGGTACCGCTTGAAGTCCTCGGCGAAGTGCCGGCCGAAGTTCGTCTCCGAGGAGCCGTAGGGCGGGCCGTAGTTGTTCGCGAGGTCGAAGTGCGTCACGCCACGGTCGAAGGCGCGGCGCAGGATGTCGCGCTGGGTCTGGAGCGGCTTGTCGTCTCCGAAGTTGTGCCACAGGCCCAGCGAGATCGCGGGCAGTTTCAGGCCGGAGGTGCCGAGCCGCCGGTACGGCATGGAGTCATAACGGTCTTCCGCTGCAACATAAGTCATACCGTCAGCCTATTGGCACCCCGGAGGCGGTGCTGAAATCGGTCACGTTCCGGCCGTGGCACTGCGCAGGAAGGTCCGTGGCGCTCCGGGCAGGGCCGGCTCCAAGGGGGCCCGGACCGCGATCTCGACGACGACGTGCCGGCCCCCGCCCCGCACTGCGCACTCCGCGACCGAGACCCCGTTGCGGACCGCGGCCTCGCCCGCCGCGGAGCAGGGGTCAGCGCCCTGGACCGACGCGGACACCGCTGCGAGGGCGGCGAGCTCGGCCGCCTGTTCGGCGTGCCGGGCCGCCGAGAACCACGCGATCAGGACCCCAGCCACGGTGAACGACGCCAGGAGTGCCAGGCTCATCCCCATCGTCAGTAGCACCCCTGCCGAACCGCGCTCGGTGCGTCGGCTCACGGCCCGATCCCCGGTTCGTAGGCGGCCCAGGCCCGGGCGGAGACGTCGACGACGCCCAGCTTCAGAACGGGCACCGACAGCGTCACGCTGGCCTGGACCCCGAGGTGCTCCCTGGCTACCTCTATGCGTGCGCCTTTCGGCACCCGGGCCCTGGCTTCGGCGAAGGCTTCGTCGTCACCCCGGGCGGCCTGCCGGGCCAGCTGGGCGCTGGCCTCGGCGGCCGTTGCCTGGGCCACTCCGAGGAGGGAGGCCCCGACCAGGCCGACGGTGAGGACCACGGCGAGCAGCAACCCGACGCAGAGCTCGACGGCGACCATCCCCTGTTCACCCCGCCGGGTCCTCCCTCCTCGGATCACCCTCCGACCTTGAGCAGATCGGAGATGTTGAAGTCGCCCTGCAGGACCTTGCCGAAGACGCCAGTGACCCAGTCGAAGAGCACCTGGAAGAACGCGTTGTCGGAGAAGACCCGGACCAAGAGGATGGCGACGGTGGCGGCGGCGAGCAGGCCGATGGCGTACTCGACGGTGGTCAGGCCCCGCTCGGTGAGGCGGCGCAGCTGCGCCGTGCGCTGGGGGTGGAGCACGAGGTTGGACATGGAGGTTCCTTTCCCGAGGTCGGCCGCCTTTCGGCCGGTCTCACCCCCATTGATCGGAAAAGGGCACCCTGAATCACCGCGTGAACCCGCGTGTGTGGATGGATCAGGCGGACAACACCGCGGGCTGTGGACAACGGGTGATCGCCCTAGACTCCGCGTCGAGCAGCAGCCCGAGCAGCTCGGCCGCATCCGGCTTGTTCAGCACCTGGTTGGCGTTGCCACACTTGGGCGACACCACGCAGGCAGGGCAGCCCTCGGCGCAGCCGCACCGGGTGAGGCGCTCGAAGGTGGCTGCCAGCCACTCCTCGATGACCTCGTAGCCCCGGTACGCGAAGCCGGAGCCGCCCGTCATTCCGTCGTGCACGAAGATCGTGCAGAGGCCGGTGTCCGGGTGCAGGGCGGTGCTGACGCCGCCGATGTCCCACCGGTCGCAGGGCGCGAACGCCGGCAGGAGCCCGATGGCGGTGTGCTCCATGGCGTGGGCGGCCGCCCCCATCTGGAGTTCAGCCCAGCCCAGGCGGCCGGCGAGGTGCGCCGGCACCGTCCACCACACCGCCTGCGTGGTCATCCGGTGCAGCGGCATCTCCAGGGCGGTGGTATCCCACACCTCATGGGTCACCTCGTCGCGACGGAGGTAGGCCATCACCTGGGAATCCAGCCGCACGTCACCCCGGCAGACCTCCGTGACACCCAACCGCTTGCGGTCCACCTCGCGGAGGATCTCGATGTCGAACGACGACTGCGGCTGCGTGTAGTACCTCGGCCTGCCCTGGACGACGAACGCCTGGTGCTCCTCACGGTCCAGTTCGTCGACGAGGAACGTCTCGCCCTGGTGGAGGTACACCGCGCCGGGATGGACGGTGCGGTCCGCGGCCGCCATGTCGACCACGCCGACCACCCGGCCGGTGTCGCGCTCGATGATGTCGACGGGGCGCTCCCCGATGGCGCGCAGGTCGATGAAGTCCACGGCCCGGTCCGGCCTCGTCCAAAAGCAGCGGCCGGCGCGGTTGCGCAACACCCCCTGCTGCGCCAGCGCGTCCGCCAATGCGGAGGTGGTGGGGCCGAACCAGCGCTCGTCGTCTGCTGACAGCGGCAGTTCCTGGGCGGCTGCGGCGAGGTGGGGCCCGAGCACCCGCGGGTTCTCGGGGTGCAGCACCGCCCGCTCGACGGGGGCGTCGAAGATCAGTTCCGGATGCTCGAGGAGGTAGACGTCCAGCGGGTTCTCCCGTGCCAGCAACACCACGAGCGCGTCCTGGCCGCGGCGCCCCGCGCGGCCGGCCTGCTGCCAGAACGACGCGAGCTTGCCCGGATAGCCGGAGACCAGCACCGCGTCCATGCCCGCCACGTCGACGCCGAGCTCCAGCGCGTTGGTGGAGGCCAACCCCCGAAGCTCGCCGCTGTGCAGCGCCGCCTCGAGCTCGCGCCGGTCGTAGGCCAGGTAGCCGCCGCGGTACGAGGCGACCCTGGTGGGCTCGCGCGCCACCTCCTGCGCAGCCAGGGAGACCAGTTCGGCACCCTGTCTGGACGGGACGAACGCGATCACCTGCCTGCCCTCGTCCGTCAGCCCCGCCAGCAGGCGGGCTGTGTCGTCGCGCAGCGACTTCTCCGGCCGCCACAGCGCCACCGTGCGGCGGCCCGACGGTGATGCGTCCTCGTCGACCACCTTCACCGGGCCGGCCCCGATGAGGGTCTCCGCGAACTCCCGGGCGTTGGGCGCCGTGGCCGACGACAGCGCGACGACGGGGTCTGCCCCGTACTGGGCCGCGATCCGCCGCAACCTGCGCAGCACCTGCGCCACGTGCGCCCCGAAGATGCCCTGGTAACGATGGGCCTCGTCGACGACGATGTAGCGCAGCGACCCCAGGAACCTCGACCACCGCTGGTGGTTGGGCAGCATGGAGAAGTGCAGCATGTCCGGGTTGGTCAGGATGAAGCTGGCATGGTCTCTGGCGAAGCGCCGCTCGGCCTCGTCCGAGTCACCGTCGAGCGGGGTGATGCGCCACGTCTTCGGCCCGAGTGCCGCCGCCGCCCGGGCCTGGTCGTGCGCCAACGCCTTGGTGGGCGAGATGTACAGCGCCGTGTGCCTGGGGCCGGTGAGCCGGGCGCGCATCGAATCCACGGTGACGCCCACCTCCCCATGTACGGCGCCGGTGATGATGGGCATGAGGTAGCCGAGCGATTTGCCGGAGCCGGTGGGCGTGCACACGATGCTGTGCTCGCCGTGGAACAGGGCGTCTGCGAATTCCACCTGGTGCCGCCAGGGCGCGGCGATGCCCGCTGCGGAGATCTGTTCTGCGGCCTTAGCCGGCAGCCAACTGGGCCACGCGGTGGGCACGCCGGCGGCGGCTTCGCGCTGTGAAACAGCGGTCACCTCGTCGCGGCCCAGCACCCAGGAAAACGTCACTCCTCAACTGTGCCAGCCACCACCCACAATTTCTGAATCGACCGCCGTGTCGATTCAACCCGAGAAGAAATTCTGGATCAGCCCGGCGACGATGGGCACCACCCCGACCAGGATGAAGGCGGGCAGGAAGCACGCCATCAGTGGAACGACCGACCTCACCCCCACCGTCCGGGCGGCCTTCAGCGACCGATCCCGGAAGTCCTGCCGGGCATCCTCGGCGTGCACCCTGAGCACGCCGGCGAGCGACGCGCCGGACCGCTCGGCCCGGGCGATGCCCGCCGCCGGCTGCCCCCAGACCGGGTGCTGCCGCAGCCGGGCCCACGCCTCAGGCCCAGCCCTGCCGAGCGCCATCTGCCCCGCCACCTCCCGCAACAGCTTCTGCGTGGCGGGCGGCGACACGGCCGCCACCGCCTCCACTGCGGCGGACATGGGCTGGCCCGCTTCCAGACAGACGCTGAGGAAACCCAGGGCGTCCGGTAGCTCCGCCGCCAACTCACCCGTGTCCGGCCGTGGCGCACGGTACCCCAGCAACACCACCGACCCGAGACCGACGACCAACCCTCCCGCCACTCCGGGCACCCCGTCGAGGACCAGCATCAGGAGTGCGCCGACGGCCACGCCCAGGAGCGCCCGTTGCCGCAGCGGCAGGGCCCCCTCCCTGCCCTCCAGCCACGCCGGGACCCTCCGTTCGGGCCGTGCCCGGAGCCGCTCCAGCGCCGCAGCCGGCGCGGGCATCGCCACCACCACGGCCAGGAACGCGGCCAGGGCCGCCGTCAGCAACTGGTTCACCTGACCGCACTCCTTCCCTGCGCGAGCTTGTCGATCCACAGCACCCCGGCGGCGGTCAGTGTCACCGCGGCGAGCACCAACACCTGGCCGATGACACCGCCGAACAGGAAGCGCAGCGGGTCTGCACCGGCTGCGAAGCCGAGGCCGACAGCGAGGAAGGGCAGCGCCGCCATGATGTGGCCACTCGCTCGCGCGGCCGCCAGTTCGGCGTCGATCACGGCCTGCAGTTGCCGCTGGCGCCGCAGGTTCTCTGACACCGACGACAGCACGTCCGCCACCGGGGCCCCACTCCTCTCGCTCACCCGCCACGCCGACGCGACGGACCGCATCCCGCCCTGACCGGGGACGGAGGCGACCCGTTCGAGCTCCGCCCCCACATCCGAACCCAAGGCGGCGGCCGCAGCCGCGGGGGCGAGGACGGGCGAGTCACGCGCCGCCTCGGCGAGCGCCACGGTGGGAATCTGACCGGACCGCAGCAGGGAACTCAGCACCCGGGCCGCCGCGGCGCACTCGCCCGCCCGCCTGGACGCGCTGCGTCGACGGCGCGCGCTCACCACCAACCAGCCGGCAGTGCCGAACGCGATGGCCCCCACCGCCATCCAGCCGACCGCCCGGAGACCCAGCGCACCGGCTGCCCCGACCGCTGCGAGCAGCCCGAGCACCACCCACGGCGACACCCGGGTGGGCAGCCGTCGGCGGCGCGGCGCCAGGCGCCGCAGCCCGGGCGCGGGCCCGACCAGCACCGCCGCGGAGAGGGCGGCCACCAGCGCAGCGCCGGTCACCACCCCACCAGCCTGGTCAGTTCGGCGCCGGCCTCCCCCTCGTAGCGCACCCGTCCCCCGACGAAGGACGCCGCCGGCGCGATCTCGACCAGGCCGTCGGAGCCCCGCCGGAACAGCCCTATCTGGTCCACCGCCCGGGCGCCTGACCGGCTCCGCCGGAGATGGACCACCAGTTGGAGGGCAGCGGCCACCTGGGCATGGCACGCCTCGCGGCCCAGCCCGCCCAGGGCCGCGAGGGCTTCCAGGCGGGCGGGCACGTCCTGCACCGAATTGGCGTGCACCGTGCCGCAACCCCCTTCATGCCCGGTGTTCAGCGCGGTCAGCAGGTCAGTCAGTTCGGCACCACGCACCTCTCCCAGCACGACGCGGTCCGGGCGCATCCGCAGCGCCTGCCGCACCAGAGTGGTGAGCGTGATGGCGCCTGTCCCCTCAGCGTTCGCCGGCCGGCCCTCGAGGCGCACACAGTGCGGATGGTCCGGCACCAGTTCCCGCGCATCCTCCACCACCACCAGACGCTCATGGCCGGGCACCAAGGCCAGGAGGGCCGAGAGCAGCGTGGTTTTTCCCGTGCCGGTGCCGCCGGAGATCAGGAAGGGCAACCGTGCAGCCACCACGGCCCGCAGCAGGCGCTCACCCTCCGGCGGCAACGAGCCGTCCGCCACGAGGTCTGCCACCGAGAAGCTCCGGCGGGCCGGCACCCGCAGCGACAGGCAGGTGCCCGGCGCCGCCACCGGCGCGAGCACCGCATGCAGCCGCACCCCGCCCGGCAGACGCCCGTCGACAAAGGGCGACGAGTCATCCAGGCGTCGCCCGGCGGCGGCCGCCAGCCGGATGGCGAGCCTGCGCACCTGCTCGTCATCCACGAAACGCACCTCCGCGCGTTCCAACCCCCGGCCGCGGTCCACGAACACCTCACGGGGCCCGTTCACCACGACGTCAGAGACCCCCGGCTCGGCCAGCAGGTCGTCGAGCGGGCCGGCCCCGACGCTGTTGCGCCGCAGCTGGGCGAGCACGTCGTGCACCACCGCGTCGGTCACGATGACGCCCATCCCGCGCAGCGCCGCCGCCACGTCCACCGGGGTGTGGGTGCGGCCCAGCCCGGCCAGGCGGCTCTGGAGCACATCGAGTTGGACCTCAGCCACCGCGCACCTCCGCCAGCAGCGCCGCGACCTGCCTGCGGTACCGGCGCGCAGCCGCGCTGACAGGCGACAGCCCCAGCTCCGCCAACCGGATCACCGCCTTCTCGTGGGTGATGGCCGCCAGGCAGGGCAGGCCCAGCGCGCGCGAGACGACCTCTGCGGGGATGGACCGGCCGGGCCCACGCCGGACCACCACCGCACCGGGCTGCACGGACCGGCCCTCGACCAGCATCCGCGCGGAGGCGACGGACCTCACGTCCGCGCCGACGACGAGCAGCGTCCGGTCCGGCTCCACCGGCGGCGCCTCACGGCCGGCATCGATGACCACGAGGTCTGCGGAGCGGGCCAGCGAGCCGACGGCGGCCGCCACCGCTGCCGCCGGTGGCGCGGAGGACGACTCCCGCCCCTGCGCCAGGAACGCCGCCCCCTCGGCCATGGGCAACCCGCCCATGAGATCCCCCAATTCGCCCCGCGCATGACTCAGGTCAGGCCACCGCACGCCGTCGACGGTCTCCGCTCCGACGAGGAGGTCCAGCCCTCCGCCCGCCTGCGCCAGGTCCACGCACGCCGCGCGCATCCGCTGTGCCGCCGCCACCAGCGCCAACGAGGCCGCCAGCGTGCTCACGCCCAGGCCGCCGGAGGCGCCCACCAGCGCCACGACCGTGGCCCGCACCGCGTCCGCGCGCACCGCCGTCGAGATGGCCTCCGCCAGGTGACCGCCGTGGTCAGGCAGTGGCAGCACCGGCAATGCGAGGGAGGCGGAACACCGCGCCAACTCCGGCGGCGAGGCACCGACGAGGTAGGCCTGCCCGGGCGCGACGCCCGTCCAACGCGTGGCGACCTCCGTGGAGACCAGCCGCAGCGCCGCCTCCGGCCAGGCCACCCGCACCTCATCAGGATGGTGGGCCACACGCAACGGCACCTCGAAAGCGGCCGCGGAGACCTCCACCGCCTCGATGACGGCCGGGTCCCGGGAGCAGAGCAGAACGTAGGGGTCCATGCCCACCACTGTGGTCAACGGGCAGCCCGATTTTCGACGGATGTGCCCCGTTGTGGATAACCTTCCCCGGCGCGGCGTCCTCCGTCGTGACGCACAATCAGCCAGCTAGGCTGGCCCCACCACATCAGCTACGCGGAAGGACGGCATGAGCATCACCCTGCCCGACGAGGCCCTCACCTGGCTCTCCGTGTGGCAGGACGTGCGCGGGCTGGTCCTGGCCGGTGACACGCACCTCACGCGCCGGCTCTCGGCCGCCGGGCACACCCTGTTCGCGCTGACCGACAACCCCGCCGTCCACGCGCGGCTCGCCGAGCTCACGCGGGTCACGCCGCTGCTGGCGCGGCCGGAGGCGGTGCCCACGGATCCGCTGCAGTTCGAAGTGGTCTTCGCGCACCAGAGCCTGCACCGCTACAACCTCGACCAGGCCCTCCCCCAACTCGCCCGTGTGCTGCGCAGCGGCGGATGCGTCAGCGCCTCCTACCTGGTGCGCGACGACTCGGTGCCCTGGGTGCGGCGGCTCGCCGCGCTGTTGCGCCGCTATGACCCCATGGCCATGAAGGGCGACTACGGCCACCAGAGCCTCGACGTGCTGGGCCGCTCCAAGTACTTCCCGGAGGTGGAGCGCCGCGCGTTCCGGATCTGGCAGGCCGTCAGCCGCGAAGACCTCATCGCCATGGTGCGCAGGCAGCCGCTGGCCGGCAACCTCGACCAGAGCCAGCTCGACACCCTCATCGGCCAGGTCATCGACCTGTTCGACGGAGCGGTACGCCCCGGCGAGAACCTGCGGCTGCCCTACCAACTGCTGTGCTGGCGCGCCTGGGTCAGCCACGAGGAACTGACCGGCCCCGTCGAATTACCGGATAGCGGCTTGGCCATCCCACTGTGATCTATGCGGTACTAGGCTGTTAGCTGCGAAAGGAGCATCCAATGCCCGCTGAGCCCCGCCACCCGTTGGTCGACATCAAGGACTCGCTCTCCGAGTTCGTCTCGAAGACGTCCGAGCTCGCCTCGGCCGAGATCAAGCCCGCCGCCAAAGCCGCAGGCGTGGGCGCCGGGTTCTTCGCCGGTGCCGCCGTCTTCGCCCTGCACGCCATCTGGATGCTCGTCATCCTGATCGCACTGGGCGTCGGTCTGCTTCTCAACGCACTCACCTCCATGGGGCCGTTCCCCGCGATCACGCTGGGTTTTCTGGTCAGCGTCCTGTTCTCGCTGCTCGTGGCCGCCGTGCTGTTCACGCTGGGCCGTGGCAAGTTCCGGGACGTCAAGATGCCGGAGGCCACCATCTCCGAGGCCCGTATGACGCTCGACGCGGTGGTCGACGCCGTCGCCTCCCGCACGAAGGACACCGACGTCGTGATCCGCTCCGACGACCTCCCCCAATTCCGCGACGCAGACCTCGAGAAGTCGTTCGGCCGGCCGTAGTACCTTGTCTCCCATGATCAAGTGGGAATACTTCGTCGCGCCCGTCCTGTCGCATGTCGCTCAGCAGCTGCTCAACAACTTCGGCTCGGATGGCTGGGAACTGATCCAGCTCGCCCCCGGCCCCAACCCGGACACGCTCGTCGGCTACTTCAAGCGGCCCATCCAGGACGCCTGATGCCCGCCTCCGAGCGCTTGGCTGAACTCGGCGTCGAACTGCCGCCGGTAGCCGCTCCCGTCGCTGCCTACGTACCGGCCACCCGGGTGGGCAACCAGATCTGGACCTCCGGCCAACTGCCGTTCGTCGACGGTGAGCTCGTCGCCGTCGGGAAAGTGGGGGGCCCGGTGTCGCCCGGCGACGCCGCTGCGGCAGCCCGCACCGCGGCCCTCAACGCCGTTGCGGCCGCCGCCGACATCGCCGGTGGCGTCGACAACATCCGCCGCGTGCTGAAGGTGGTGGTCTTCGTGGCCAGCGAGCCCGGCTTCACGGCGCAGCCCGCCGTCGCCAACGGCGCCTCGAACCTGCTCGGTGACATCTTCGGCGAGTCCGGCGTCCACGTGCGCAGCGCGGTGGGCGTGGCGGTGCTCCCGCTGGATTCGGCCGTGGAGGTCGAACTCGTCGTCGAGGTCTGAGGTGGACCAGCCGGCGATCATCAACGAGACGCTCGCCGAGGCCTACCCCGACGCTCGGTGCGAGCTGGATTTCCGCACCCCGTTCGAGCTGCTCGTCGCCACGGTGTTGTCGGCGCAGTCGACGGACCGCCGGGTCAACGCGGTGACCGCAGACCTCTTCCGACGCTTCCCCGACGCCACGGCGCTCGCGGAGGCGGACAGGGAAGAGGTTGAGGTCATCATCGGACCTGTCGGGTTCTACCGGAACAAGACCACCGCCATCATCGGGCTGAGCCGGCGCATCGTCGATGAATTCGACGGCGAGGTGCCGGGCACACTCGACGAACTCGTCTCGCTGCCGGGAGTGGGGCGCAAGACCGCCAATGTGGTGCTGGGCAACGCGTTCGGCGTGCCCGGTGTCACCCCAGACACCCACCTCATCCGCCTGGCCAACCGCTTCGGCTGGGTCGACAGCACCAAGCCGGACGATGTGGAGCGCTCCGTCGGGGCCCTGTTCCCTCCGGAGGAATGGGTGATGCTCTGTCACCGCGTGATCTGGCACGGCCGACGGTGTTGCCATGCCCGGCGCCCGGCCTGCGGGGCCTGCCCCGTTGCCGAATGGTGCCCCAGCCGCGACATCGGCGAACAGGATCCCGCCAAGGCCGCCCAGCTCATCCGGGAGCCCAGGAACTGACGGCGCACCGCCGGTGGCGTCGGGCTGAGGCCGCGGCGTCGTGGGGTAATCTCGCAGCACGATGAGGATCAGGTCTGCCATCGCCGCGCTCAGCGCGGCTCTGTTGCTCGCCGCGTGCACGCCCGGCCAGAGCACCACCCCCGCCGCGCCCGCCACGCCGCCGCCGGATCTCGCGGCGCTGCGTGTCGAGTACGGGCTGCCTGACTGCCCGGACACGGATCCGGCCGCCGAGCAGATCGACGGCGGGCTCCCCCACACCCAACTGACCTGCCTGGGCAGCGACAAGGCGGTCAACCTGGCCGGTCTGGAGCGCACGCCCACCATCATCAACGTGTGGGCCCAGTGGTGCGGCCCCTGCCGCGAGGAGGCGCCCTTCCTCCGTGAGGGCCTTGCCGAACTCGACGGCGTCGCCTTCCTCGGAGTCGACTACAACGACCCCCTCCCCGATTGGGCCATCGAGTTCGCCGGCCTCGTCGGCTGGTTCTACCCCCACGTGACGGACCAGGACAAGACGCTGCAGGTGCCTCTCAAGATTCCCGGCATCCCGTCGACCTACTTCATCGACGCCGACGGGAAGATCGCCGGGGTCCACGCCGGGCCGATCGAATCCACCGAGCAGTTGAAGGACATGGCCGCCCGGTACCTGGGGGTGTCATGAGCGACGAGCGCGTCTTCGGCCGTCTCCGCGGCGCGCTCGCGCAACCCCAGGCGGCCCGCCACATCGGGATCGACCGCACGCCCCGCGGCGAACGCTCAGCAGCCGTGCTGGCCCTGTTCACGGACGACGGCGACCCGTCGCTGACCTTCATCACCCGGGCCACCACCATGCGCCGGCACGCCGGGCAGATCGCGCTGCCGGGGGGCGCCGTCGACGACACGGACGTCGACCGTGCGGACACCGCGCTCAGGGAGGCGCGCGAGGAGATCGGGCTCGACCCGACGCAGGTCACGGTGTTAGGACAATTGCCGGCGCTGTGGGTGCCGGCATCGCGCTACGACGTCACCACCGTGGTGGGCGCGTGGCCGGGTGGGGACGAGCTCAGCGTCGTGGACCCACGCGAGGTGGCTGAGGTGCACCACTTCCGGGTTTCGGAACTGGCGGCCCCGGAGACACGCGTGATGGGACGCCACCCCAGCGGGTTCATGGGCCCGTCGTTCGTGGTGGGAGACCAGTTCATCTGGGGCCTCACCGGGCACCTCGTTGACTGGGTTCTGGACCTGGCCGGATGGGCACTTCCGTGGGAAAGGGGCCGGGTGGCAGACGTGCCCGCGCGTTTTCTGCGGGACTGACTGATGGGTGTGGAAGCGGCGGGTGGACTGATCCACCCGCCGCTTCTGTCCAGTGCTTCAGTGGTGGTCCACCGGCACGACAGTGAAGCCTGTGCCGTTGGTGTAGTTGACGAGCACGTCGAACCACGAGTCGATGTCGGGCCGCTGTCTCAGCAGTGCTCGACGCTCACGTTCGGTCATTCCCCCCCAGACACCCCATTCAATCCGGTTGTCGAGCGCCTCCGCGAGACACTCAGATCGGACCGGGCATCCGACGCAGACTGAACGAGCCCGTTTCTGATCTTTACCTTCTGGAAAGAGTGCGTCCGCCATGTCCCGGCATTTGGCCTGGAGCGTCCATTCACTAACCTCGGCGAGCGACATCAGCTGCCCTCCCTTGCGCAGTTTCGTCCTATGCATCGACCGTAGCGCATGTCATGGCGTTTGCAACAGGGGGGTTCAGGTTACCGCCCATGCCAGCGGCCATTGAAACGTCTGACAAAGGGGTTTTGGACCCCCTCACGTAGAATGCGCCGTATGAAGTCTGCCTCCCTGGGCCAGAAGGGCTATTCCCTCCTGATGTTCTTCGCGGTATCACTCCTGTCGGGCCTCCTGCTCGCAGGGCTGGCCGTGCCTATGACCGCTCTCGCCGGCAACGGCGTGAAGATGGCTGCCGAATCGCTGGAGCAGTTGCCGGCCGAGTTCGAGACCCCGCCGCAGTCCGAGCGATCCCGCGTCCTGATGGGCGACGGCAAGGTGCTGGCCACGTTCTTCGACGAGAACCGCATCTACGTGCCGCTCGAGGACATCTCGCTGTTCATGCAGCAGGCGCAGATCGCCATCGAGGACCACCGCTTCTACGAACACGGCGCGATCGACTTCCAAGGCTTCGGCCGCGCGGCCGTGAAGACGCTGACCGGCGACACCCAGGGCGCGTCGACGCTGACCCAGCAGTACGTGAAACTCGTGCGCGTGGAGACCGCGTCGATGAACAACGACCAGGAAGGCGTCCGCAAGGCCACCGAGGTGTCCCTCGAGCGCAAAATCGTGGAGATGCGCTACGCCATGGCCGTCGAGGAGAAGCTCACCAAGGACGAGATCCTTGAGCGCTACCTCAACATCGCCTACTACGGCGACGGCGCCTACGGCGTGGAGGCCGCGGCCCAGCACTACTTCCAGGTCTCAGCCAAGGACCTGGACCTGGCACAGTCGGCGATGCTGGCCGGCCTGGTCCAGAACCCCGTGCAGACCAACCCCACCAAATACACCCAGCGCGCCATCAACCGCCGCGACACCGTGCTGAACCGCATGGCCGAGCTCAAGCTCGTCACCAAGGCGGAGGCCGCCGCCGCCAAGGAGACGACGTTCGATCCGTCGAAGATCAAGCGCCTCCCCAACGGCTGCGTGGCCTCTCAGTTCCCCTTCCTGTGTGACTACGTGCAGCGCACGCTGATGAAGATGCCGAGCATGGGCGAGACGGAGGAAGAGCGCCGCAACATGCTGAACCGCGGGGGGCTCACCATCCACACGCTGATCGACGCGGAGGCCCAGCTGGCCGCAGAAGCGGCGGTCGCCTCCCAGATCGCACCGCTCGACCCCGTCTGGGGTTCCTCGGTGCTGGTTCAGCCCAGCACCGGACTGATCGTGGCGATGGCCCAGTCGCGCCCCAAGATGGGACCGGACGAGGCCGTGGGCGAGACGTTCAAGAACATCAACGTCGAAGGCTCCATGGGTGGCATCGAAGGCTTCCAGGCGGGCTCCACGTTCAAGGCCTTCACCATGGCCGCCGCGCTGGACCTGGGGATGACACCGGACCAGAAGTACGACGCCCCCAAGGAACTCGAGATCGACGGCGAGACCTTCACCAACTGTGAGGGCCCGTTCAAGACCCGTGCAGACCGCCCCGTCAGCAACTACGACAGGGGCTACGGCACCATCGACATGCGCAAGGCCGCGGAGTCGTCGGTCAACACGTACTTCATGCAGCTCATCCAGGCCGTGGGCATCTGTAACACCACGACGATGGCCGAGAAGGTGGGCGTGAAGCTCGCCAACGGTGACCCCATGAGCACACAGGCCTCGTTCCCGTCGTTCACGCTGGGCACCGCCTACATCACGCCGCTGTCCATGGCCGAGGCCTACGCCACGTTCGCCAACCGCGGCATCCACTGCACCCCCATCATCCTGCAGTCGGTCACGACCAAGGAGGGCAAGAAGCTCGAGGTGCCCTCGGCCAACTGTGAGCAGGTCATCCGGCCGGAGATCGCCGACGGCGTCAACTACCTGCTCCAAGGCGTGGCCATGAACGGCACCGGTCGCCGGGCGGCGCTGCGCGACGGTCGCGACGAGGCAGGCAAGACCGGTACCACCAACGAGAACAAGGCGGTCTGGTACGCCGGCTACACCCCGGAGATGGCGGGCGTCGCCATGATCGGCGTCGACACCGCCAACACGTGGTGGAAGACCCACACGCAGACGGTCAAGGGCACCATGCCCGCCAGCGGCACGTACCTGGAGGGATCCGGTGGCGGCGACGCGGGCCAGATCTGGAAGGCCGCTATGACCTCGGCACTCGCGGACAAGCCCAAGACGAAGTTCACCGAGCCCACCAAGACCATCCTCGAGGGCCAGCTGGTGCCGGTGCCCGATGTGAAGGGCATGGGCTACAACGAGGCCAAGGAGACCATCGAAGCGGCCGGCTTCACCACCCGCACCCAGCGGGAGTACTCGAGCCGTCGCAAGGGCGCCTTCCTCGGCATCACGCCCTCTGACCAGGCCGTGAAGTTCTCCACCATCACGCTGCGGGTCTCAGCCGGTCCGGAGCCCGCGCCGAAGCCTGCGCCGGAGCCCGTGGTCACTGAGCCCGCGGCGACGGCCCCCGCTGCCCCCGCTGCGCCCGCCGCTCCTCCGGCCACACCTCCCGGTCAGCAGCCGGGTGGCCCTCCGGGCCAGGGCGGGGACGACGACGACTGATGCGCGCCGCCACCAAGATCCTCGGCGGGCTGGCCGGCCTGGGCGCCGCCTGCTTCGGCTGGGGCCTCGTCGAGCGGAGCCTGTACACCGTGCGCCGGGTGCAGCTCGACGTGCTGCCGAAGAGCTCCAGAGAGCTCCGCGTGCTTCACGTGTCGGACTTCCATCTCATGGACTCCCAGCGCGGGAAGCAGGAGTTCATCGCCGCCCTGGCCGGGCTGGAGCCGGACCTCGTGGTCAGCACCGGCGACAACATCTCTCAAGCCAGGGCCATCCCTGCCCTGATGGCGTCGCTGGAGCCCCTGCGCGGCATCCCCGGCGTGTTCGTCTTCGGGTCCAATGACTACTTCGCGCCACAGTTCCGCAACCCGCTGAGGTACCTCACACACGGGTCGTCGAACGGCCACGCGCAGCCGGAGCCCCGCCCGCTACCCACAGCGGAGCTCGCCGACCGTCTCGAGGAGCTGGGCTGGGTGAACCTCACCCAGGGCCGCACCGTGCTCGAGGTCGCGGGGCAGCGGCTGGCCTTCCGGGGCACGGACGACGCCCACCTGCGCCGCGACGATTACCCCGCCGTCGGCGGGCCTCCGGAGCCCGGCGCGGCGCTCAACATCGGCGTGACCCACGCCCCGTACCTGAGGCTGCTGGACGCCATGACCGCGGACGGCATGGACCTGATCTTCGCCGGCCACACCCACGGCGGCCAGGTCTGCGTGCCGGGCTACGGCGCGCTGATCACCAACTGCGACCTCGACGCGGCCCGCGTCAAGGGCCTGTCCACCCACACCTCCGCGGGCCACACCGCGCACCTCCACGTGTCCGCGGGATTGGGCACCTCCCCGTTCGCGCCGTACCGGTTCGCATGCCGCCCAGAGGTGACGCTGCTCACTCTGGTTCCCCGGCCGGATACGGACTGACGCTCGCTGTCCCGTGGGGAACAGTGAATTCGCACCCGGGCCCGCCGTGCGCTAATCTGTTCCTTGGCTCAAAGAGCCATCGGGGTGTGGCGCAGCTTGGTAGCGCGCGTCGTTCGGGACGACGAGGCCGCAGGTTCAAATCCTGTCACCCCGACCATGTGATGTCTCAGGACATCGGAATAGCCTGAACCCTCTGGTTTCAGGCTTTTCTGGTTCCCCGGGGCTGGTGGTCCGCCCCGGCCCGCAGAGGGCCTCAGTAGGTTTCGAGCTTGCCCTGATCGTCGTTGCAGACGAGGCCCACTCCGGTGGGCAGTTCCAACCCGGTGAGCTCCGCGCAGTCCGGCGTCGCCTGGAGCACCGTCAGGAGATGCCACTGGTGCGTCTCGCCGTCCTCTCCCCAGATCGCCTGGCCACCACCACAGTCCGTGCTGATCGTGCCGAGGATGAAGCCGTCCGGGTGCTTGCTCATCACGCTGAGGCCCAGCACGGTGCAGCCGTCCGTACCGGCGGAGGTCATCGCGTTCTCCGCGTAGTCGCGGAACGTCGGTGACGCCTCCTCCAGCAGGTCGAGCTGCGAGTAGGCGACATTGTGGATGTGGTGGTCCTCCCACCCGTTGGTGGGCTGGAAGCCCGGACCGGCCGCAGCCGACTGCACCGACGTGAGCTCGCTGGTGCGCACCGCCGCCCGCGACATGGCCTCTTCCGCCTCCGCGACGGCGTCAGCCTGCTTCTCGGCGGCCACCACTTCGGCCGGCAGCTCGTCAGCGGCGGCGTCCTCGGCGACGCCGAACCTGGGAGCCAACTGCCTGGCCGAGACGGCCGACGACACCATGGAATCCGGGGCGCACGCCGGCAACAGCAACAGCGCCGCGGCCGGGGCCGCGAACCAGGCAGCCCTCATCAGAAGTCCCGCGCCGAACCGTCGTCGCCCAGGCAGCGCAGGCCCGGAGCCCCAGCGGGGATGCCGTTGTACGCGAGGTCCGCACAGGGCACGGGGTCAGCGAACTGGACGATGTAATGCCACTGGTTGTCCGCGATGCCCCACACCACTTCACCGCCCGCACAGTTGGACTCTTCAGTGCCGTAGGCGAAGCCGTCGGAGTGGATGCCGTGGAGGATGACCTCCTCGGTGACGCAACCGGTCTCGTCCTCGACGCCGACGCGGCTGGTGAGGAAAGCGCGCAGCGACTCCGGGAGTTCGGTGGCCTTGATGATGTCGGCGCCCGAGCGCAGCGTCAGGTCCAGTTCCATCCAGGGACCGCCCTCCTGCGGGGGCTGTTCAACCGGGGACAGGCTCGTCGTCGACTCTGCGGTGGGAGGCGGGGCCGACTCGCTGGCCGACGCGGATTCACTGGGCGAAGCTGACTCCGACGCCACGATCTCCGTCTCCGCCGTGGACGGTGGTTCAGTGGCGCCGGGCGTGGTCATGTCAACCGCAGGCGCCGTGGGGGACGGCGCGGCCGGTTCGGGGGAACACCCGCTCAGTGCAGCTGCACACGCGAGCACGCCCGTCAGGATAACTGCCGTTCGCACCCCAGCACTGTAGCAGCGTGAGACAAAGTCCCATCAAGTAGCAATGAATGAAAATGTCTGGCTATGGTGGAAATGGAAGCGCTCAACGGAGATGCGTGATTCCACCGCAACGAAGGGGTCCCATGACAACCGCCACCCAAGTTCACCGGAAAACACGAGCCGACCTCCCCGCCACGGGCGAGGCACCCACCCACCCGAAGCTGGTGGCATGGCTCGATGAAGTTGTCGAGCTGTGCAAGCCCGACGCCATCCACTACTGCGATGGTTCCGACGCGGAGTACGACCACCTGGTCCGCGTCCTCGAAGAGGCGGGCACCGTCATCCGCCTCAACGACGAGAAGCTACCCAACTCGATCTACGCCCGCACGGACCCGGACGACGTGGCCCGCGTCGAGGACCAGACGTTCATCTGCTCCGAGGACGAGCGCAACGCCGGCCCCACCAACAACTGGATGGCCCCGGCCGAGATGAAGCGCGTCATGAAGGGCCTCTACGACGGCTGCATGCGCGGGCGCACCCTGTACGTCATCCCGTTCTGCATGGGCCACATCGAGGCCGACGACCCGAAGTTCGGCGTCGAGGTCTCCGACTCCGCCTACGTGGCGTTGTCGATGCGGATCATGACCAGGATGGGCGCTGAGCCGCTCAAGGCGATGACGGACACCCAGGCCGACTTCGTCCCCTGCCTCCACTCGGTGGGCCTGCCGCTCGAGGAGGGCGAGCAGGACGTGCCGTGGCCCTGCTCGGAGACCAAGTACATCGTCCACTTCCCCGACGAGCGGATGATCTGGTCCTACGGCTCCGGCTACGGCGGCAACTCCCTGCTGGGCAAGAAGTGCTACTCGCTGCGCATCGCCTCCGTCATGGCGCGCGACGAGGGCTGGATGGCCGAGCACATGTTGATCCTGCGCCTCATCTCCCCGGAGGGCCGCAAGTACCACATCGCGGCCGCGTTCCCGTCGGCCTGCGGCAAGACCAACCTGGCCATGCTCGAGCCGACGGTCCCCGGCTGGAAGGTCGAAACCCTGGGCGACGACATCGCCTGGCTCCGCTTCGGTGAGGACGGCCGGCTGTACGCCACCAACCCGGAGACCGGCTTCTTCGGCGTGGCGCCCGGCACCAGCTACGAGACCAACCCCAACGCCATGCGCACCATCGCCAAGGGCAACTCCATCTTCACCAACGTCGGCCTCACCGCCGACGGCGACGTGTGGTGGGAGGGCATGACCAAGGAGAAGCCCGAGAACCTCACGGACTGGAAGGGCCGCCCGTGGAGCGGCTCGACCGGCCCCCAGGGCGGCCGCAAGGACGAGAAGGCGGCACACCCCAACAGCCGCTTCTGCACCCCCATCGAGCAGTGCCCCATCCTCGCCGACGACTACCACAACCCGCAGGGGGTGCCCATCGACGCCATCGTGTTCGGCGGGCGTCGGGAGAACACCATCCCGCTGGTGACGCAGTCGCGCAACTGGAAGCACGGCGTCTTCATGGGCGCCACCTGCTCCTCGGAGACCACAGCCGCAGCGAAGGGCGCCGTCGGCGTGCTGCGCCGCGACCCCATGGCGATGCTGCCCTTCATCGGCTACCACGTGGCCGATTACGTGCAGCACTGGATCAACATCGGCAAGAAGGCCGACGAATCCAAGCTGCCGAAGGTGTTCTACGTCAACTGGTTCCGCCGCGACGAGGACGGCCGCTTCATGTGGCCCGGGTTCGGCGAGAACTCCCGCGTGCTGAAGTGGATCGCGGAGCGCGTCGACGGCAAGGCCGACGCCGTGGAGACCCCCACCGGCTTCGTCCCCACCAAGGAGTCGCTCGACGTCGAGGGCCTCGACATCTCCGACGAGGACCTCGAGGCCGTGATCAGCTACCGTCCGCAGGAATGGCACGACGAGGTCCCGCGCATCGGCCGCTGGTTCGACACCTTCGGTTGGCGGCTGCCGCGCGAGTTGGTCGACGAGCTGCGCCACCTTGAGGTCGCCGTCGGGCGCGCCCCCAGCTCGATGTGGTGATGACCCTCCCCCGACCGGCCGACTGAACGCAATCGCCGGCATCGCCCTTCGAGGCGGTGCCGGCGATCGTCGTGCGGGGGGATCAACGAACGAGCTCAAGCCCGTCTGCCACCTTCTGGTCCAGCGGCGACCAGTCGGTGACCGGGTTGTTCTTCAGGGACAGGAAGGTCAGGTTCTCCAGAACCGCAAACGGGGAGACGTCGGTGATCTGGTTGTCATCCAAATTGATCCCCGACAGCAGTGGCAGCTCCGTGACGAACGAGGCGTCGGTCAGGCCCGCGTTCATCGCCATGAACGTCTCAAGACGATCGAGGTCGGTCACGTCGGAGGCCTTCAAGCCGGTCACCGGGGCATCGGGGCCGCCGATGAGCAGATGCTCGAGCCCGCGGAGCGCGTTCAGGTCGGACAGGTCGGCCAGCGGGACCTGGTACAGGTTGAGGCTCGTCAACGTCGACAGCGAGGCCAGGGGATCCAACGAGAGGGCCCCGGCGATGTAGCGCCGTCCCTGGATGTCGAGTTCCGCGAGGTTCCTGGCCACCTCGATGCCCCCGAGGTCCTGGACGGTATATCCGTTGGCGGTGATGCACTCCAGGGTGATCAGCGCCTCGACCTCCGAGCGCACGATCTGATCGTGCCCCGTCTGCGCGCGGACGCAGTCGGTCAGGGAGCGGTCGGCGAAGGTGACCTCGTCCGCCGGCTGGGTCGGCTCGGGCGACGCGGTGACGGTGGGGATTCCGATCGGCACCTCTGCCACCGGGCGGTCGTCGGTGAAGCGGACGATGTTGTTGAAGACCCACTGGTCCTGCCAGCCGTAGACGCCGGCGGCACGCTCCCCCGCGGTCTGGGTGACGACGGTTGCCATGGCGTAGGAACGGCACCCCCGGCGCCCGGTCCGCTCGTTGTCGCACTCGGTCCACCACTCGCGGCCGTCCGCGGCCGTCCAGTTGCCCGGGTTGGCCAGCGGGTTGGAGCCCCAGAGCTTCCGGGACGCGGGGAGGTAGGTGAGGTTGTTGAAGGCCCAGCCCGTCGTGCGCGTGAACGTGCGCTTCGCCCCGTCGAGATGCGCGTAGGTGATCACGGTGGCCTTGATCTCCGTGCGGCACCGGGTGGTCCGGGAATACGGCTCGCAAGCGGTGCGCCATTCCCGCCCGTTGACGAGATGGGTGCCCTCGGTGGTGTAGACATCGACCTCCGCATGCGCAGGCCCGGCGGGCGCCAGGAGGGCCGGTGTGGCGGCGAGCACCACGACGAGCAGTAGCTTGAACCAGGAACGCATGGCCTCCCCCAACCAAGGCGCCACCCTGACGCTCAGAACGACGCTAACAGAGCCGTCGCCGCCGCGTTGCGCGGCCCCGCATAGCCTGGGTCCATGCAGCGTTTCACGTGGCTCATCGTCCTCATCGCCGGTCTGGCGTTCGCCTTCAGCATCGAGGGCTGGAAGGTGACGCCCTTCAGCGCCCTGCTGGCCGTGTGCGTGATCCTCCTCGCGTGGTGGATGAGCCCGTTCTCCGGCGGCCGCACCAAGCGGCACGCCGACGTCATGGCGTTGCCGCCGGAGCAGCGCCGCGTCGTGGCCTACTGGCGGCCCGGCTGCATCTACTGCCAGCGCCTCCGGGGCGGCCTCGGGAGTGATGCCAAGAAGGTCACGTGGATCAACATCTGGCAGGACCCGGACGCGGCGGCATTCGTCCGCAGCGTCAACAACGGCGACGAGACCGTCCCCACCGTCGTGATCGGCGGCGAGGTGCTGGTCAACCCTGATCCGCGTGAGGTTAGCGCCGCCCTCTGAGCAGGCCTCGCGGCGCTGGTCGCCGACGGCTCCCCGGATCTCACCCGCCGTCGACCGTGGTGCTGCCAGGGAGGAACTCCCACTGGAACACGTGCTTCTCGAACGGCGACTCCCGCTGCGTGACGGCCCGGTGCACGACGATGTCCCCGATCCTGGTGAAGACGTCGGGAGTGCCGTAGACGCTGATGGGGCCCAGATAGTCGCCCTCGTTGTGCGGGATGTCACCGATCGAGATGATCTCGAGGTCGTCCGGCACCCGCAGGCCCATCGACAAGGCCATCCCGCGGAGGATGCCCGCGAACAGGCCGTTCGTGCAGATCACCGCCGTCGGGCGCGACTCCAACAGCTCCCGGCAGGCGCGGGCGATGGCGTCGCGCTGGAAGCCTGCCCGGTGGATCAGCGGCTCGTCACCGAACTCCGCCGCGGCCCCCCGGAAACCCACCAGCCGGGTGGGGCCCGGGCGGCGGTCTTCGCTACCGAAGATCGAGAGGAAGTGCACCTCGTCGTGGCGTGCCCTCAGCCGCCGGTAGGCAGCCGCTGTCGGCCCCACCGCCGAGGAACTGATCACGTCGAACCCGTCCGGCTCGGCCTCGGTGGAGAACACCACCAGGTTGGCACCGTGCTCGACCAGGTCCAGGGTGCGGGCCAGGCCGCCCTGCTGGAAGTCGACGGACGTGAGGAAGGCGACACCGGGGGTGTAGCCCTGCAGGAACTCGTACCAGGTCTCATCGACGAGGGTCAGCGTGGAGAAGCCCTGCGGCAGGGCCCGGCGCTGCACCTCGATGGCCACCTGCGCCGCCCACGGATCCTCCGGGCTGCCGAGGCCGAGGACGACGGTGCTGGTGTAGCCCCGGCGCATCGCCTGGGCGAACCTGTTGGGGACGTAGCCGAGCTCCGACGCGGCGGCCTCGATCCGCTCGACCGTCTCCGGGGACGCAGGCTTGCTGCGCCCCGCGCGACGACCCGACAACACGAAGGAGGCGGTGGCGGTGGAGACACCGGCGGCGCGCGCGACGTCGACGAGCCGCGCACGCTTGACGTTCGGCTCGTTCAGACTGCCGGGACTCACTCCTGCCATCTGTCAAAGTATCGGACCAGTTCAGGGTCCAGCGGGGGCACCGTCATCGGCGCGCCACCCGAACGGATGGATTCGGCACCCATGCACGCGACCGCGACGGCCTGTCGGGCCGCGACCGTGGACACCTCGGTGGCCCCGCCGTCGCGCACGAAGCGGAGAAACTCCGCCACCAGCGAGGGATCTGCCCCGCCGTGCCCGCCGTCACCCCGGTCGATGACCTCGACGTGGTCAGGGGTGCGCGCGCCCGAACGGCGCGATGTCCAGATGTTGATCTGGTCACCGCCGGAGTCGCCGATGTTCTCGATGCGGCCCGCGTCACCGATCACGGTGTAGTTGCGCCAGTAGTCGGGGGTGAAATGGCACTGCTGGTAGGTGGCCAGCACGCCGTTGTCGAGACGCAGGTTCAGCAGCGAGATGTCCTCCACGTCGACGACGGGGTTGAGTTCCTTCTGCGCAGTGGGGGGCCAGTTGTCCTGCGAGTACCAGTCCCACATCAGCCGGTCCGAGTTGTCGCGCCGGTCGGTGATGTCGCCGTAGACCATGAGGTCGCCCATGCCGGAGACCTCGGCGGTGTAGCCGCCTGCCAACCAGTGGATGACGTCGAGGTCGTGGGCCCCCTTCTGCAGAAGCAGGGTGTTGACCAGCGAGCGGTCCGCGTGCCAGTCCTTGAAGTAGAAGTCGCCGCCGGCGCCCACGAAGTGGCGGCACCACACGGAGCGGACCCGGCCGATGGTGCCGGCGTCGATCAGTGCCTTCATCTGGCGCACCACGGGCATGTGCCGCATGTTGTGGCCCACGTACAGCTTGGTGCCCGAGTCACGGGCGGCCGTGAGGATGGCGTCGGCATCCGGGATGGAGATGGCGAGCGGCTTCTCGCAGAACGTCGGCAGCCCGGCCGCGAGGGTGCGCAGCGTGATGTCCTTGTGCGTGTAATCCGGGCTCACCACCATCACCGCGTCCAGGCCATGGGCGAGGAACTCATCCATCGAGGTGTAGGCGGCGCATTCCGGGCCCACCTTCTCGGCAGCGTCGCGGTGGGCGCGTTCCGCCGGGTCCAGTACCGCGACGATCCGCGAACCCTCCCCCGGCCGATGCGCGTGCAGGGCGACCGAGCGGCGCAGGCCGAAGCCGACCACGCCGATCCTGAGGTCTTCCATCATTCTCCTTCGTTGATTTCCAAGAGTTCATCGAGGATGGGCCCGGCGGCCAGGCTGAGTCCGCCGCCCTCTCCATCGGTGGTCACCAGGGTGACCGGGGTGGTGCCCGCGCCGAGCAGCGGAGCGGGGACGTAGAGCGTCTGCTGCGGGCCGATCCGCCAGTAGCGGCCGAGCATCTCGGGCCCGGCGAACGCGAAACCGCGCGTCTGTGCGCGCGTGTCCAGGAAGGCGTCCAACCCGCCGTCGCTCGCGACGTCGAACTGGGTCACGAGCAACCCGGCGCCCTCAGCCGGCAGCCCTCCCGCGACGGCGGCGAGGATCTCGTCGCCGAGCAGGTCGAGCGGGAGGGGCCACGCCTCCCAGCCCATGATGTAGTGCGTGCCGAACCAGGCGCCGCGGAGCAGCCCCTTGCGGTCGCCCAGCAGCGGGCCGAAGTTGATGCGGCCCTGGGATTCCACCAGCACCTCGAGGGTGTGGGTGCCGTGCTCAAGATCCACCTGCAGCGCCTGCGGGGCACCCTCGTCGCGCTCCACGATGCCGAGGCGCACACCGTCGACGAACACGACGGCGCGGTCCCGCAGCCCGTGGAGCCGCAGCGTGTGCAGCCCGGGGCGGAACTCGCCGCCGGGGTGGTCGAACGAGGCGCGCAACAGGAGGAGTCCGCGCTCCAGGCCGAGTTCCTCGAACGAGGGCGGGAAGGGCGTCGGACCCTCATGGGCCTGCAGCCCCGAGACCCGGGACACGGCCGCGGCGGACAACTCGCGCAGCGCGTCGAGCGTCAGCACGCCGCGCGCCCGCTCGGGCAGTTCCGTCTCCGGCAGCGACGCGGGGTCTCGCACCAGGTCAGCGGGTACCTCGGGCAGCTCCACGTAGCGGCCGATCACCTCGCGGTAGGCGTCGAACTTGTCCGTCAGCCGCCCGTTCTCCGCGATGGGTGCGTCGTAGTCGTAGCTGGTGATGGTGGGCTGCAGCCCGTCGTGGAAGTTGCAGCCGCTCCACAGCCCGAAGTTGGTGCCCCCGTGGGCCATGTAGAAGTTGGCGCTCATGCCGCGGCTGAGCATGTCGTCGAGTTCCTGCGCCACCTCGGAGGCCGGCCGCACGTGGTGGCGCTCGCCCCAGTGGTCGAACCACCCGTTCCAGAACTCCATGCACATGGGCGGGGAATCCGGGAACTCGCTGACGGAGAACTCGTGGAACTGGACGGCCCGGGAGCCGAAGTTGATCGTGGGCAGCACGCCGTCGACGGTGCCCGCCTGTGTGTAGACGCGCGCGGGTCCGTCGCTGGTGACCAGCGGGACCGTGACGCCGCGGCGCAGCAGGCCGTCGCGTACGTGCGCCAGGTACTGCCGGTCGTCGCCGTAGCTGCCGTATTCGTTCTCGACCTGCACCATGATCACGCGGCCGCCGTCGGGGTACTGGCGCTGCACGATGTGCGGCAGCAGCGTGTCGAACCATGCGTCGACCGCAGTGAGGTAGCGCTCGTCCATGCAGCGCAGGCGGATGGCGGGGTCGCGCAGCAACCAACCGGGAAAGCCGCCGCCCTCCCATTCGGCGCAGACGTAGGGGCCGGGGCGCACGATGATGTCCAGGTCCGCCTCAGCCGCCAGGTCGAGGAACCGGCCCAGATCCCGCGCACCGTCGAAATCGACGACTCCCGGGGCCGGGGCGTGGAAGTTCCACGGCACGTAGGTCTCGACCGCGTTGGCGCCCATGGCGCGGAGCCGGCGCAACCTGTCGGCCCAGTGGCCGGGATGGATGCGGCTGTAGTGGAAGGCACCCGAGACGACGAGGTGCTCACGGCCGTCACGGAGGAAGTGCTGGCCCTGATGGGTGAACATGAAAGACGGCTCCAAGGAAGAGGGGGTGCGGGCTGGGACGGAGGCGGCCTCCGCCCCAGCCCACGCGTGTGACGGTCAGTTGCCGCGGTGCTCGAGGTTCATGAGCGTCAGGACGGCGTCGGCGGGCAGGGTTGCGTTGGGTGCGTAGTCGTCCTCACCGGGGACCGGGAAGTTGGTCCAGTTGGTGCCGTTGATGACGGCCTTCCAGCCGGCGGTGGCGGTGGCGATGAACGGGGCCTCGTCGATCAGGATCTCCTGGGCGCGGATCGACAGTTCGTTGGCGCGGTCCTGATCCGTGCCGGGCTCGATGCCTGCCAGTTCCTTGACGATCGCGTTGTATTCGTCGTTCTGCCAGCGGCCGTAGTTGAGGATCGCCTGCTCGCCGAGCGGGAAGTAGGTCTCCTCGCCGAGCGAGTTCCACACCTCGTACGGCGTCGAGCCGCCCACCGGGGAGCCGGAGAGCATGCCGAAGTTGCCGGTGGTGCTGGCCTCGGAGAACGGGGCGTCGGCCATCTGGTTCACAGCCACCTCGAGGCCGAGGTTCTCGCGCCACTGGTCGGCCATGATCGTGCCGGTGCGCACCCACTCGTCGTAGGGCTGGTACACGTCGTAGCGCAGGTCGAAGGACTCGCCAGCAGCGTTGACGAGCTTGCCGCCCTCAACCTTCCAGCCGCCCTCTGCGAGCTGCGCCTTGGCGTACTCGGGGTCGTAGACGTGCTCCGAGTCGTCGGCCAGCTGGTCCGCGTAGACGGTGGAGTCGATGCCGGAGGATGCAGGGACGCCGTAGCCCACGGCCACCACCTCGGCAGCGGTCTCCAGGTCGACGGCGGCGCGCAGCGCGCGGCGCACGTGGACGTCGTCGTAGGGAGCCTGCTCCACGTTGAACGTCAGGCCGTCGGAGGTGCCCACGGGGTAGAAGCCGTAGAAGTTGTGCTCTGGATCGAGTTCCACGAACTCCTTCTGGGCGTTGGCCCAGCCGAACGTGCCGAACTCGACCTGCCCGGAGATGATCTGGCTCTTCTGTGCGTCGCCGGTGACGGCGTGCATCGCCACCTGGTCGACGCCCTTGGACTCGCCGCCCCACCAGTCGTCGCGGATGTCGAAGACGATCTGCTGCGGCGAGAACCGCGCCACCGTGGCGGGGCCGGTGCCGACGGGCTCCGGGTTGGTCCACGTGCGGACGTCCTGCTCCTCCCACACGTGCTGGGGGACGATGCGGCGGGTGGCGAACCCGATGAGGTCCTGGTAGGCCTGCTCCTCGTACTTCACCACGACGGTGGTCTCATCCGGCGCCTCGACGGCGGTGAACGGGTAGGCGGCCGGGGTTTCGCCCGACAGCACCAGGTCCCAGGTGAACTTCACGTCGTCGGCCGTGAACTTCTCGCCGTCGGACCAGGTCACGTCGTCGCGGATCTTGAAGGTCAGTTCGGTGCCGTCGTCGTTGAATTCCCAGCTCTCGGCCAGGTAGGGCAGCATCTCGCCCGCGGAGGTGCGGTTGACGCGGATGAGCGGCTCGTAGATGTAGGCGGTACCCGGGGTCACGGTGACGCCCGTCGGGGAGAACAGGTTGAAGTTCTGGTTCCAGGTGGTGCCGCCCCAGCCCACCTGTTGCAGGATGCGTGGTTCGGTGTTGGCTCCACCGTTGGAGTCCCCCTCGCCGCGGTCTGTGGAGCATGCGCCCAAGGTGAGCGCCAGGGCCGCCACAATCGCCCCGGTCAGTGTCTTATTCAGCATGTGACATCACTTTCTGGTTCGTGTCGCTGGATTGGTCGTAGAGCCAGCACTTGACGTCTTGGCCATTGACGTCGAAGAGAGGCGGTTTGGCTTCGCAGACCGGCATGACCCGAGGGCAGCGGGGGCTGAACCGGCAGCCACGAATGCTGATGGACGGATCGGCGGGTTCGTCGATCCGCAGTTCCTCGCTGAAATCGGTGTTCTTCACCCGTGAGGGGTCCGGTGCTGATTCCAGGAGAAGCCTGGTGTAGGGATGCTTCGGCGACGCCACGACCTCCTCGGTGGGGCCCGCCTCCACGAGTTCACCGGAGTACATGACGCACATCCGGTCTGAGACGTAACGCGCGCTGGCGATGTCGTGGGTGATGTAGAGGATGGTGACCCCGCGCTCCTTCCGGATCTGGTCCAGGAGGTTGAGCACGTCGAGACGGATGGAGACATCCAGCATCGAGGTGGGCTCGTCGGCCAGCAGGATGTCCGGCTCGACGGCGAGCGCGCGGGCGATCGAGATGCGTTGACGCTGACCGCCGGACAGGGAGGTCGGGTAGCGGTCGATGTAGTCCGCAGCGGGGGTGAGCGCCACCAGCTCGAGGAGTTCCAGGATCTTCGCCTCCACCTCCTGCGCGTTGAGCGAGCGGTGGTGGATGCGGATGGTGCGCCCGAGGATGTGGCGGATGGTCTTGAGCGAGTTCAGGGAGGCGAACGGGTCCTGGTAGACCAGTTGCACGTTCTTGTAGTACTCGCGGCGGTTGAGCCGCCCCGTGACGGGCTGGCCGCGGAACCGGATCTCACCCTCGTGGGGGGTGTAGATCCGGGCCAGTGCGCGGGCCAGTGTCGTCTTGCCTGAGCCGGATTCCCCCACCAGGGCGACGATCTCGCCCCGGTGCAGTTCCAGGCTGACCTTGTTGCAGGCCCGCACGTCGACCTTCTGGCCGTGCGCGTCGCGGCCGGCGAAGATGATCGACAGTTGGTCTGCGGCCAGCACCACCTCGGCGGGATCGGTGCTCATGCGGACGCCTCCTCGAGGGCGGGGGCGGCAGGGAGGATCCCGCCGGAAAATTCGGCGGCCCGCACATGGCAGGCGACCACGGACCGGTCCGTCGGGACGAGTTCGGGCCGTTCGACCGCGCAGAGGCCGCGGGCCTCCTCGCAGCGCGGACGGAAGGAGCACCCGGAGGGCAGCTTGCGCAGGTCCGGGGGCGAGCCCGGGATGCCGTGGCGTTCGCGGCGCGGTTCCGTCAGGGACGGGAAGGCGTTGCGGAGGCCCTGGGTGTAGGGGTGTTGTGGGTCCTCCGCGATCTGGCGGGCGGCTCCGATCTCGACGATCCGGCCGCCGTACATGATGGCGATCCGGTCCGCCATCTCCAGCAGGAGGGACAGGTCGTGCGTGACGAAGATGACTGCGAAGCCGAGCCGGTGCTGGAGACGCAGGATCTGGTTGAGGATCTGGCGCTGCATCACCACGTCGACGGCTGTGGTCGGCTCGTCCATCACGATCAGGTCCGGGTCGCAGGCCAGCGCAAGCGCGATGAGGGCGCGCTGGCGCATGCCCCCGGAGAGTTCGTGGGCGAACTTGCCCATCGCCTGAGGGGCGATGCCCACCATGCCGAGCAGTTCGGCGGTGCGCTCCTTGATCTGCTGCCTGCTGAGGGAGCGGTCGTGGGCGTGCAGGGCGTCGGCGAACTGGTCCTGGAGCCGGGTGACGGGGTTGAGGCAGGCCATGGCTGACTGCATCACGAGCGAGATGTCGGACCAACGGAACGTGCGCAGGATCTTCTCTGGCGCGGAAACCAGGTCAATGCCGGCAGGGTGCTTGTCGTCGTAGAATCGCACCGAGCCCTTGGGCGTGACCGCGGGCGGCTGCTGCAGACGGGTGACGGCGTTGAGCAGGGTTGACTTGCCGGAGGCGGATTCACCGGCGATGCCGAGGATCTCCCCGCGCTTCAGCGTAAAGCCGATGTCGGCGCACGCCTTGACGTTCTCCCCATCGGTGAGGCCGAGGTAGACGACGTCGAGGTCCTCGACCTCGAGCAGCGTGGCTGGGGTGGTGGTCATGCGGTCACCTCCGAAGTGCGGCGGGCGTGCACCCGGCTGTTGAACCTGCGGGTGCGGGCGGCCAGGGTGGCGTTGAGCTTGGGGTTGGTGACCTCGTCGAGGCCGAAGTTGATCATGGCCGTGGCGAAACCGATCAGCGCGATGCAGAGGCCGGGCGGCAGGAAGTACCACCACTGCCCGCGCAGGATGGCGCCGGAGCCCTGGGCCTGCGCGATCATGGTGCCCCACGTGATGCCGGAGGTGTCGCCGAGGCCGAGGAAAGCCAGGGAGGACTCGGCGAAGATGCCGCCGACGAGGGCGCCGAGGAACATCGAGGAGATGATGCCGCCCAGGTGCGGGATGACCTCGACGACGATGATGCGCCAGGTCGACTCACCCGAGGTGCGCAGCGCTGACGTGAAGTCGCGGCTCCGGAGGCTGAGCGTCTGCGCGCGGATGGAGCGCGCACCGCCCGGCCAGCCGAGCAGGCCGATGACCAGCGCGATCAGCAGGTAGCCGGCGTTCTGCACATAACCGGCGATGATGAACAGCAGCGCGAAGCCCGGCAGCGTCATCAGCACGTTGATGATGGCGTTGATGGTGCGGTCCGTGTTGCCGCCGATGTAGCCCGACGCCGTGCCCACCAGCACGGCCATCACGGTGGCGATGGTGCCGGAGAGCGCACCGACGACCACGGAGCCACGAGCCCCGATCACCAGTTGAGCGAGCACGTCCTGGCCGGTGTTGTTGGTGCCCAGCCAGTGCTCCGCACCGGGTGGCGCGGCGATGGCCTGGTAGTCCACGGCCCGGGGATTGATCCGGAGCACGTACTCGACGAACCACGGGCCGAGGATCGCCACCAGGATGAAGAACGCGAGGACGGCGAGACCGACGACGACCCTCTTGTTGCGCAGTAGTCGCTTCATCTCAGCCCTCCCTGGTCCGCGGGTCGAGCAGCACGTACAGCGAATCGGCGATGAAGTTGGCCACCAGCACGGCGAGCACGATCATCAGGAAGATGGCCTGCATGAGTGGGTAGTCCTTCGTCGTGATGGCCTGGAACAGCAGGTAGCCCATGCCGGGATAGGTGAACACGATCTCGGTCAGCACCACGCCGCCGATGATCCCGCCGATCGACGATGCGAGGCCCGTGACGTTGGGGAGCATGGCGTTGCGGGCGGCGTAGCGGAAGATCACGCGGGCTTCGCTGATGCCCTTGGCCCGGGCCAGCGTGACGAAATCCTCGGAGATGGTGGTGACCATCATGTTGCGCATCGAGAAGAGCCAGCCGGAGAAGCCGACGAAGACGCCGGTGAGGATGGGTAGCGCGGCGTACTTGAACACCGAGATCAGGAACCACAGGTTGTTGATCTGGAACGGCACATTGGGGTCGTAGCCACCCGAGGACGGGAAGAGCCCCAGCGTGAGGGAGAACACCCAGAGGCAGATGAGCCCCACCCAGAACGACGGCATCGAGGAGAAGAACTGCGAGATGGGCGTCAGCCAAGCGTCGAGCTTCGAGCCGGGCTTATAGCCGACGATGATGCCCAGTGATGTGCCGATGGCCCACGCGACGATCGTCGAGATGCCCACCAGGAACAGCGTCCAGGGCAGGGCGCCGATGATGAGTTCGAGGACCGGCACCGGGTAGCGGGAGACCGAGAGGCCGAAGTCGAGGGTGAAGACGCTGCCGAGGTAGTTCCAGTACTGCTCGAAGATGTTCAGGTTGGGATCGCCGTACAGGTTGCGGATCGAGCGCAGCATCTCCGGGCTGAGCGCGGTACCGGTCTGGCGGGTGATCTGCAGCGCCAGCGTCTGCGCGGGATCACCGGGCATGGCGCGCGGCACGAAGAAGTTGATGGTGAGGGCCACCCACGCCGTGACGACGTAGAACCCGGCGCGCTTGAGGAGGTATCTGCCACCGGAGCGGTGAGCGCGGCCGAGCTCGTCGTCGGCCGTCTGCGGCTCGAGCGGATCCGCCTCCGAGACGGGCGCACGCCCGGAATAGACGGTCCCCTCAGCGGGGTTGCCTGCCGTCATCTTGCTCCTCTCGACCTGGCGACTACCTTGTCAACACCCTTTTCCCCTGCTCCAGAGCAGTGGCTAATGGGTTAGCCAGCTAATTGATTAGCCAAAGGTAGCAGCCGAGGGGCTCGCCCGAAAGCCGTGCCCAGAAACGATCCGCAGGGTTGCGCGATTGACGCCCGGCACGCCGGATGAGACGGTGCACGGGTGAGCGGTTCTGTGCTGGTGAGTGGTGGTCTGGTGGTCGGTCTCGACGGCGAGCGCGAGCGGGCCGTCGACGTGCGGATCCGCGACGGGGTGGTCACCGAGGTGGGGCCGTCTCTGCCGGTCCGGGGCGAGGAGGTCGTCGACGCCTCGGGCTGTTGGCTGATCCCCGGACTGTGGGACAAGCATGTTCATTTCGGCCAGTGGGCCCGCTCCACCACGTGGATCGGCCTCGCGGGCACCGCCGGTCCTGAGGAGGTGTGCGCCCGGGTGGCGGAGGCCCTGGAGATGCGTCGCGACGACGGCCGCATCGCAGTGGGGTTCGGCTACAGGTCCGCGGCGTGGGAACGCGTGGGCACCGTCGCGGAACTGGACGCCGTGTCCGGCTCGCAACCCGTGGTCCTGATCTCCGGCGACGCGCACAACGGCTGGCTGAACTCGGCTGCGCTGGAGCGCCTGGGGGTCGCGGCCCGGCCAGGCCCCATGACGGAGAACGAGTGGTTCGCCACGCTGGCCCGGCTGACGGCGATGCCGGAGCAGGCCGCCACCGTCGAGGAAGAGGGTGCCGCCGTCGGGCACCTGGCGTCGCGGGGGCTGGTGGGCATCGTGGACCTGGAGTTCGCCGACGCCTTCCACCACTGGCCCCGCCGAGTGGCCGCCGGGATCCGCGGGCTGCGTGTGCGCGCCGGCGTCTATCCCCCGCAACTCGATGAGGTCCTCGGAGCAGGCTGGCGGACCGGCGACGCGCTGCCCGGTGGCGACGGATTGATCACGATGGGGCCGTTGAAGATCATCACCGACGGGTCGCTGGGCACACGCACGGCATGGTGCTGCGAGCCCTACCTGGGTCTGCCGGCTGACGACCCGCATCCCTGCGGCGTGGTCAACGTGGCGAGCGACGAGTTGGCAGCCCTGCTGGACCGGGCGCGGGAGGCCGGCCTGGAACTGGCGGTGCATGCCATCGGGGACCGGGCGAACCAGGCGGCCCTCGACGCCTTCGAGGCCACGGACGCGGCCGGCTCGATCGAGCACGCGCAGTTGCTGCGCCGCGAGGACGTGCCGCGATTCTCGCGATTGGGGTTGACGGCCAGCATGCAGCCGCACCACCTCGTCGACGACCGGGACATGTCCGAGCGCTGGTGGGGCGACCGCGCGGACCGGACGTTCCTGGTGAAGTCATTGCTCGATGCCGGCGCCACTCTCGCATTGGGTTCCGACGCGCCGGTGTCGCCGCCGGATCCGTGGCTCGGCATCGCCGCCGCGGTGCACCGCAGCGGCGACGACCGGCCGGCGGTGCAGCCGGAGGAGTCGCTGACCGCGCGCAAGGCCCTTGCCGCGTCCGTCGACGGCCGGCGCATCAGCGTCGGCGGTCCGGGCGACGTGGTGCTCCTCCGCACGGATCCGCTGGCGGACCACGGGTCGCCTGAGGCCACTGCCGCTGCCCTGCGTGCCATGAAGGTGGTTGCCACCATCTGCGACGGGGTCCTCACCTCCCAGCCATAATGGGGCCCATGATCACGCTGCCCACTTCCCGTGTCCCGGACCCGATGACCGCTCCCCCGCTGCGCTGGGGGGTGCTGGGCACCGGGTGGATCGCGGACCGGTTCTTCGACGCCGCTCACCGCCACACCCAGCAGCGGCTGGCCGCCGTCGGGTCCCGCACGCAGGCGAAGGCGGACGAGTTCGCCGCCCGGTTCGAAGCACCGCGGGCCTACGACAGCTACGAGGCACTCGTGGCAGACCCGGACATCGACGTCGTCTATGTCGCCACTCCCCACAGCGAGCACCTGGCCAACGCCAAGCTCGCCGTCGAGGCTGGCAAGCATGTGCTCGTCGAGAAGGCCTTCACCCAGACGGGGGCCGAGGCCCGCGAACTGCTGGACGCCGCACGAGCTGCCGGGGTGGCCGTGATGGAAGCCATGTGGACCCGGTTCATCCCCCACATGGACGTCCTCCGCCAGCTGTTGGCCGACGGCGCGCTCGGCGAGATCGAGACGGTCTTCGCGGACCACGGCCAGTGGTTCACCGACGACCCGAAGTCGCGGTTGTTCGACCCCGCCACCGCCGGCGGGGCGATGCTCGACCTGGGCGTCTACCCGGTGTCCTTCATGCACTTCGCGCTGGGCACCCCGGGGCGCGCCCTGTCGCTGGGCACCCGCGCCTTCACCGGCGTCGACCGGCAGATCTCCGCGGTCTTCGACGGCTTCGAGGCGCACCTCGGCGCCAATGCCCTCATCACCACCACCTGCAAGGCTCTCACCCCCACCCGGGCCTTCATCGCCGGGACGAAGGCCACCGTCGACATCCCCACCTTCTTCTACGGCCCGCAGCAGTTCACCTTGCGCACCGTCGACGGAGAGACGCAACTGAGCGACGAGCCCACCCTCACCGACCACGCGGGGCTGGCCTACGAAGCGGCCCACTTCGCCTCGATGGTGACCGAGGGCCGCACCGAATCGGAACTGCTGCCCTGGCACGAGACGATGGCGGTGATGGACACGATGGAGCAGTTGATCAACGCACTGCCGCGCGCCTGATGACCTTGACGACCTCCTCGTAGACCAGCACAGCGACGCCTGCGCCCACAGCGACCACCCAGTGGGCCAGGTCGAGCGACGTGGTGCCGAACGCCTGCTGCAGGAACGGCACCTGCACGACGGCGACCTGCGCCAGCGCGGCCCCGAGCAGCGACACCCACAGCCACGCGTTCGTGAACAGGTGGCTGAACGCGCTGCCCAGGTCTGAGCGGGAGTTCAACGCGTTGAACAGCTGCATCATCACCAGCGCGGTGAACACGGTGGTGCGGGCGACTTCCAGCTGCTGATCCGTCCCGACGAGGTGCTCGAGCCCGCTGAGGAAGCCGCCGGGCAGGCTCAGGTCGTAGATGACCAGGCTGATGATGCCCATCACCAGGCCGGTGCCGATGATGCGTGCCCACATATGCCCGTCGATGATCCGGTCGTCGTAGGCGCGGGGTTTGCGGTTCATCACGTCGTCGATCTCCGGGTCCACCCCCATGGCCAGCGCCGGCCCGGAATCTGTCACGAGGTTGATCCACAGGATCTGGGTGGCCAGCAGCGGCACGACGGTGGCGCCGGGGTTGCCGGGATCCGCCAGGCCGATGAACGAGCCCAGCACCACGCCGAGGAACACCGTGGCGACCTCGCCCATGTTGGAGCTGAGCAGGTAGCGGATGAACTTCTTGATGTTGTCGAAGATGACCCGGCCCTGGCGGACCGCCGCCACGATGGTGGCGTAGTTGTCGTCGCCGAGGATCATCTCCCCGGCCTCCTTGGTCACCTCGGTGCCGGTGATGCCCATCGCGATGCCGATGTCGGCGGACTTCAGGGCGGGGGCGTCGTTGACGCCGTCGCCGGTCATCGACACGATCTGGCGGTCCGCCTGCAGCGCGTCGACGATGCGCAGCTTGTGCTCCGGCGACACCCGGGCGTAGACGGAGGTGCGGCGCACCAGTTCGGTGAGTTCGTCGTCGGAGAGGCCCTCGAGGTCGCGGCCGGTGACCGCCCTGGGCGCGCCTGAACCGTTGTCCGTGATGCCCAGGTCCTGGGCGATCCTGGCGGCCGTGACGGGGTGGTCGCCGGTGATCATGACGGTCTTGATGCCGGCGCGGTGCGCCTCGGCGATGGCCTGGGCTGCCTCGTCGCGGGGAGGGTCGATGATGCCGACGACGCCCACCCACACCAGGTCGTGCTCCGCGGTCTCGTCGAAGCCCTCCGGGTCCGCGTCGTCCGCCTCCCGCCAGGCGACACCGAGCGTCCGGTAGCCCTGCTGGGACAGACCGACGACGGCCTGGCCGAGTTCCTCGCGCCGCTCGTCCGTGAGCGGCCGTTGGGTGCGTCCCACCTGTTCCTGGACACAGCGCTCGAGGAGGACGTCGGGGGCACCCTTGGCGAACAGCCGCTGCTGGTCCTCGCGGTGCCCCAGCACGGACATGAGTTTGCGCTCGGAATCGAAGGGGGCCTCGGCGTCGCGTTCGTACCAGCCGACGCGCTCGGTGACGCCCTCGAGTTTGTGCTGGGCCACGACGAACGCGGCCTCCGTGGGATCGCCCTGGATGCTCCAGGTGCCGTCGTCGTCCTGGGTCAGCTGCGCATTGTTGGCCAGCACGCCCGAGGCCAGGAGCCGGCGGGCCTCCGCGGCGGCGTCGTCGCCGCCGTCGATCTCGACCCCGCCCTCAGGGGCGTAGCCGGTGCCGCTGAGCTTGACCCTGCCCGAGGCGGTGACGATCTCGCGCAGCGTCATCTCGTTGCGCGTGAGCGTGCCGGTCTTGTCCGAGCAGATGACCGACACGGAGCCGAGCGTCTCGACGGAGTGGAGGTCCTTCATCACCGCGTTGCGCCACGCCATCGTCTGCACGCCGATGGCCAGCACCAGCGACAGGATGGCGGGCAGGCCCTCCGGCACTGCGGCGACGGCGAGGGAGACTCCCATCAAGAGGATGTCCACGGCCTCGTCGAGGCTGCGCACGCCGTTGACGAGCGCCACTGCCCCCATCACCACGATGGCGATCACGACGACCAGCAGGCCCAGCATCTTGGAGATCTTGGCGATCTCCTGTTGCAGCGGCGACGGATCGCGCTGCGTCTCGTCGAGCAGCGTGGCGATGCGGCCCATCTCGGTGTCCATTCCGGTGCCGGTGACGACGGCGCGGCCGACGCCACGGGACACGGCGGTGCCCTTGAAGACCATGTTGAGGCGGTCCCCCAGCGCGGCCTCTCCTGACAGCGTTCCGGCGTCCTTCTCGACGGGCTCGGACTCGCCGGTCAGCGAGGCCTCCTGCACCTTGAGCGACGACGCCGTGAGGAGCCTGCCGTCGGCGCCCACCGCGTCGCCCTCCGAAAGCACCAGGATGTCGCCGGGGACGATGCCCGCGGAGGGGACATCGGTGAGTCTGCCGTCGCGCAGCACGGTGGAGTGCGTGGCCGTCATGTCCGACAGGGCAGCGACGGCGTTCTCGGCCTTGTTCTCCTGCACGAAGCCGAGCACCGCGTTGGCCACCACGATGATTGCGATGACGAGCGCATCGATGGGCAACCCGGAAGCCCCTTCAGCGACCCAGGCGAAGATCGAGATGACGATCGCGACGAGCAACAGGTAGACCAGCGGGTCTGCGAACTGACGCAGGAAGCGCCGCCAGGCCGGCTCCTCTGGGGCGCCGCGCAACTCGTTGGGCCCGAACTCTTCGAGGCGTTCGGCGGCCTCCTGCGAAGTCAGCCCGTTGCGTGGATCAACCGGGATCTCGGCAGCTACATCGGCTGCGGATTTCGTGTATGCCGGTGCCGTCATGGGCGCAAACTCGCTTTCACAGGTGCCTTTCTTCCACCATACGCTCGTCCCTGGAGGGGTCCGGTCAGGCGACCAGGCCGCGGGTCTCCTCGTCGGCCAGCGCGAATACAGCGGCGGGGGCCTCCGGGGAGGAGGCGGAGAGGACCGCCAGCGGTCACTTACTCCAGATGGAATCGAAGACGTCGGCGACCAGGTCGTCGAAGATGCCGAGCTCCCAGGCCACGTCCAGGGCGGTGTAGCGGGAGCGGTAGAACATGGCCTTGGGGAACATGGTGCGCACGTCGTCGCGCGTCACGCCGATGTCCTCAGGCCGGGACGGGGCACCCGCCTCACGCAGCATGGTGCTGAGTTCCGCGGTGGTGACCAGTTGGGCGCGCAACTCGTCCACGACGGCGGGCCATCGGTCGAGCAGGGGCTGCAGGCGTGCGACGAGTTCGTCGCCGGCCGCGTACTTGGCACGGGTCTCGCGGGCGGCGTGGTCCGCCAGCGCACCGGTGAAGCGGCTGCGGATGTCAGCCTCGATCTCGCTCCACGGGGCGCGGGCGGCGGCCGCTGCGGGCAGGTCGATCGCGGTGAGGTCGCGGGCCAGCAGGGCCTCGTAGAAGGCGCACATGGCCAGCGAACCGACGGCCACCTTGAAGCCGTGCGACAGTGGCGGATTGCGGTGGGCGCCCAGCCCCTCGATCTCCCACAGGTGGGCGAAGTAGTGCTCGGCGCCGGAGGCGGGTCGGGTGCCGTCGTAGGCCTGCATGGCCAGGCCGGAGAGGCAGAGCCCCTCGACCAGGCCGGAGAAGGCCTCGACGTTGCCGGCCGCCAACTCCGCCGGGCGCGACAACGCCGTCGCCACGCCCGACTGGACCATGTCCCACACGGCCCGGTCGATGGGCTCCACTCCGGTGTGGTGCGCCAGGATCCAGTCGGCGCCCCCGGGGATCTTGGCGACGAGGTCGCCGTAGCCGGAGGCGGTCATGGCGGGCGGCGCGGCGGCCACCACGTCGAGGTCCATGATGACCACGACTGGGGCCTTGCAGTTGCGGGTGGCTTTGACGCCGTTCTCCGTCATGGGGGCTCCTGCGCCGGTGTAGCCGTCCATGGAGGCGGCGGTGCCGACGACGGCGTAGTCGCGGCCGAGTTCGAACGCCGCCAGCTTGACCAGGTCGTTGATCGTGCCGGAGCCCAGCGCGATGGGCAGGTGCGTCCCCGGCGTTCCCGGGGAACCAGTGGCCGCATCCTGGGACGTCAGCGCACGCTGGATCTCCCGACAGTTGTCGTAGGACGCGTACAGCGCCGGTTGGCCGGGGAAGACCAGCGGCTCAGCCACCTCGCACCCGGCCCCACGCAGGGAGGCGGTCAGCCCTTCCCCCGCCACGGCCCACGTGTTCTCGTCAGCCACGATGAGGAACGGACCGGCCCCGAGGTGGGCGGCGACGAGCCGACCACTCTGGGCGAGCGCCCCGCGCTCGACGGCCGCGCCCACCGTGTCGGTGGCCCGGTTCAGCGCCGCGCGGAGGGTCTCACTCGTCACGGCCGAACACCACCTCGACGCCGAGGGCGAGGGCGGGGGTCGCGTCGACCCGCCGGGTGTTCTCGCCGGGGAACGCAGGAGCGTCCTTGGCGACCTCGATGACTCGGGTGGCGTATGCCATGTTCGTTCCTTCTCTCGTTCTACGAGGTGGTCGTGTACTGACCGATGCTCCAACCACGCTATGGCAACGCGCGGCACACCGTTGACGAAAGGCGAGCACAACGCGGGCCTGTCGGGTGATGTGCCTGTCTTTCCCAGTTCCGGGCGGTCAGTTGCCGGAGCCGTTGGAGCCGAAGAAGGAATCCCAGGGGACGTTGACCTGGCGGTCCAGCCCGACGACCTCGTAGAGGTGCCGCAGCAGCGGGAACTTCTCGGGCGCGACGATCCCACGGTCCGTGAGCTTCACCAGGGCCTTCCCGATGACGGCGATGGCCGCTGCGCCCTCAAGCGTGACGCCGGGCATCTGGTCGCGCGCCTGGCTGAAGGTGAGGCCGCTGCCGACGAGCCGGCCGCACTTCACGTTGCGGCCGCCCATCGACGTGACGAAACAGTCGCCGATACCGGGCAGGCCCAGTGGCGTGGTGGGGCTGCCGCCGAGGAGGTCCATGAACTGGATCATCTCGATCGAGGCCTGGCCGAACAGGGCCGCCCCGTAGTTGAAGTTGACGTAGCGCTCTCCCGCAGTGTCGCCCATCGCGTCGAGGATGCCGCTCATGAAGCCGGCGCCGAACGCGTAGCAGTTCTTGGTGGCGGCGCAGACCTCGACGCCGACGAAGTCGGTGTTGGTCCACACGTGGTAGACGTCGGTGGCGAAGAGGCCGCGCCACATGTCAAGGACCTCCTGCCGGTCGCCGGTGAACACGACGGAGGTGTGGCGGCGCACGGCCACCTCGCCGGCGATCGACGGCCCGGCGATCGCTGAGAAGGTCACCTGGCTGCGCAGTTCCTCGGGTAGCTCGCCGGCCAGCACCCGCGGCAGGATGGTGAGGTTGCCCTCGTCGTCGGCCTCCATGCCCTTGGCCAGCGCGATGACGTGCATGCCGGGCCGCAGCAGCATCGCGAGCTGCTGCCCCGCCCAGTGGACGCCGAACGAGTTGACCCCGCTCAGCACGAGGTCGACGCCGTCGAACGCGTCGGCGGCCTCCTCGAACTGGTGGGCGGTGGTGCCCTCGGGAAGGGGGAGCCCGAGGTTGGGATGCACCCCGGTGCTCTTGATGGAGTCGATGATCTCACGGTCGAGATGCGTGCCCACCAACCGCATCGTGTGGCCGTTGTCAGCCAGCGGGGTGGCCAGTGCGCTGGCCATGATGCCTGCGCCGAGAACCGCGATCGTCGCCATGTTGCTCCTTTGCCGCTGCCACGCCTCGATGCGTGAGCTTGTCGATGCCCCTGACGCTACTGTGGCCGGGTCGTCATTGCGAGGTGAGGACGGGCTTCTCCCATCGTCGTGCAGACGGCCGGGTGATTCCGGTGCGTGGGACAGCGCCGGGCTGGCACTGTGGAGGCACACCGATCAGAAGGACCCCGCCATGACGCTCAGCTCCCCCACCGGGTGGTACGACGCCTACGTCTTCGACCTCGACGGCACCATCTACCTGGGCGACGACCTGCTGCCGGGCGCGAAACGGGTGATCGAGGAGCTGCGGGAGGCGGGACGGGTGGTGAAGTTCCTGTCCAACAACCCCACGAAGGACCCGCAGCAGTACCAGGCGAAGCTGGAGCGGCTGGGCCTCCCCACCCCGCTGGAGGACATCGCCAACACCGTGGTGACCACCACCCGGTGGCTGCTCGACCACCACCCAGGCGCGGCGCTGTTCGTGATCGGCGAGGAACCGCTGCAGCGCGCGCTGCGGGAGGCCGGGTTCCGCCTCACGGAGGACCCGGCAGAGGTCGACATCGTGGTGGCGTCCTACGACCGCCGCTTCGACTACCGCAAGCTGCAGATCGCCTTCGACGCCATCTGGTTCCACAAGCGGGCCATCCTCATCCAGACCAACCCGGACCGGTTCTGCCCGTTCCCGGGGGGTCGCGGCGAGCCGGACTGTGCGGCCATCACCGCCGCCATCGAGGCGTGTACGGGGGTGAAGTGCCAGGTGTCACTGGGCAAGCCGTCGGCGCTGATGGTGGAGGCGGCGCTGGGCGACGACGAGGTCGACCTGAGCCGGTCCCTGATGATCGGCGACAGGTTGATGACGGACATCCAGATGGCGATCGACTGCGGCATGCCCTCGGCTCTGGTGCTCACCGGCGAGTCGACCGTCGACGACGTGCTGGCCCAGCCGGAACACAACCGCCCCACCTACATCGTCGAACGCATCGATCAGTTGCTGCCCGGGAGGCCCTGACGTCAGCGGAGGAAAAGGGCCCTGAGCCTCTTGGTGGCGACGGTGACCCCGATGAGGATCATCACCGCGAAGTAGCCGAGGTGAGCCCACATCGAGGGCTGGATCAGGCCCGTCGTCAACTGGCGGATCATGTCCACCCCGTGCCAGAGCGGCAGGGCCATGATCACCCACTGCACCGCCTCCGGGTAGACCGTGATGGGGAAGAACGTGGCCGAGAGCAGGAACATCGGCAGCATCACGAAGAACACCAGATCCAGGTGCTGGAACGACGTCATGTAGCTCGTCGCCGCGAGACCCACGGAGGCGAAACCGCAGGCCACGACCAGCGCCGCGGGGATGGCCAGCAGCGCCGTCCACGAGAGGTTGAGGCCGAGCAGCGTGGTGACCACCATGAAGCCGCTGGCGTAGAGCAGCCCGCGGAACAGCGCCATGAAGATCTCACCGAGCGCCACGTCCATGGGGCCCAGCGACGTGGACAGCATCTGCTCGTACAACTTGCCGTAGCGCATCCGGAAGAACACGTTGGTGGTGGAGTCGTACAGCGCGCCGTTCATGGCCGACACCGCCATCAGTGACGGCGCGATGTAGGCCGCGTAGGGCACCTCGCGGCCGTAGAACTCCACGCCACCGATCAGGGCGCCGAGGCCCAGGCCCATGGACAGCAGGTAGAAGACCGGCTCGAAGAAGCCGGACAGGACGACGAGGTAGTTGTTGCGGGCGATCACCTTCATGCCGCGGGCGACCACGGAGCGGGTGTTGCCGCGGTAGATGCCGCGCAGCGCCTTCGGCACGCGCGTCTGCCGGGCGAGGGAATCTGTGCTCACTGGTCCAACCTCCTGCGGAAGTGGCGCACGGACAGCAGCCCGCCGATGACGGCCATGACGGTCAGGAACCCGACGTGCATCAGGCCCATGCCCAGCGTCAGGGGCGCGCCGTAGAGGGCGGTGCGGCCCAGTTCGACGGCGTGCCACAGCGGCGACACCCAGCCGATGGGTTGCAGGTAGCCGGGCAGCGTCTCCAGCGGGAAGTAGGTGCCGGAGAACAGGGTGAGCGGCACGATGATGAACCGCTCGATGAAGCTCAACTGGCCGCGTTCGTCCTTCTGCGTGGAGACCCACGCCATCACGCTGAAGCCCACCGCCACGGCGAGCAGCAGCCCGATGGGCAACAGCAGCAGCACGCCCCACCAGCGGCCGATGCCGAACACCAGCAGCGCCACCAGGTAGAACCCGATCATCGGCAGGACACGCACCATGACCGCAGCCTGGAAGCCGCCTGCCATCTGGCCAGGCGTGATGGGGGTCAACCGCATGGCGTTGAACAGGTTGTTCCACTTGAAGCCGCCGAACACGCCGAAGGTGTTCTCCTGCGAGGCCACCTGCATCGCGCTGGCCAGCACCAGCGCCGGCGCGACGAACGTGAGGTACGGCACGCCCTCGATGCCCTTGCCGTCGTCGACGAGGACCCCCAGCCCGGCGCCGAGGCCCAGGAGGTAGATGAACGGTGACCCGATCCCGGTCAGCAGCAGCGTGGCCAGGTAGGCGCGCATGTGCATCACCCACTGCTCCACCACCGCCCACCAACCCATGCGGGCGACGACGCGGTGGTCTGCCGTGAGCCGGGTGTCGATCACAGGCTTGTCCGTGGTGAGGCTCATTCGATCAGGCTCCTGCCTGTGAGGCGGAGGAACACGTCCTCCAGCGACGACCTGCGCACCAGCGAGGTGACGGGCTCCAGCCCCCGCTCGACGACGGACTGCAGCGCGTGTTCTCCGTTGTCGGCGTAGATCAGCACCCTGTCCGGCAGGAGTTCCTGCCGCTCGCCGATCCCGTCGAGTTGCCCCGCGGCCGCCTGGTTGCGCGCCGAACCGAAGCGGACCTCCAGCACCTCGCGGGTGGAGTACTGCCTGATGAGCTGCTGTGGCGAACCCTCGGCGACGATCCTGCCCTTGTCGATCACGACGAGCCGGTCACACAACTGCTCCGCCTCGTCCATGAAGTGCGTGGTCACCACCAGCGTGACGCCCTCCTCCTTCAGCCGGAAGAGGCGGTCCCACAGCACGTGGCGGGCCTGCGGATCCAGGCCGGTGGTGGGCTCGTCGAGCAGCATCACCTTGGGGTTGTTGATCAGTCCGCGGGCGATGGTGAGGCGGCGCTTCATGCCGCCGGAGAGCCCGTCGACCCTTGCGGTGCGCTTCTCGCGGAGCTGCGCGAAGTCGAGGAGTTCCTCCGCCCGTGCCCTGACGTAGGCGCGGGGCAGCCCGAAATAGCGGCCGTAGACGTAGAGGTTGTCGATGACGCGCAGTTCCTCGTCGAGGAGGTCACCTTGGGGCACGATGCCCAACTGAGCGCGGATCTCCGGCCCGTGCCGGTTGGTGTCGAGGCCCAGCACGCTGAGTTCGCCGTCGGAGCGGGTGGACGTGGCCGCGATCATGCGCATGGTGGTGGACTTGCCGGCGCCGTTGGGGCCGAGGAACCCGAACGACTCGCCGGGCGCGATGTCGAAGTCTATGCCGTCGACGGCCGTGAAGCTGCCGTAGCGCTTCGTCAGCCCACGGGCGGAGATCACTGGAGTAGGCACCCCAGAAACCTACAGCCTGCCCCGGACAAACCGGGGGGTCAGTCGGGCGGATCGGCGAAGGCTTTGGCCAGGGTGATCATCCGGCCGCGGAAGTCGTCGGAGGCCGGCGCGTATCCGGCCGCCCAGACGGCGTTGAGCACCAACCGGACGAAGGTCCAGGCGTAGGCGCGGTCGAGGTCGAGCCCCGCGGCATCGGCCACCACGTCGGCGCGCAGCCGCACATGGGCCCGCAGGTTATGCGCGCGGGCCGCCGCCTCGGGGCGGTTCCACACCACCGGGGCCACGGCATAGGCCCACTCCCCGACGACGGGTTTGGGGTCGATCGCGAGCCAGTCGCCGCGTGCCGGGCCCAGCGGCGCGAGCACGTTGGCGTCGTGGAGGTCCTCGTCCACCAGCCGGCCGGGGACGGGGGCGGCGAGGAGGTCGTCGAGCGTGCTGAGTGCCTGCTCCGCGAGGCGTCGGGGAACGGCGCGGTCGGCCTCGGCCAGCTGGCCGCGCCACCGTCTGGCCTTGTCCGCGATCCTCGGGAACTGCGGCGAACCCTCGCGGTCGAGGCTGCAGAACAGGCCGCCGATGGTCTCGCAGGATTCCAGGACGGAGGCTGAGGTGAGCGGGCGGGAGGCGTCGAGGCGTTCCAGCAGGAGCGCGTCGGCCGCCGGGTTGGCAGCGATGAGCCGGACGGCACCCTGGCCGGCCCAGAGCCGCAGGGCCAGGTGCTCGAGATCCGCCTCGTGGTGTGGCCAGCCCACCTTAACGACGGCGGGCTGCCCGTCGTGGAACACCGGCAGCACCAGCGCGTTCTCGCCGTGCCACGGGTCGCCGTCGGGCGTGAGGTCCCAGCGGGCCAGGTGCTCGTCGATGAGCTTGGGGAGCCGGGCCAGCCAGGTGTCGCCGTCGACGGGGCGCGCACCGAGCACGTCGGCCGGGCGACCGGCGACCAGTGCGCGGAACGGAGCTGGGATCACGTGCCCCACGCTAGCGGGATGCGAAAGGGGCGGGCCGCCGGAGCGGCCCGCCCCCCTCAGGTGGGTGTTACTTGATCTTGGCGGAACGGTTGCCCGAGGTGCGGGTCACCTGGACGACGGAGGGGCGGGGTGCCGCCACCTTGTCGCCCACCTGGACGGGGCCGCCGGCCGAGAGCTGGTCCGGCCACAGCGAGGTGTGTGCGCCCCAACTGCCGTCCTCACCCGGATGCTGCACGGCGACGAAGACCGAGTCGTCGCGGTCATGGATGACCGGGCCGCAGGTCTCGGAGGCCGACGGCACGGCGAGGAACTGCTCGACGCGGCCGCGGTTCGGGCCGTCGACGGTGACCTTGTGCAGGGCATCGCAGAGGCCCAACGTGCCGGGCTGACCGTCGGTGGAGATCCAGAGGTTGCCCAGGGAGTCGAAGGCGATGTTGTCGGGGCACGAGATCGGCGACACCTTGTCGGCCGGGTAGCCCGAGAAGTAGGTGCGGGTCGAGGTGCGGGGGTCACCGCAGAGCATCAGGATGTTCCAGCTGAACTTCTCGGCAGCGTGGTCGTTGGCGTCCTCGACCATCTCGACGATGTGGCCGTCGCGGTTCGCGGTCAGCGGGTTGGCCTCGTCGACGGCGGTGCGGCGCGAGTTGTTGGTGAGCGCCAGGTAGACCTTGCCGGAAACAGGGTTGGTCTCCAGGTCCTCGGGCCGGTCCATCTTGGTGGCGCCGACGCGGTCCGCGGCGAGGCGGGTGAAGACGAGCACCTGCTCCGTGGTCATACCGGGCACCAGCGACTCGGAGCCGCGTACCAGCGGGACCCACTCGCCGTAGCCGTCGAAGGCGCCGTCGGCCGGGAGGTCGCCGTCGCCGGTGATCTCCGCCTCGGGCGAGTTGCCGTGGTAGCGCGCCACGTAGAGCGTGCCATCCTCGAGCAGGCGCATGTTGTGTTGCTTGTCGCCCTCGACGAAGGTGCGCGACGACACGAACTTGTAGACGTAGTCGTGGCGCTCGTCGTCGCCGGAGTAGACGACGGCCTGGCCCGACGGCGCGATGACGCAGGTGCCGGCCTCGTGCTTGAGGCGGCCCAGCGCGGTGTGCTTGACCGGGGTGGAGGTGGGATCCTCCGGGTCGATCTCGACGATCCAGCCGAAGCGGTTGCCCTCGTTCGCGTACTCCTCGTTGCGGAGGTCGAAGCGGGGGTAGACCGTCTCCCAGCCGCGGCCGGTGGCGCCCGAGCCGATGCCGTAGCGCGCGTGCTCGGCCGAGCCGTTGCCGCGGAAGTACTGGTTGAAGTTCTCCTCGCCGGAGAGGACGGTGCCCCACGGGGTCGTGCCGCCGGCGCAGTTGTTGAGGGTGCCCTCGACGAGGGTGCCGGTGGGGTCGTCGGCGGTCTTCAGCAAGTCTGAGCCGGCGGCGGGGCCGGAGACCGAGAACGGCGTGAAGCCGGTGATGCGCCGGTTGCGACGGCCGGCTCGCACGTACGTCCAGGGCTGACCCTGCTTGTCGCGCTGCAGGTCGACCACCGAGAATCCGTGGGCGGCCAGGGCGATATCGACGACCTCCTTGGCGTTTCCGAGGCGGAAGGCGTCGGAGAACATGATGCCTTCGTTGGTGTACTCGTGGTTGCACACGAGGTAGCCCGAACGGTCGTTGCCGCCGTCAGAGATGACGTTGAGGTAGTCGCAGTTGTAGCCGAACTGCTGGGCCTGCGCGACGCCGGTCTGGTTCTCGATGTCGAAATCCGGGGCGTCGGCGAAGATCGGGTCGCCCCACCGGATGATCGGGTCCCAGCGGTAGCCGCGGGGCACAGTGACGGTGTCCACAGAGCGCGGCACCGGGGCGATGGCCTCGAAGGGGAGCTTCCCGCCGCCCTGCGGAAGCACGCCGTTGTCCGCGGCGGCGGTACCGGCGGTGACGTGCGACACGACGAGGGCGCCGGTGATGCCTGCGGCGCCGCCCAGTGCGGCACGGCGGGAGAACACGGCCGAGACGATGTCGCGGAACGACTCGTTCCCAGTGGTGTTCGGCTCTGGGTGCGAACAGGCGTTGCCGCACTTCAGTTCGCAGGTGATGGGCGAGCGGTTGCCGCGGGTGTGGCCGAGCATGGGAAGTAGACGCTTCATTCGAAACCCCTTGGGTGGTAGGCGATCGGGCACAGCTATCCCATCGGACCAGATGGGCAGAATCCGGTCGTCCAGGTGACCGATGGGTGAACAGTTGTGGACGACCGGGACCATCGGCCGGCCGCGGGCAGCCACCGTCCACAGCGGGGCAGCCTGGACCGGTGGAGTGCGTGGTGACCAAGGAAACGATGGGCCAGTCGGTAGGCTGCGGGCATGCACATCGACGCGTTCCGCGAACTTGCGCTGGACCGCTCCCCAGGCGCCGCGCCCCTGCCCGTGCAGGTGGCGGCCGGAATCCGCGACTTCGTCGCCCTTGGCTCCCTGCTCCCGGGCGAGACTGTGCCGTCGACGCGCGCGGCCGCCGTCGCCCTGGGCGTCTCGCGCGGCACCGTCGCGGCTGCCTACGATCAACTCGTCGCCGAGGAATACCTCGTGGCCCGCGACCGTTCCGGCACCGTCGTCAACCCGGACCTGCGCTCGGTTTCGGCCCCCACCGCGAGCAAGTGGATGGGGTCGTCGCCCCGACACGCGGGAAAACGGGCCGCGATCAACCGTGACCCCATCCACTTGCTCACGGCCTCCAACGGCGGGGCCTGGCCCGACGACGCGGCCTGGCGCAGCGCTTGGCGGCGGGCAGTGACGGACGAGCCGGTCCCCGCGCTGGCCGAGGCGGTGGCCGAACACCTGCGCCACATGCGCGGGGTGGTGGTGGAGGCGGACCGCATCACGGTGACCTCCGGTGCGCGCTCCGGGCTGTCGTTGCTGCTCGCCGTGGCGGCGCGACGGGCGGGCAGGCGCCCGAGGGTCGCCGTCGAATCCCCCGGCTTCCCGGGTCTGCGGCGGCTGCTGGAACATTCGGACGTGGACACCGCGGCGCTGCCCGTCGGCGCGGCGGGCCCGCACCTGGAGGCACTGAGCCGCGCCCACCGCCGCTCCCCCATCGACCTGGCCATCGTCACACCCAATCACCAGTACCCCGACGGCGGCGCGCTGTCCGCACGCCACCGGCAGGCCATGATCACCTGGGCGCGCGACGAGGGCGTGGTGTTGGTGGAGGACGACTTCGACTCCGAACGCCGCCACCTGGGCCCGCCGCTGCCCACGCTGTGGAGCCTGGACCCCACCGTCGTGGCCCACTTGGGCACGTTCGCGGCGGTCATCGGGCGGGGAGTGGGCACCGGCTACCTGCTGGCCCCGCCGTCGTGGCATGCCGAGATCGTCGGCGCGGCCGACGCGACGGGCGCCGCTCCCCCGCTGTTGCTGCAACGCGCCGTCGCCGCCTACCTGGCCGACGGCGGCCTACGCCGGCGGCTGGCCCGGGCCCGCCGTCGCGCCTCCTCGACGGACCGCGAACTCACGTTCCGCTGAAGGCCGCGCTCAGTCGACGATCTGGAACTGGACGCCCTGATCGTCCTCCACGGTGGCCACCCGCCCGTTGGGAGACTCCATCGGCCCGTCGACGAGCCGCCCGCCCAGTTCCTGGATCCTGCCGATCGCCTCGTCGGTATCCGCCACCGAGAAATAGACGCGCCAATAGGACACGGGCACCTTGGAGGGGATGAACTCCGAGGCGTCGCACAGGCCGGCCACCGCGTCGTCGCCCTGCCCGTTGGTGGAGTACCGCCACTCCATCCCCTGGTCACCCACGGGCTGCACGTCCCACTGGAAGACGTCGCGGTAGAACGTCAGGGCCTCGTCGTAGTTGCCGGTCATGAGTTCGAACCAGACGGGGGCGCCCGGCTTGTCCTTCGCCTGGATGGCGACGGTGTCGCTCTGCCAGGCGCCGAGGGCGGCCCCGGTGGAGTCGCTGAGGAACGCCATCGTGCCCTGCCCGGGGATCTCCATGGGCTCGACGTGGATCTCGCCGCCCGCCTGCCTGGCCCGCTCCGTCATGGCGCGGATGTCGTCTGAGCGGAGGTAGACGCACCAGGTGGGGATGCCCATGTCGGGCTGCTGCACCATGGCGCCGCCGACGACCTCGTCACCGCGCATGATCATGTGGTAATTGCCGTACTCCTCGCCGGAGTTGTCGAACCGCCAGCCGAACAGGCTGCCGTAGAAGGTCTGCGCCTTGGGGAGGTCCTGCGCGTAGAGCTCGACCCAGATGGGCGCGCCCTTGAGAGTGGTGTCGGTCATCGTTGGCCCTTCTCATCGTGAGCCCGGTGGCTCACTGAGCAGCCTAAGCCGACGGGTGGGGCAGGTCCATAGCCTTCGTCACCCGGCTGGTGCGTGCCGTTCGATGAGGATGCGGCGGCCCTCGAACGCCCTGCTCAGCGTTGCCTGGTCCGCGTATTCCAGGTCTCCGCCGACGGGCAGGCCGGACGCCGGCCTGGTCACGCGGACACCGAAATCATTGAGCATGCGGCTCAGGTACGACGCGGTGGCCTCACCCTGGGTGTCGGGATCCGTGGCGAGGATGACCTCCTGCACCTCGCCGTCGGCGAGGCGCTGGAACAACTCGCGGGTGTGGAGGTCTGCCGGGCCGCGGCCCTCGATGGGCGAGATGGATCCGCCCAGCACGTGGTAGAGCCCCCGGAACTCGTTGGTGCGCTCGATGGCCACCACGTCCTTGGATTCCTCCACGACGCACAACTGCGAGCGGTCGCGCCGGGGATCGCGGCAGATGCGGCAGCGTTCCTCCTGCGAAACGTTGAAACACACCTCGCAGAAGCGGGCGAGCTGCTTGACCCTGCGGAGCGTGTCGGCAAGCGCGTAGACGTCCTCCTCAGGTGCATCGAGGAGGTGGAACGCGATGCGCTGCGCGCTGCGCGGACCGATGCCCGGCAGCCGGCTCAGCTCATCGATCAGTTCCTGGATTGCGCCTTCGTACACTCAGCCCCCGAAGCCCGGCATGCCGGGCATGGTGGGGAGTTCGGGAAGCGTGGCGGCCGTGGCTGCGTCCACCTCTGCCCTGGCGGAGCGGAACGCGGCCACGATGAGGGCCTGCAGCGTCTCGATGTCGTCGGGATCCACCGCGGCCGGCTGGATCTCGACCTCCTGCATGTCGCCCTTGCCGCTCAGGGTGACGCTGACGAGCCCGCCGCCGGCGGTGCCGGTGAACGACTGGTTGCCCAGTTCCTCCTGCGCCGCCTGCAGGTCTGTCTGCAGCTTCTGCGCCTGCTGCATCAGCGCGTTGATGTCAAAGTCACCAAACATGTGTCACTCCTGAGTGGGGGTCGGTTACAAGCATAGAAGCCCTGCCGGATGGCCGGGATCAGTCGTCGTCGGCATCCCGCACCGAGATGACCTCGGCGCCGAACGCTGTGCTGAGCAGTTCCTCAGCGTTGTGGCCCGCGTCGAGCACCGCGTCGTCCGCCGACACCTGCTCCGACGGCGGGGGCGGCTCCATGCGGTCGCGCTCCTGCGGCTCCGGGTGCGGATCAGGCTCCACCGGGGCGACGGGTGCGCCCTGGGGCCGCTGCGCCGGGCGGGCGTCCTGCTCGCCGCTGGCCAGCACCGACTGGATGCGCAGCTCGACGCCGATCACCTCGATGAGCGCGTCCGCCAGCACATCGGCGCTACCGCCGGAACCGAAGTTCTCCCGGGGGCCGGGCGCATCGAAGCCGAGCACGAGGGCACCGTCGGTGATGTCGACCACCTGGGCGTGGTTGCTGAGCAGCATGAACGTGAAACGACGGCGGCGCTTGACCTCGTCGAGCACGTTGGGCCAGACCCGCCGCAGCTCGGCAGCGGTGAGTTGTCCCTGGGAAGCGGGGCGCCGCTGCTGCACGGCAGGCTCCGGGGCGGCCTCCGGCTGCGGGGCGGGCCGCTGCTCAGGAGCCGGTCGCTGCTCGGGGGCCGGGCGCTGCTGGGCCGCGGCGGGCTGCTCGGCCACGGGACGTTGAGCTGGAGCGGGACGTTGGGCGGGCTGCTCGGGCGTGGGCCCCTGCTGTTCAGAGACCGCCGCCTCCTCGGCGGGTGCGGGCGCCGGACGCTGGCGCTCGTGCTCAGCCGCGCGCGGCCGCTCGGGCTGCCGCGGGCGGGCCGCACCGGTGTCCTGCCAGTCTTCGACGGGGGCTGCCTCGCCGCTGCCCATCATGCCGACGCGGCGCTCGAGCCTGTCCATCCGGGCGTGCAGGCCGCGCTCGTCGGCGTCCGCACCCGGTAGGAGGACGCGGGCGCACATCAACTCCAAGTGGAGCCGGGGCGCCGTCGTGCCGCGCATTTCCGTGAGGCCGGTGGCGATCACTTCTGCGGCGCGCGTCAGCTCGCCCGAGCCCATCCCCGCCACCTGCGTGGCGAGGCGCTGCGCCTGATCTGCCGCCACTTCGAGCAGGCCGTTGGTGGCGGCTTCCGGCACGGCGGCCAGGATCACCAGGTCACGGAGCCGGCGCAGCAGGTCTTCGGCGAAGCGCCGGGGGTCCTGGCCCACCTCGATGACCTTGTCGATGGTGTGGAAGACACCTGCGGAATCGCCGGCGGCGAAGGCGTCCATGATGTCGTCGAGCAGCGCATCCGGCGTGTAGCCCAGGAGCGCGGCGGCCTGCGAGTAGCTGACGCCCTCATCGTTGGCCCCGCCGAGCAACTGGTCCAGCACCGACAGCGAATCGCGCACCGAACCAGCGCCTGCGCGCACCACGAGCGGGAGCGCGGTGCGGTCCACCGCCACGCCCTCGGCGTCACAGATGCTGGCCAGGTAGTCACTCAGCACCTTCGGCGGCACCAGCCGGAACGGGTAGTGGTGCGTGCGGGAGCGGATGGTGCCGATGACCTTCTCCGGCTCCGTCGTGGCGAAGATGAACTTGGCGTGCGGCGGCGGCTCCTCCACGAGCTTGAGCAGCGCGTTGAAGCCCGCCGTCGTGACCATGTGGGCCTCGTCGACGATGTAGATCTTGTAGCGGCTGGCCACAGGCGCGAAGTAGGCGCGCTCGCGCAGGTCACGTGCGTCGTCGACGCCACCGTGCGAGGCCGCGTCGATCTCGATCACGTCGATGGACCCGGGGCCACCGCGGGCGAGGTCCACGCAGGACTGGCAGATCCCGCACGGGGTGTCCGTGGGGCCCTCCACGCAGTTGAGGCAGCGCGCCAGGATGCGCGCCGAGGTGGTCTTGCCGCAGCCTCGGGGGCCGGAGAACAGGTAGGCGTGGTTGACGCGGTTGTTCTTCAGGGCGCGTTGCAGGGGGACGGTGACGTGCTCCTGGCCGATCACGTCAGCGAACGAATCCGGACGGTAGCGGCGGTAGAGCGCCAGCGGTGCCGCGGGAGCCTCGATGCGCGGGCTGTGGTCGAGCTTCGACGGCGGCACGTGCGTCACGGCCGGCAGCTCAGGCTCCACGTCCGGCTCCACCTCCGCGAAGAGGCTGGGGCCCGTCTGCTCAGGGATGGCACCGGGCGCCGGCTCATCGTCGAACAGGCTGGGCCCGTCCATGGGCTCGGAGCCGGGACCCTCATCAGCGATGGGGGCGTACTCGTCTTCTTCGATGTACTCGTCGTCCACGATTCCCACCCTATTGCAGCCTCCGGACATTCACCGGGCAAAGAAAAAGGGCCCCTCGCGCACCCGGAAGAGCTCACTTACCCTTGCTGCCTTCCGACCCTGGGGGAGTTGGGCGAGTTACCGCCGCGCGAGGAACCTTGGATCACTCTACCCCATCCTGACCGGCGCTTCACTTCGGCGGTTTTCCCCCCGAATCCAGATGTGGGGCGGTCCGGTGCCCCGAATCTGGATTTGGGGTCTTTCCGGCGGCGGTGGCAGGGTGGCGGGATGGTCAGCAGTCTCGATCCCGCGCTCGCCGAGGTGTGGCGCGGCCCTTACCTCGAAGCGATCCACCACGGGGCGGTCGCCATCACCGGCCCCGACGGCGTGCGCCTCGCGCTGGGGGACGCCTCCACCCCGTTCCTCGCCCGCTCAGCGGTCAAACCCATCCAAGCCGTGGCCATGCTGCGCCACGGGCTCGACGTCGAAGGCTCCGAGCTCGCGCTCGCGGGCGCCTCGCATGACGGCGAGCCCATCCATGTCGACGGCGCCCACCGCGTCCTCGAGGGCGCCGGCCTCTCCCCCGCGCACCTGCAGACCACGCTCGCCTTCCCCTCCCGCGTCCCCCTCGACGCCTGGCTCGCACAGGGCAGGGGCGCGGAGGCGATCGCCCACAACTGCTCCGGGAAACACTCGGCCATGTTGCGCACCTGCGTGCGCGCCGGCTGGCCCACCGACACGTACCGGAACCCGGACCATCCCCTCCAGGTGGCCATCCGCGAGGAGTTGGCGGTCCAGACCGGTGCGCCGGTGGGCGACCCCGTCGTCGACGGTTGCGGCGCCCCCGCCTTCCCCACCAGCCTCACCGGGCTGGCGCGCGCCTTCGGGAAGCTCGCCGGCGCGACGGATGGCCCCGAGCGGCGGCTGGCAGACGCTTTCCGCGCCCACCCCGAGTTCGCGTCGGGCACCCGGCGCGACGAGGTCGTCTACCACCGTGAGGTCCCCGGCCTCATCTGCAAGGCCGGCGCAGAGGGCACCCTGGCGCTCGGCCTGCCCGACGGCACGGGAATCGCCATCAAGATCACCGACGGTCGCCACCGCGGCACCGTGCCCGTGGCGGTCGCGGTCCTGAAGGCGCTCGGCCACACGACGGCGGCCCTCGAAGCGCTCGACCCCGAGCCCGTGCTGGGCCACGGCGACAAGGTGGGCCACCTCGCGCCGTCGCAGCAGTTGCTGGCAGCGCTGGCGGAACTCGACGCCTGACCCGGTGCGGCGCCGGAGGCACCTGGCACTTAAGATTCTCCCCGGCCCCCTGTCACCTAGCCCCCGAAGGCTGCCCATGAACGCCGTCGTGCTGTCCGTCCTCGTGATGCTGATCCTGTCGGTACTGCGCGTCCATGTGGTCTTGGCGCTGTTCCTCGGCGCCCTCGTCGGCGGCCTGACCGCCGGGCTGGGCCTCGAAGCGACGATGGTGGCCTTCCAGGACGGCCTCGCCGGGGGCGCGAAGATCGCGCTGAGCTACGCGCTGCTGGGCGCGTTCGCCATGGCCGTGGCGCACTCCGGCCTGCCGCAGCTGCTCGCGAACTGGTTCATCGCCAAGCTCGACAGCGCCGACATGTCCACCTCGCAGAAGGTGGTTGCCTGGGCAAAGTGGGGCATGCTCACCGGCGTGCTGGCGATGGCGATCATGAGCCAGAACCTGATCCCCGTGCACATCGCGTTCATCCCGCTGCTGATCCCCCCGCTCCTGGTGGTCATGAACCGGCTGCGGCTCGACCGCCGCGCCATGGCGTGCGTGCTGACGTTCGGTCTGGTCACCACCTACATGTTCCTGCCCATCGGCTTCGGCAAGATCTTCCTGTACGACATCCTCTACGGCAACATCAACAAGTCCGGGCTCGACGTGAGCGACGTGCCGGTCATGCAGGCCATGTGGATCCCGGCGCTCGGCATGGTCATCGGCCTGGCCCTCGCCGTCGGCGTCACCTACCGCAGGCCGCGGGCCTACGACACGACCGCCGTCGTGGACGTGGAGGCGCCGAAGGTGATCGACAGGAAGAAGGTCTTCATCGCGCTGGTGGCGATCGTCGCATGCTTCGCCATCCAGACCTGGCTGACGCTGATCGACTCGGCCGCGGACTCGCTGCTCGTTGGGGCGCTGGTGGGTCTCTGCATCTTCGTGGTCACCGGCGCCGTGAAGTTCACCGACGCCGAGCACGTGTTCACCGGCGGCATGAAGATGATGGCGCTCATCGGTTTCATCATGATCTCGGCGCAGGGCTTCGCGGCCGTCATGCAGGCCACGGGCGAGATCGGCCCGCTCGTCGAGGGCACCTCGGAGCTCTTCGGCGACAACCGCGGCATGGCCGCGTTCGCCATGCTGTTCGTCGGCCTGCTCGTGACCATGGGCATCGGCAGCTCGTTCTCGACGCTGCCCATCATCGCCGCCATCTATGTGCCGCTCTGCCTGGCGTTGGGCTTCTCACCGCTGGCGACCGTCTCGATCATCGGCACCGCAGGTGCCCTCGGCGACGCCGGCTCGCCCGCGTCGGACTCGACGCTGGGCCCCACGGCCGGCCTCAACGCCGACGGCCAGCACGACCACATCCGCGACACCGTCATCCCCACCTTCCTGCACTTCAACCTGCCCCTCCTGGCCGCCGGCTGGGTCGCGGCGATGGTGCTCTGACGCTCGGGCGGAAAATCCCTCCGCCGGCTCTGCAACCTTCTGGCCGGCCACCGCGTATTAGTCGATGAAGGCCCTGGCCGCCCGGGGTTAGGAAATGACCGCGGCGCCGTTTACGATTGGCAACGATGTTTGCCTGGGAGGAAGCTCGAAATGCGTAAGAAGCTGTTGGGGGTCGCAGTCGCTGCCTTGGCGATGACACTGGTCGCACCGTTCGCGACCGCTGAAGAAATCAACCCCACCCCGCCGGGGGAACTGCCACCGCTGGCGGCCTCCCCCACACCCACAC
>NZ_PQFE01000013.1:0-77924 GCF_022342445.1 Tessaracoccus sp. ZS01 | reverse complement strand
GCCCCAGCCCTTCGCCCGCCCCCGCGACGACGACGGCTGCGCCCGCCACCACGGCGCCGGTCACCACTCAGGCGCCCCCGCCGCAGACGGCACCGCCCGTGGAGACCGCACCCCCTGCCACCCAGGCGCCTCCGCCGCCAGACCAGGGCGACATCGAGGGGGCCGCGCAGTCGGCTCAGGCGGCGGCCGATGAGCTCAGCACCGCCGTACGTGAAGCCTTCACGGGCGGCAACCTCGACAACGACGCGCGCAAGGCCGTCGACGCCGGCCTGCGCGACCTCTCCAGCGCGCTCCGCAGCGGCGACGAACAACTGGCCAGCGACGCCATCTCCGCAGTGGACCAGGCCCTCAGCGATTCCGGTCAGAAGGATCAGTTCGAGGGGCTCTACGAGCGGTTGAAGGACCAGGTCGACAGCTGGGACGACTTCCTCTAGGTCCCGTGCGGCCGAGAATCGAGGCCCAGGAGCGGGCGCAGGTCGTCCAGGTGGGCGACTGAGTGCTCGGCGGCGTCGTCGACGGGAGCAGCAGGCGACTCCACCGTGGCCGCCGTCATCCCCGCCGCCATGGCGGCTTCCGCGTCGATCGGCCGGTCGCCCACGCTCAGACAGTCCGCCGGGTCCAGCCCGTGCCGCTCCATCATCACCCGGTACATCTGGGGGTTGGGCTTGCGTGGGTGACCGTCGGAGGTGGAGATGAGGTCGTCGACGACGAGGCCCAGCCCGTCGAGCAGCGTCTGGGCGGAACTGCGGTCACGGTGCGTCACGACGAGGTTGAGGCCGCCCGCTGCGGTGACATCGCGCAGGAGTTCGCGGGCGCCGGGCATGGCGGGCGGGGGAGCCGACTTCCACCGCTGCTTCAGAGCGGCCTCGACGTCCTCGAACTCCGATTCCGGCAGGTCGAAGCGTCCGCTCAGCGCGGCGATGGCCTCCCCCGTCGACCTACGCGTCAGCACCGCCACCTCTGAATCCGTCAGCTCGAAACCGTGGTCGCGCACCACGCCGGCCAAGGCCGCGTCGAGCGCCGGGTAGGTGTCGACGAGCGTCCCGCCCAGGTCCCAGAAAACATGCATCACGTCTCTCAGCGTAAAGGTGCACGCACCAGGCGACCCCCGGGTTTGTCACAATCGAGAGATGATCATCGCACTCGACGAACCCGGCTGGCCGACCGCGGACTGGCCGCTCGGAGCAAGCCCTTCCGCAGAAGGCATCACGTTCGCCGTCCACGCCCCGGCCGCCACCCGCGTCCAACTGGAGATCTACCCGGAGGCGCTGGGCGCCGACGCGTCCCACACCTTCCTCCCCGCCCAGGGGCCGGATGGGATCTGGCGCGCCAACATTCAGGGTCTCCCCCTCGGTGCGCTGTACGGCTACCGGGTCTGGGGCCGGAACTGGCCCTACGTCGACACCTGGGAGCCCGGCACGGAGGAGGGCTTCGAGGCGGACATGGACGAGGACGGCAACCGGTTCAACCCGAACAAGGTGCTGTTCGACCCCTATGCGCGCGAGATCAGCCACAACGTCTTCTCCGACAGCATCCTCGAGCACGGCAACGATGAGGTGTTCGGCACCGGCGCGGCGGAGGTGGATCCCACCCCGGCGGCCGAGGACGTCGCGCCCGAGGAACCGCTGCCCACGCGGCGCTCGGTCGACACCGCCCGCCAGGCCCCGAAGGGCATCGTGATCACCGATTACACGCCCATCGCCGCAAAGCCCCATCTACCCGCCGAGAAGTCGTCCATCTACGAGGTCTCGGTGCCGCAGCTCACCGGGCACCCGTCCGTCTGCCGTCTGGGCGAACTGCTGAAGGACGAGCCCGGCTACGAAGGCGTCGACAGCATCCCAGACGAGTTCCGCGGCACCTACAAGGGCGCCGGCTTGATGGCGCCCTACCTGAAGGCGCTCGGCTTCACCACCGTCGAACTGCTCCCGTTGCAGCAGACCAACGCGTCTGAATCCGCGCGCCGCGGCTACACCAACGCCTGGGGCTACATGACGCTGAGCTACTTCGCCCCCCACCGCGGCTACGCGTCGGACCAGAGCTACGGCGGCCCCACTCGCGAGTTCAAGGAGATGGTCTCCGCCTTCCACTCCGTCGGCATGGAGGTCTACCTCGACGTGGTCTACAACCACACGGCGGAGGGCGGCAACTGGGACGGCGACGTCAACAGCACCGGTTTCACCTCGCTGGGCGGCTTCGCCACGGCCGACTACTACCAGATGACCGCGGATTACGTGCTGGTCGACGGAGCCACCGGCACCTCCAACCAGCTCAACTTCTCGTCGGACGCCGCCTGCCAGCTGGTGCTGGACTCGCTGCGTTACTGGACCACGGACATGGGCGTCGACGGGTTCCGCTTTGACCTGGCCACCGTGCTGGGCCGCAAGCCCGACGAGGCGCACCCGGAGGACTGGGCCAACCAGAGGCGGTTCTTCACGGACCACCCGTTGCTGGTGGCGATCGCCGACTTCGCCGCCAGCGAGCACATCGAGGTCATCGCGGAGGCGTGGGACCTGTGGGGTTACGAGGTGGGCAACTTCCCGCGCGGCTGGGGCGAATGGAACGGCCGGTACCGCGACGCGGTCCGCCGCTTCAGCAAGGGCGACGCCAACATGCGTGACTTCCTCGACATGATGAACGGCGACTACCACCACTTCCATGATTCGGGTGGCGCCCAGAAGTCCATCAACTTCGTCGATGCGCACGACGGCTTCAACATGGTGGACCTCGTCAGCTACCAGGAGAAGAACAACGACCAGCCGTACCCGTTCGGGCCCTCCGACGGCGGCTCCGACAACAACCTGTCCTGGGATTCGGGTGGCTCCCAGGCGCTGCGCCGCCAGCGGGTGCGCAACCTGTGGACCATCCTGTTCTTCTCCCGCGGGGTACCCATGGTGGTGGCCGGCGACGAGTTCGGCCGCACCCAGAACGGAAACAACAACCCCTGGGAGCTCGACTCGCTGGCCATGCTGAACAACTACGCCATGATCCCGACGGCGGCGCCCCACCTCGTCGACGTCGAGGCAGGCGTCGACGCGGCCTACCACGACAACTTTGGGCGCTTCGACAACCAGGACGATGCCAACTCGCTGTTCCGGTTCGCCACCTTCATCGCCAATCTCCGGCAGCGTCACGAGTCGCTGCAGCAGACCCACTGGGGTGACCTCATCCCCGACAACAGGGACGTCAGTTACCTGTTCTCCACGCCGACGGGCGACGGTTACCCGGAGGAGGGCCACCGGGCGGTGGCGGTGCGCATCAACAACCCCGGCGACGACTTCTGGGTGCTGCTCAACATGGCCGAGCACCCCATCGAGTTCACGTTGCCGGTGCCCGCCGAGGGGTGCGTGCTGCGCCGCCTCATCGACACCGCGTCGTGGGCCGAGCCCGCGCACAACTACTGGCAGGAGGGCGAGGGCATGATCGTGGACGGGGCCACCACGGTGGAGCCCTGGGCCATCGTGGTGCTTCAGGAGGGCGTCCTCGAGCCCCGCGACGTGCCGGTGTGGGAGGACTGAGGCCGTGGCCGATCGACCCCAGCCGCCCCGGGAAGGGCCACACTAGGGACATGAGCACTCTCGCCGTGATCTTCAACCCCACCAAGATCGACCGCGCCGACCTCGAGGCGGTTGTCGAGCCGGCGCGCGCCGAAGCGGGCTGGGGGGAGGTCCTCTGGTTGGAGACCGAGGAGGACGACCCCGGGGTCGGGATGGCGCGGGAGGCCGTCGAGAAGGGCGTGGACGTGGTACTCGGCGTGGGCGGCGACGGCACCATCCGCTGCGTCGCCGAGGGGCTGCGCGGCAGCAAGGTGCCGCTGGCGCTCGCGCCGCAGGGCACGGGCAACCTGCTCGCCCGCAACCTGGACCTCACCCTCGACAATCTGCCGGAGTCCGTCGACGCGGCCTTCAACGGAAAGCCCCGCAAGGTGGACCTCGGCATCGCCCACTGGGTCCGCCCCAACGGCGACACCGAGGAACGCGTGTTCCTCGTGGCCGCGGGGGTGGGGCTCGACGCGCAGATCATGTCGACCACCGACGAGAAGTTGAAGAAGCGCGTGGGCATGCTCGCCTACGTCAAGGCCGGCGTCGAGGCGGTGTTCCGCAACCACCGCATGCGGCTCACGTACCGGCTCGACGAATCCGAACCCGAGCGCGCCCGGCTGCACACCATCCTGATCGGCAACTGCGGTTCCATCGGAGGCAACGTGCTGTTGCTGCCGGACGCGGCCGTCGACGACGGGGTGCTCGACGTGGTCGGGGTCCTTCCCCGAGGTGTCTTCGGCTGGCCCAGGGTCGCCTGGAAGGTGCTGGTGGACAACGCCATCCTGCACCGCACCCGCAGCGAATTCGTCCGCAAGCAGCGCGACCGCAGCCGCGAGCTGAACTACCAGCAGTGCCGCGAGATCGAGATCACCTTCCACCGGCCGGAGGAGATCGAACTCGACGGCGACCACTTCGGCGAGATCACCTCGCTCCTGGTGCAGGTGGAGGACGGTGGGCTGCTCGTCCAGATGCCGGCCGACTGGACCCCCGAAGAGGAGTGAGCCGGCCCCCATTTCCCCCTGATCCCGGCCTGCAGACCTGTTGCTGACCGTGCCCGCGCCGCATACTTCAACGCATGGAACTGCTGCCAATGACCTTCGCCTCGGGCTGGGCCTCGGGCATCAACGCGTATGCCACGGTGTTCATCCTCGGCATCCTCGGGCGCTTCCTGAACACCGGCGGTGTCCCTGAGGGTTTCCAGCGCACCGACGTCCTGATCGTCATGGGCATCCTCGCGCTGGTGGAACTGGTCGCCGACAAGGTACCGGTCATCGATTCGGTCTGGGACGTGCCCTCCACCGTCATCCGCCCGGTGGCGGGCGCGGTGATCGGCGCCCTGATCGCGGGCGCCAACGGCGACCTCCTCACCATCTCGCTCGCCGCCGTCGGCGGCGTCACCGCCCTGCTCAGCCACCTCTCGAAGGCGGGGATCCGGCTGGCCGTCAACAGCTCACCGGAGCCGGTCTCGAACGTGACGGCCTCGGTCGCCGGCGACATCGGGGTGGTCGGCGTCACCACCCTCGCCGTGCTGTTCCCCGTCCTGGCGGCGGTCGTCGCCGCGGTCCTGCTGGCCCTGATGATCTGGCTCGCGTTGGCGATGATGGCCAGGATCCGACGCGGGTGGCGCTGGCTCAAGCAGCGCTGGACCGCACCGCCGGCGGCCGTCTAGTCGGATCGACGGCGGCGCACCCAACCGAGCACGACCAGCGCCAGCAACGCGACCGCTGCCACCCCCAGCGCCGTGTAGAGGACCGCCGGGCTGCCGTTGTCGGGGCCGGGGGAGGGCGCAGTCGAGGAGTCGGCCGACGGGGTGAGCACCCTCGGCTCGCCCTTCGCGGTGGTCAGTTCCGCCGCCATGGCGTCGTTCATGGGGCCGGTGCCGTCGCAGAGGTCCGAGCGCCACACGCCGTTGTCGTCGCGGGAGAACAGCGCGATGGTCATGCCCTCGGAGAGGCCCTCCAGGCCGCAGCTCGCGCCGCTGACCGGGGAGAGGACGGCCACCTGCGGGGCCTCCGGGCCCTTCCACAAGCGGGTGAGTTCGACGGTGTAGGTCGCGTCGTCCATGGAGCTCTGCGGGTTCTCGGGCCGGTCCACGCCCACCACGATGCCCTCGGCGACGAGATCCGCGCTCTCGGCGTGTTCGGTGACCGACTGCGCCACGCAACTGCACGCGGCGGCGCGCGGGGCCTGCTGCCAGCTCACGACGCCGATCCCGGCGAGCAGCAGCAGCACCATCAGCATTGACCGTGTCCTCATCCCCCAAGTCTGGCGCCGTGGGCTCCGGCCGGACCGGTGCCGCGGGCAACAGCAACCGGATTGTTATCCCGGGGCTTGTCACGGGCGGGCGGTAGGTTGGCGGTGACCAGAGAGAAGGGGCGACCATGTCAGAGCTGACCATCCTCCACAACCCGCGCTGCTCCACGTCGCGCGCCGCGCTCGAGGCGGCAGAGGCCTCGCCGTTCGCGCTCACCGTGCGCAACTACGTCAAGGTGCCGCTCACCGAGGAGGAGTGGCTCGACGTGATCGCCAAGCTCGACGCCCACCCCACAGACCTGGTCCGCCGCGACGCCAACTTCAACCGCAGCACCTTGTCCGACGACGACGTCCGCACCGCTGAGCAGGTGGCCAAGGTGCTCGCCGAGCACCCGGAAATGGCGCAACGCCCCGTGCTGATCCGCGGCGACCGCGCGATCATCGGGCGCCCCAAGGCCACCGTCGCGCCGTTCCTCGCGGACTGAGCCGGCTGCCGGCGGTCACGCTTCAGCGATGACGTCCTCGACGGCGGCCCAGTCGCGGTTGAAGGCCTCGGCCACCGGCTGCGACGTGAGCTGCCCGGCGTGCGTCGCCAGGCCCTTCGCCAGCGCTGCGTCGAGCCGCATGGCTTCGCGCCAGCCGTGCTCGGCGATCCGCTCCACGTAGGGCAGCGTCGCGTTGGTCAGCGCCCAGGTGGAGGTGTTGGGCACCATCGCGGGCATGTTGGCCACGCAGTAGAAGGTGGAGCCGTGCACCTGGTAGGTGGGGTCGTCGTGCGTGGTGGGCCGGCTGTCCTCGAAGCAGCCGCCCTGGTCGATGGATACGTCCACCAGCACGGAGCCCGGCTTCATGGTGGCCACCATCTCGTTGGTGACCAGGCGCGGCGTCCGGCCGCCCGGGATGAGGACGGTGCCGATCACCAGGTCGGCCTGCGCCAGGTGCTCGCGGATGGCCATGTCGGACGAGCGGAGGCCGTGCACCCGGTTGTTCCAGCGCCAGTAGGCCTGACGCAGCTTGTCGATGTCGGTGTCGAGCACGGTCACGTCCGCGTTCATGCCCAGGGCGGTGTTGACGGCGTTCTGGCCGGCGGTGCCGCCGCCGAGCACCAGCACCCTCGCGTTGGGCACGCCCGCCACGCCGCCCATCAGCACGCCGCGGCCGCCCTGCGTCTTCATCAGGTGGTACGCGCCCATCTGGGGGGCGAGGCACCCCGCCACCTCGCTCATGGGATAGAGCAGGGGGAGCAGGCCGTTGGGCTGCTGCACCGTCTCGTAGGCGATCGACGTGGCGCCGGAGCCGAGTAGGGCGTCGACCAGGGGTTCGTCCGCGGCCAGGTGGAGGTAGGTGAAGACGGTGAGGCCCTCGCGCAGGTGACGGTACTCCGCGGCGACGGGCTCCTTCACCTTGAGGACGAGTTCGGCGTCACCCCAGACGCGGTCCACGTCCGCCACTACCGAGGCGCCGGCGTCGCGATACGAGTCGTCGGTGAAGCTGGAGCCCACTCCGGCCCCTGCCTCGACGACGACCTGGTGCCCGCTATGGGTGAGTTCCTGGACGCCGACGGGGGTGATGGCGACCCGGTTCTCGTTGTTCTTGACCTCGCGGGGGACGCTGATGCGCATAGGGGATTCCTTCCGGTATCCGCTCAGGCTAGCCGCCGGTTTGTGGGGGCGTGGCCGATGGCGGGCAGATGCCGGAGGGGGGGCGGAATTTCGCATCGGTGAACGAGGGCTGAGAGTTCTCAGTCGGCGTCGGGGCGCCCAGCGGTAAACGCGCTTGTCGGGGTGACCGATCGCCTCGAACCTGAAGGTAATCCTGAGAAATTCTTTGGAAAAGGGGCCGCGGGGTGTTAACGTCATCCCGCTACTTCGAAAGGACCCCCTCCATGCTGAAGCGCCTCCTAGCCGCAGCCTCCGCGGCCGTCGTCGGTCTCGGGCTGGCCCTCGTGGCCCCGCAGACCGCGCAGGCCGTCGAGACGAACATGTACACGACGCCGGGCAATCACCTTGTCAACGGCCGGTACTGGAAGACCTCCTGCGACAAGTACTCAGACACCGTCGTGCGGTGCCGCACCGAGATCTGGACCACCAAGGTGGCCACGGTCCAGGGCCAGCACGTCCTGCACAACGGGTGGGTGTTCAACAACCTCACCTACCTCCCCTCCGGCCGTGACCAGTGGGTGGGCAACCCCCTCGCCGCCGGCGGCAAGCCCGGCGGCACCCGCACCTGGACGGCCACGGACGGCCGCCAGTGGCGCACGGAGTGCGACACCGCCGCCACCGGCCGCAACGGCTGCCGCACCTACGCGCTGACCTCCGTGGTAGCCCACGACGACGGCGCGTTCGTCACCGAGAACCAGTGGCAGTTCAACAACATCATCCAGTTCGCCACCACCGGCACCCCCGCCGTGACGACCATCCCGGCCGCGGCCCCGCCGCTGGCCGGGGTCCCCGTCGAGACCGCCCCGCAGCTGCCAGCCAACCAGCGCATCGACCTGAGCCGCGCCGCGACGTGGGACCGGATCGCCCAGTGCGAGTCCGGCGGCCGCTGGAGCATCAACACCGGCAACGGCTACTACGGCGGCCTGCAGTTCAACCTGCAGACCTGGCGCTCGGTCAACGGCGGCGACTTCGCTGCCTACCCGCACCAGGCCACCCGCGAGGAGCAGATCACGGTGGCCAACCGCCTCTACGCGCAGCGCGGCTTCCAGCCGTGGAGCTGTGCCTGATTCCCCCTCCCTGAAGTAGCTGACGAACCCCCGGGCGCAATGCCCGGGGGTTCGTTGCTTAGACTGACCCATCGTGCGTACGAAGTGGGCAGCCCTAGTCGGCGGTGTGTTGGTTCAGTTGGTCATCGGCGGCGTGTACGCCTGGAGTCTGTTCGGGCGCGCCCTGCAGGCGCCGGAGGCGATGGCCCTGAGCCACGTGCAGGCCTCCGTCCCGTTCGAGACGGCCATCGGCATGATCTTCGTCGGCGCCTCCATCGGCGGGCGCCTGCAGGACCGCAGCAGCCCCCGCACCGTCGCCATCATCGGCATGGTCATCTACGGGCTGGGCGTCCTGCTGGCCTCCCTGGCCACGGCCCCCGGCCACTTCTGGCTGCTGGTGCTGGGCTACGGCGTCATCGGCGGCTTCGGCCTGGGCATGGCCTACATCGTGCCGGTCGCGCTGCTGCAGAAGTGGTTCCCGGACCACACCGCGTTGGTCACCGGCCTCGCCGTCGGCGGTTTCGGTTTCGGCGCGACCGTCACGTCGCCGTTCGCGCAGTGGCTCGTCGCGATGACGCCCGACACGCCGGCGCTTGCCTTCCGCTGGCTGGGCATCGCCTACCTGGTGCTGGGCCTCATCGGCGCCGCGCTGCTGGTGTCGCCGGTTGTCGCGGCCGGTCCGAAGAAGGTGGTCGAGGGCGACCTCACCGCGCCCCAGGCCCTGCGCACGCCCCAGTGGTACCTGCTCACCGGCATCCTGATGCTCGCCGTGATGGCGGGCATCTCCCTGATCTCGATGATGGCCAGCGCCGCCGTCGACGTGGGCGGGTTCACCCCGGCGGCGGCCGCGGGCATCGTCGGCGTGCTGGCGCTGTTCAACGGTTGCGGCCGGGTGGCCTGGGCCGCCGTCGCGGAGAAGCTGGGTCGCCTGCCGATGCTGGCCACGATCCTGGCCCTCGAGGGAGTGGCGCTGATCCTGCTGCCGCACGCCCAAGGCTTCTGGTTCCTGGCGCTCGCCGCCGTGGTGTACCTCTGCTACGGCGGGGCGTTCGGCGTGCTGCCGTCCACGGCCGGACAGTTCTTCGGGTTGAGCCACGCCGGCGCCATCTACGGGCTGATGCTGGTGGGCTGGTCGGGCGGCGGAGTGCTCGGGCCGCTGCTGGCGGCAGGCCTGGTCGGCGATGCCGGCTCCTACACCCTGGCGTTCTCCGTGATGGGCGCCCTCGCAGTGGTGGCCGTGGCGTTGCCGCTGGTCACGCGCCCGGTGCGCCGCGCCCCTGCGGATCAGGCCGAGAGCACCCCCAGCGTGGTGAGCCAGGCGCGCGTGTCGTGATCGTCCACCCACCGGTGGGCCTGCCAGCCCACCGATAGGGCGCCGTCGACGTTGGCCTGCTTGTCGTCGATGAAGGCGATCTCGCCGGGTGCCAGCCCGAGGTCGCTGGTCACGCGCTCGTAGATGGCAGGCTGCGGCTTGACCGCCCCCAGGCTGGCGGAGACGTAGAGGTGGTCCACGTCGGCGCGCCAGACCGCCCCGTCGGCTGCCAACTGCATGGCGTGCGGTGAGTTGGACAGCACGGCCACGGTCACCCCGGCCTGCCTGCAGTCGCGGAGGAGTTGCCACGCTGCCGGGCGGAGGTTGGCCCAGATGTCGGCGTCGAGGTGCGCGATCTCGGCGATGAGGTCGGCGTCGTGGACATCGTGCCCGACGGCCGTGAGCAGCGGGCCCCAGTAGTCGCCGTCCGGGGCGCCGGCGTCATACTCTGCCCGACCCGTCCAGTAGTGCTCCTTGAGGAGTTCGGGGGTGGTGCCGACCCGCCCTGCCAGCATGGGCAGGAGCGACGGCGGCGAGGAGAGGACCTCCCCCAGGTCGAAGACGACGGCCTTGATCATGGCTCCAGCCTAGGCTGTGCGGATGCTGCCGTTTCGTTCCATCGCCCTCTTCGTCGTCGCCGCGGTCCTTGAGATCGGCGGCGCCTGGCTGGTGTGGCAGGGGTTGCGCGAGCACCGCGGCTGGTTGTGGATCGGTGGCGGGGTGATCGCGCTCGGCCTGTACGGCATGGTGGCCACCCTGCAACCGGACGCCAACTTCGGGCGGATCCTCGCGGCCTACGGGGGCGTGTTCGTCGCCGGGTCGCTGGCGTGGGGGATGGTGGTGGACGGCTTCCGCCCGGACCGGTGGGACGTGATCGGGGCGCTGTTCTGCCTAGTCGGGGTGGCCGTGATCATGTACGCGCCCCGCTCGCTGGGGAACTAGCGGCCATCAACGGGGGAGGGTGAGGCCCTCGTCGAGGCTCTCGGCCAGGCCGTCCTGGACCAGCGAGGTCATGCAGCGGCTGAGTTGCTCCGCGTCGGGCCAGTTGAGGTCGGCGACGAGGACGGGTGCGTGGGCCGAGCGGAGGGCGGCCATGATGCGGCCGCGGCACTGGCGGTCCGTGCCCTCCCACGCCTGGCCGACGCGCGGCGGGCCTTCCCAGGCCGGCTGGCCGAGCGCGAGCCAGGAGCAGTGCCCGGCCACGGGGCAGCGGCCGCACTGCGGGTTGCGGGCGGTGCAGACGGTGGCGCCCAGTTCCATGGCCGCGGCGGACCAGGTGGCCGCCTCCGCGTCGCCCTCCGGGACGAAGACCCAGGCGCGGCGTCGCTCCGCCGCGGTCTCTGTGCGGGCCGGATGCTCCACCCCGCCGTCGAGGCGGGCGAGGACCCGCCGCACGTTCACGTCCAGCACCAGGGACCGGCGGCCGAACGCGAAGGCCATCACCGCTGCCGCCGTGTAGCTGCCCACCCCCGGGAGTTCGAGCAGGGCGTCCTCGCTCTGGGGGAGCTCGCCGTCGTGCCGCTCCACCACAGCGCGGGACGCCTCCTGGAGGCGCAGCGCGCGGCGCGGGTAGCCGAGCCGACCCCAGGCGCGGAGGACGTCCGCCGTGGGCGCCGCGGCAAGCGCGGCGGGCGTCGGCCAGCGCCCCACCCATGCCAGCCAGGGCCCCTCCACCCTGGCCGCGGGCGTCTGCTGCAGCATGATCTCGCTGACGAGGACGCCCCACGGAGACACCCCAGGCTCACGCCACGGCAGCGGCCGCGCGTTGGCCGCGTACCAGGCGCTGAGCAGGTGCCGGAGCTCTGAAATATGGAGGGAGATATCTGCCACATCATCGCCATATGGGCCGATGTGGCCGGATTCTCCCTCCGAATGCTGGGTCCTCACGCCTCGAGGAGGGGGGTGATCGTGTCCACCAGTTCCGGATGGTCGGCGAGGGCCTCCCTCAGCTCGCGTGGACCGTGCGGCGCGAGGCCGGCGAGGAAGCCGCTCACCAACAGGGGGACGTAGCGTTCACCGAGCCGGGCCTCGAGGATGAGGTCTGCCGTGCGGAGCACTTCGTGGGCGGCCTTGTCGCGGACCTGCGTGCCGGAGAGCCTGCGCATCTTCAGCAGGGTGGAGGTGTAGGACGCGTCCTCCAGCGCGGAAGCGAAATAGACCCGTGCCGCATCTGCCAACTCGGCGTCGACGGCATCGCGCCCAACCTCCTGGATCGCCCTGTGCAGGTCCTGGCCCGCTTCGAACTTCACCACCTGGCGCTTCACGTTGTGCAGGCTGGGCCGCATCTGCTGGGCCTCGACGATCATGCCCAGCCAGAGGCCGACGAACAGGTCGCCCGTGCGGCGCTTCCCGTAGCGGGCCAGCGCGACGGCGGGGTGCATGTCATCGGGGTCTGTGAGGTGGTACTCGGTGAGCAGCGCGGCCATGGGGCAACGGTACCCGCCGGGCCAGGGGCGAGGGTTGATTACCGTCGCGGCAAGGCGTCCAATGGGAGGATGGAGAGCCTCCCACTGCTGCGCACCCCGATCCGCTCGATCGTGGTCGACGACTCCGCCTGCGACGTCAACGACCTGGCGGTCTGTGGAGGGGTGCAGGTCACCGTGCCGGCCACCGGGAGTTGGGCCGAGCTGGTCGACCGGGCCGTCGGCTCCGACTGGACGGGGATCGAGGCGCTGGCAGGTCTCCCGGGCACCGTCGCAGACGTGGTGCGCCGCAACGCCACCGCGCACGGGCAGCAGGCGGCCGACACCGTGATGTCCGTGCGCACCTGGGACCTCGAGGCCGACGCCCAGCGCACTTTCGCCGCCGTCGACTGTGGCTTCACCGACGGGAGCTCCCGGTTCCAGGAGGAACTCGCGGCTGGCTCCCCGCGCTACGAGATCCTCGACGTGAGCTTCCTGTTCCGCCAGGGCGACCTCACCCGGGCGGGCGCAGAAGTTGCTGCCCTGCTCAATGTGGGGCTGGGCGAGCGGGTGCCGCTGCGCACCGTCGCAGACGCCGTCACCGCGTCCTGAGCCGGCTCGGCGCCGGCCAGGGATCACATGGGGGCGTTGGTGAACCGGCTGTAGTGGCCCTGGAAGAGCGCGTCGATCTTGCCCGTCTCGCCGTTTCGGTGCTTCGGGATGTGGAAGGCCGCCAGCCCGCGCTCCTCGTCGGAGGGGTTCTGGGAGTACATCTCCGGGCGGTGCAGCATCAACACGATGTCGGCGTCCTGCTCCAGCGAGCCTGATTCACGCAGGTCTGACAGCTGCGGGATGCCGTCCTTGCGCTGCTCGGTGTTACGTGAGAGCTGCGACAGAGCGATGACCGGGATCTCGAGCTCTTTGGCCAACAGCTTGATCTGGCGGGAGAACTCCGACACCTCCAACTGACGCGACTCCACCTTCTTGCCGGAGCTCATCAGCTGGATGTAGTCGATGGCGAGCAGCTGCAGGTCGTGGCGCTGCTTCAGGCGGCGGGCCTTCGCGCGGATCTCCATCATGGTGAGGTTGGGGGAGTCGTCGATGAAGAAGTTCTTCTCCGCGAGGATGGCCGACTTGTCCGTGACCCGCTGCCAGTCGTTCTCGTCCATCTTGCCGCCGCGGATACGCCCCAGGGGTACCGACGCCTCGGCGGAGAGCACCTTCATCACGATTTCCGTGCGGCTCATTTCGAGCGAGAAGAACGCGGCGGGGAGGTTGTGGTGGATGGCGGCCGAGCGGCACACGTCGAGCGCGAACGTCGACTTGCCGACGCCCGGGCGCGCGGCCACGATGATCATCTGGCCGCCGTGCAGGCCGTTGGTGATGCGGTCCAGTTCTGTGAAGCCGGTGGGGACGCCGGAGAGCGCGTCGCCGCTGTTGGCGATGGCCTCCATCTCATCGAACGTGGGCTCCAGCAGTTCCCGGAGCGACTTGTAGTCTTCGGAGGAGTTGCGGTCCGTCACCTCGAAGAGCGTCTGCTGGGCCTCGTCGACGATCTTGTCCACTTCGCCCTGGCCGCCGTAGCCCAGCTGCGCGATGCGGATAGAGGCGTTGACCAACCGACGCAACACGGCCTTGTCGCGGACGATCTCCGCGTAGTAGGGCGCGTTCGCGGCGATGGAGACGCTGGAGAGCAGGTCGTGCAGGTAGACGGCTCCGCCCACCTTGGCAAGGAGCCCGGTCTTGCCGAGCTCCCCGGCCACAGTGATGGGGTCTGCCGGCTCGCCGCGGCCGTAGAGGCTGATGATGGCGTCGTAGATGGACTCGTGGTTGGGGCGGTAGAAGTCTGTGCCGCGCAGCACCTCGACGACGTCTGAGATGGCATCCTTCGACATCATCATCGCGCCCAGCACGCTCTGCTCAGCGGCGAGATCCTGCGGAGGCGTGCGGTCGAGCTCGCGGTCATCGAAGACCGCCGTTGTTGCATGCGCCGTCATCAGCTCACCCCCTTCCAGTTCCGTTGCTTAGGCTAAGGCACCCCTCCGACGGTTCCTGCTCAGACCTGCCCCCAGCGTGTGGAGGGGCCTGTGGACAGCCTGTGGATGACTGTGGATAACCGGCGGGCGCTGAGTCCCAGGGGTGTGGACGAATCTGTGTGCTGAGCGTGAATCCACCGTTATCAAATCGTTATATTGACGATGGTCGGCCAGCCTCTGGCAATTTGTCCACAAAGAGACGCGCTCTGCCCGTCATCCGCTCGTCCTCTCGTCACCCGTGCTGTGGGGCCACAGTGGAAGCGATGTCGCAAATGTGTGTTGGCAAGGTGGTTTGTACGATTCAGCCCCGTTTTCCATCCCGAGGGGCCAGCGTGGTATATGGGGGCCGGGTTCACCTGTCGTGCATCTTCAGGGCGCTAGTTATCCACAGCACCTGTGGGTTCATTGTGGATATGTGGGGGATCGCGCGTCGATCCGAGCGGTAGGCCACCCCGGGGGCCGGCCGGGAAACCTCGATGGGATGATGGGATGAGATTGAAATCCTTACCCCCCCGGGGTATGCTCGATCGAGAGGGAGGTGCCATGACGACGGAAACTGAAACCTGTCACACTCACGGTTACACGCCGGAGAAGGCAGCCTATTTGCGGCGCCTGCGCCTGATCGAAGGCCAGGTCCGCGGTCTCGCCCGCATGGTTGAAGAGGACCAGTACTGCATCGACGTTCTCACCCAGGTCACGGCCGTGACCTCGGCGCTGAAGGCGGTGTCGCTCGGGCTGCTCGAGGACCACCTCTCGCACTGTGTCGCCGACGCTGCCCGCAAGGGCGGCCCGGAGGGCAAAGAGAAGATTGACGAGGCGATGCAGGCGATCAAGCGCCTGACCCGATAGCCCGTCACCCAAGGAAGGACCATCTCTGTGATCACCAACTACACCGTTTCGGGCATGACCTGCGGCAACTGCGTCCACCACGTCACCGAAGAGGTCTCCGACGTCGAAGGCGTCAACAACGTCTCCGTCGCGCTCGAGGGCGGCACCATGTCGGTCGAGTCCGACGAGCGCATCCCGTTCGACGCCATCATCGAGGCGGTCCGCGAAGCCGGCGGCTACACCGTCGTCGAGGCCTGAGCGCCTGACCACCTGACCCCATCCGGGCAACTTCCCCGGGCGTAGCCGCCCGGGGGTTGTTCGGCCTGCCCTGCGCCAACCGCGGGGACCGAAGTAGCCAACGCGCATCAGGCAAGAGGAAGCATGTCCACCTCCAGGACCCAACCCATCACCAACAAGATCCAACTCGACATCCAGGGCATGACCTGTGCCTCCTGTGCCGCGCGGATCGAGAAGAAGCTCAACAAGGTGGACGGGGTGACCGCCTCGGTGAACTACTCCACCGAGAAGGCGACGGTCGAAGCACCGCCCAACTTCACGGCTGACGATCTCATCGCCGTCGTCGAGAAGACCGGTTACGGGGCCACGCTGCCCGTCCCGGTGAGCGAGAAGAACGACGAAGCCGCCGCGCTCAAGCCGCGCGTGCTCTGGTCGTTCATCCTCAGCACCCCCGTCGTGCTGGTCTCGATGATCCCCGCGTTGCAATTCCCCGGTTGGCAGTGGGCGGCGCTGGTCCTGTCCGCCGTCGTGGTGCTATGGCTGGGCCGGTCGTTCCACACGGCGACCTTCACCAACCTGCGCCACGGCGCCACCACCATGGACACGCTCGTGACCATGGGCACCGGCACCGCGTTCGCCTGGTCCCTCTACGCCATGCTGTTCGGCCACGCCGGCGAGATCGGCATGAAGCACCACTTCGAGTTCAACCTCGCGCAACAGGATGCGATGGGCTTCATCTACTTCGAGGCCGCCGTCGTCATCATCTCTTTCCTGCTGTTGGGCCGATACATCGAGGCCCGCGCGAAGACCGAATCGGGCGCCGCGATGCGTGCGCTGCTCGAGGTCGGCGCCAAGCAGGCCACCGTCCTGCGTGACGGCGAGGAGCAGCTCGTCGACGTGAAGTCGCTCGCTGTCGGCGACCTCGTCGTCGTCCGCCCCGGCGAGAAGGTCGCCGCCGACGGTGAGGTCGTGGAGGGCCGCTCCGCCGTCGATGCGTCGATCATCACCGGCGAATCGCTGCCGGTAGAGGTGGAGCCGGGCACGACGGTGGTGGGCGGTTCCGTGAACACCACTGGCCGCCTGGTGGTGCGCACCACTGCGGTGGGCGCCAACTCGCAGCTGGCGCGCATCGCGAAGATGGTCGAGGAGGCCCAGGAGGGCAAGGCCGACGTCCAGCGCCTGGCGGACAAGGTGTCCAGCATCTTCGTGCCCGTCGTCCTGGGTATCGCCGCCGTCACGCTGGTGGGCCACCTGGTCGCCGCGCACGGCTGGACGGTGGCGCTCTCCGCCGCCATCTCCGTGCTCATCATCGCCTGTCCCTGTGCGCTGGGCCTGGCCACCCCGTCGGCCCTCATGGTGGGCACCGGCAGGGGCGCCCAGTTGGGCACCGTGATCCGGGGCCCGCAGGTGTTGGAGCGTGCCCGCCGCGTGCAGACGATCGTGTTCGACAAGACCGGCACGCTGACCACGGGCCACATGTCCGTCGTGGACGTGGAGCCCGTCGATGGCGTGGACCGCGAGGAGCTGCTCGGGCTGGCGGCCGCCGTCGAGGCCGCCTCCGAGCACCCCATCGCCGCCGCTCTCGTCGCGGCGGTGGACCGGCCCCTGCCCGTCGAGGACTTCCAGAACGTGCCCGGCCGCGGTGTCCGCGGCATCGTGGGCGGCCGCACCGTCTACGCCGGTTCGCCCGCGTTCATGGCCGATCTGGGCCATGGCCGTGCGGGGTGGAGCCGCGACGTGATCGGTTCCGTCGTCGAGGTCGCCGATGAGCAGCGGATCCTCGGCCGCGTGGTGGTGGCCGACACCATCAAGGAGTCGGCAGGGGTCGCCGTCGAGCAGTTGAAGAAGCTGGGCCTCACCCCCGTGCTGTTGAGCGGCGACAACGAGGCCACGGCGCGCGCCGTGGCGGAGTCGCTCGGCATCCACGACGTCCGTGCAGGGGTCACCCCCGAGGGCAAGGTGGCCGCCATCAAGGAACTGCAGGCCAAGGGCCAGCAGGTGGCCATGGTGGGCGACGGCGTCAACGACGCGGCCGCCATCGCGCAGGCAGACCTGGGCATCGCCATGGGCACCGGCACCGACGCGGCCATCGCCGCCGGCGACATCACGCTCATGCGCCACGACCTCAGCGCCGCCGTCGACGCGGTGCGCCTGTCGCGCGCCACGCTGCGCACGATCAAGGGCAACCTGCTGTGGGCCTTCGGCTACAACACGGCGGCCATCCCGCTGGCCGCCTTCGGGATGCTGACACCCATGATCGCGGGTGCCGCGATGGCGTTCTCGAGCGTCTTCGTGGTCTTGAACAGTCTCAGGTTGCGGGGTTTCCGCTCGCTCCGGAAGGGCTGATACAGGCCGCTGGCTAGGCGAACTGCCCCTGAGAAGGGCTTTCAGGAAAAACTCAGGGAAACATCAGACCAATTGCCTCGTCCGGCTTTGCAATGGCGAGAAATCCCGCTAGAGTAATCCCATCTTCCCGAGCATTCGGGAGCCCGAAAGCCGCCCGACCCGCTGCCGCCCCCCAAGGGCAGCGGGTCGGGCCTTTTCATGCCCTGGGGCACTCGGGGGTCAGAGCACCGACGGGGGAGCACTCCCCCGATCTCCCTGCGCGGTATCGCACCGCTCTGTCGTCGCGGCGGGGTAGCGTCGGGTCCATGGCACGCATTGAATCCGACTCAATGGGCAACATCGACGTTGCCGCAGACCGCTACTGGGGCGCGCAGACCGAACGCAGCCTCCACAACTTCGACATCGGCCGCAACGCCTTCGTCTGGGGCCGCCCGATGGTGCGGGCCCTCGGGGTCCTGAAGAAGGCCGCCGCCCAGGCCAACGGCGAACTGGGCGAACTGCCGTCCGATGTGGCCCAGCTCATCGCCCGCGCCGCCGACGAGGTGATCGCCGGCAAGCTGGACGACCACTTCCCGCTGGTGGTGTTCCAGACCGGTTCCGGCACCCAGTCCAACATGAACTCCAACGAGGTCATCTCCAACCGCGCCATCGAACTGGCCGGCGGCGAGATGGGCTCCAAGCAGCCCGTCCACCCCAACGACCACGTCAACCGCGGCCAGTCGTCCAACGACACCTTCCCCACGGCCATGCACATCGCGGTGGTCAGCGAAATCAACTCGCTGCTGTACCCGGCCCTCGAGAAGTTGCGGGAGGTGCTCGACACCAAGGCCAGGCAGTACGACGACGTGGTGATGGTTGGCCGCACCCACCTGCAGGACGCCACGCCGGTGCGGTTGGGTCAGGTGTTCGGCGGCTGGGTCGCGCAGCTCGACTTCGCCGCAGAGGGCATCAGGTTTGCAGATTCTCGTGCGCGTGACCTGGCGATCGGCGGCACCGCCGTCGGCACGGGCCTCAACGCCCACCCGGAGTTCGGCGCGCTGACCGCGCAGAAGATCTCCGAGGAGACCGGCCTGGAGTTCCGCCAGGCTGACAACCTGTTCGCCGCGCTGTCGGCGCACGACTCGCTCGTCGAGGTCAGCGGCGCGCTGCGCGTGCTGGCCGGCGCGCTGATGAAGCTGGCCAACGACGTGCGCTGGTACGCCTCGGGCCCGCGCAACGGCATCGGCGAGCTGCTGATCCCCGAGAACGAGCCCGGCTCGTCGATCATGCCCGGCAAGGTGAACCCGACGCAGTCGGAGGCCCTCACCATGGTGGTCGCGCGGGTGTTCGGCAATGACGCCACCGTCGGCTTCTCGGGAAGCCAGGGCAACTTCCAGCTCAACGTGTTCAAGCCCGTGATGGCCCACGCCGTGCTGGAGTCGATCCGCCTGCTGGCGGACGGCATGCGCTCGTTCACGGACCACTGCGCCGTCGGCATCGAGCCGAACCTGGAGCGGATCAACGCGAACCTGTCGTCCAACCTGATGCTGGTCACCGCGCTGAACCGGCACATCGGCTACGACATGGCCGCCAAGATCGCCAAGCAGGCGCACAAGGAGGGCACGTCGCTGCGTGAGTCGGCGATCGCCAACGGTGTCGCCGGCGAGGACTTCGACGCCTGGGTGGTTCCAGCGGACATGACCGGTAAATAGGCTCGAGGGTCTCTGAAAATTGGAGGGAGATTTTGGCCACGTCCCGGCTATATAGCGCGATGTGGCTGAAATCTCCCTCGGATTTTTCGGGCTATGCCCGCCGGCCGCCGGCCGCGACCTCGGCGTAGATCGACAGCATCTCCGCAGCCTGCGAGGCGATGCTCCACTGCGAGCCGAGTTCGACGGAGCGCTCGCGCGCCCTGGCCCGCCAGGTGTCATCCGGCAGCTTCTCCAGCACCCGGATGATGCCGGCGGCCAGGGACGCGGGCGTCGGGCGGGTGATCTCGCCATTGACGCCGGGTTCGATCACGAGTTGCAGTTCGTGGTCCACCGAGACGATGGGCAGGCCCGCCAGCGCGGCCTCGTGCAGGACGAGGGCCTGGGTGTCGGTGAGGCTGGGGAATGCGAACACGTCCGCCATGCCGTAGAACGCGCCGAGGTCGTCGCGCTTCTGCTCGCCGGGCAGGATGATGCGGCCCGCGTCGCGGCCTTCGGCGAGGATCCGCTTGATGCCCGAATACCGTTGCCAGTCTCCGACGATGCACAGCCGCGCGTCGGGGTACTGGGCGTGCACCAACGTGAAGGCCTCGGCCAGCAGCGGGATGCCCTTCTCCGGTGCGATGCGGCCGGCGTACAGCACCATCGGCCCGTCGGGATGAGTGATCGGCGGGGGGCCGGGCGGGAGCGGGTCCACACCGTTGGGCACCACCCGCACGTTGATGTTCTCCGTGAGGTGCCGGCAGCGCAGCGCGGTCTTCGGCGACGGGGTGGTCACCAGGGTGGCCGTCTCCAGCATCTTCTGGCACAGGGCGAGCAGCGACGCCGTCGAGCGGCCGCGGTCCTCGTAGCGCACCTCCGCGGCGCGGATGTCGCGCTGGCTGACGAAGTCGCCCCGGGTGATCGTCGCCCACGCCCGCAGCACTCCGGTGAGCAGGGGCAACACGGTCGAATAGTGGTCTGCGTACGCGTCGAAATCGGTGTGCCACGTCAGCAGCATGGGGATGCCGAGCCGCTGCGCGGCCCAGGTGCCGAGCACACCGATGGTGCCGAAGCCGTGCACGTGCAGGACGTCGGGCTTCAGCTTCGCGATCTCGTCGATGGTGCGCTCGAAGTGCCGACCGTTGGCCACGCGCGTGGGCATCTTCGGTACGCGCACCGAGGGGAGCCGGATCTCGCTGCGGCCGGGGCGGCCGTGGTGCGGGTTGGGCCCTTTCGCGGCGGGGGCGACGACGATCACCTCGTGCCCGGCGTCGAGCAGGTTGCCCTCCAACTGCTGTACGGCGAACATCAGGCCGTTGGCACCCGGGCCGTAGTTATCGATGAACTGGGCCACCCTGAGGCGGCGTCCATCGGTGGAAACGGGGGCGGTCACCCGGCCACTCTAGCGGCTGATCGCGGGCGCCTGTCGGCGGGCGCGGCAGCGGGTCGAACCGTGGGCAGCCGGGCGCCATCCCAGGGGTTTCCACGCCGTTCGACCGGCGTGTCGGAGGGCGACTTCCGCGAAGTGCTCGCGTTGTAGACCCCCTCCGGGTTACCGTCGTCCATGCGCGTGGTGATCGCACCCGACTCGTTCAAGTCGACCATGACCGCCGTCCAGGCCGCCCGCGCGATCGCGGACGGGTGGGTCGACGTGCGCCCGGCGGACCGGCTGACCATCCGCCCCATGGCCGACGGCGGGGAGGGCACCCTCGACGCGTTCGCCACCCTCGCGAGTGCCGAACGGTTGCCGCTCGACACCGTCGACGCGCTCGGCGACCTCCGGCACGCGTCGTGGGTGCGGCTCCCGGACGGCACGGGCGTGGTGGAGCTGGCCCATTGCTGCGGGCTCACCACGATCGGGCATCTGGCGCCGCGCGAGGCGCACACCCGCGGCCTCGGCCTGGCCATCCGCGCCGCGCTGGACGCCGGCGCCACCCGGCTCCTCCTTGCGCTCGGGGGCAGCGCCTCCACCGACGGGGGCCTGGGCCTGCTCGTCGCGCTCGGCCTGAGCGTGGCACGCGCACCCCAGCCGACCGCGCTCACGGAGCAGTTGGGCAACGCCGCACTGCCGGGGATCACGGCCGTGGAGTGGGCGGGCGTCGTGCCGCCGCCCGAAGGCGGTGCGCTGGTGCTGTCCGACGTGACCAACCCGCTGCTCGGCCCCGACGGTGCGGCCGCAGTGTTCGGACCGCAGAAGGGCGGCGCCTCCCTGGTGGAGGAGATGGACGCCAACCTCGCGCACTGGGCCGCGTTGGTGGGAGGCGACCCCCACGCACCCGGCGCCGGCGCGGCGGGCGGTGCAGGCTTCGCGCTGCAGCTCTGGGGCGCCACCACCACCTCCGGCGCCCGGGTGGTGGCCGACGCGATCGGGCTGCGCGAAGCCATGGAGGACGCTGATCTCGTGGTGACGGGGGAGGGCTCGTTCGACGCCCAGAGCTTCAGCGGCAAGGCCGTCGACGTGGTGCGGCAGATTGCTGCCGAGGTGGCGGAGGCGCGGGGAAGGGACCTGCCTGTCGCCCTGGTGGCCGGCCGCCGGGAGGTGGACTTCCACGGCCTCGCCGTCGCGCTCTGGGACCTTGCCGGTGAGCGCGCCCTGGCGGACCCCATCGCGGTGGCGAGGGAAGCGGGACGCCAGTTGGCTATGAGCTTCCGCTGACCACGGGGGAGGCCGACTCGCTGGCGGGGTTCATCCGCACCACCCTGCTGCACAGAGCCACCACGTCCGGGTCGTGCGTGATGACCAGGACGGGCTCGTCCGCGAAGGCGGCCCACACGTCGCGCATCAGCGCGTCGGCGGTCTCGCGGTCCAGGTGCTCGGTGGGCTCGTCGAGGATGATGAGGTCCCGCGTGCCCACCAGGAGCCGCGCCAGCGCGAGGCGACGACGCTCGCCACCGCTGATCGTCGTGCCTGATTCGCCCAGCCGTCGCTGCGGGTCCATCGGCAGCCCGGCCTTCGCCAGCGCGTCGAGGATGGCCCCATCGGTGGCGTCCTTGTCGCCGATGCGCACATTCTCCGCGACCGTGGTGGCGAAGATGTGGGCGTCCTGCTCCAGGTAGCCGACGCGACCGCCCCTCGACACACGGCCGGCCAGCGGGGGGATGAGCCCCATGGCGGTGGCGGCGAGGGTCGTCTTGCCGACGCCGGACTGTCCCACCAGCGCCACCCGCTCGCCCGGGGCCACCGACAGGGAGACGTGCTCCTGGACCACCACGGAGTCGCCATCGGGCAGCGGCCAGCCGATGGTCGCGTCCTCCAGCAGGAGGCCCGGGGCTCCCTCGCCGGGCACGACGTCTCCGGTGCCGACAGGCTCGGCCTCCAGCACCTCGGAGAGGCGGCCGAGCGCGGAGCGCGCCCGGGTGTAGGTCTGCGCCGCCTGCGCGAAGGTGCCGAGCACCTCGTGTAGCGCCAGCGGGGTGAGGACGAGCACGGCCAGCAGGCGGGGGTCCAGGTCTCCGGCCGTCAGGGCTCCGGTGCCGAACCACAGCGCTGCTCCGACGGCTAGCCCCGAGGCCACGAGCTGGCCACCCGTCGCGATGCCGCGGATCCAGGCGCCGCGGGCCTCCTGCCGGCGCAGTTCATCGTCGATCCCCAGCAGCCTGTCGAGCGCAGCGGCCTCGGCTCCGTAGGCCACCAGATCCGTGGCGGTCCGCGCCAGTTCGCGCACGCCGTCCGCCAGACGACCCCGGGTGGGCACCGCCGCCAGGTCGACGGCGAGGCTGGCCCGCTGGGTCCACCACGGCAGCACCACCCCGGCGAGCAGCGCGGTCGCCAGCAGCGCGAGGGCGGTGGGCCAGTTGAACACGCTGAACATCACCGTGGTGGCCACGACGACCAGCGCGGCCGAGACGAACGGGATCACCACGCGCACCACGAGGTCCTGGATGGCGGTGACGTCGGCCACGACGCGCGTGAGCAGGTCGCCGCGACGCCTGCCGATCAGGGTGGTGGCGGCCAGTTTCTCGTAGACGCGCACCCGCAGCGCCGTCTGCATGCGCAGCGCCAGGTCGTGGCCGACGATGCGCTCCAGGTAGCGGAAGACGCCCCGCGAGATGGCGAACGCGCGCACGCCCACGGCGGCGGCCTGCAGGTACAGCACCGGCGGCGCCATCGCGGCGAACGACAGCAGCCAGGCGGAGACGCCCAGCAGCGCGACGGAGGAACTGGAGGCGAGCATCGCCAGCAGCACCGCCAGCAGGAACCGACGGCGACCCTTGGGCGTCGCGTCCATCAACTCCCGGGCCAGGAGGATCGTCTTCCTCATGCCGGCACCACCTCCACCACGCGGTCGGCGGCGGCCAGCACGGCGGGCCGATGGCTGACGATGAGGGCCCCGGCGCCCGTCGCGCGGACGGCCCCGATGACGTGCGCCTCCGTGGCGGCGTCCAGGCCGGCCGTCGGCTCGTCGAGCACGAGCAGCCGCGCGCCGCCGAGCCTGATCCGCACCAACGCGCGGGCCAGCGCGACGCGGCGCCGCTCGCCGGCGGACAGGCCCTCGCCGTCGTCGCCCACGTGCTTGTCGAGGCCGAAATCAGCGCCCGCGTCGGCCAGCGCGCGGGCGAGCTCTGCCTTCGGGGCCGAGGGGTGGCCGAGCGCGACGTTGTCGCCGACGGTCCCGTTGACCAGCCCCGGTTCCTGCGCCACCCACGCCCCCTGGGCGCGCCACGAGGCCAGGTCGATGTCCGCCAGGGAGACGCCGCCCACGGACACAGTGCCGGAATCCGGCGCGAGGAAGCCCATGGTCATGGCCAACGTCGTGGACTTCCCTCCCCCCGAGGACCCGCTCAGCGCCACCACCTCGCCGGGCTCCACCCGCAGGTCGAGCCGGTCGACGGCGGGCTCGGCCGCTCCGGGATAGGTGAACGAGACGGCGTCCAGGACGAGGGCGCCCGCCGGGGCCGGCAGCGTTCCCGCATGCGTCGGGGCCGCGTCGATCACCTCGAACGCGGCATCGGCGGCCGCGATGCCGTCGGCCGAGTCGTGGAAGTGCACGCCCACCTGCCGCACGGGCAGGAAGGCCTCCGGCGCGAGAATGAGGACGAAGAGGGCGGTGGTGAAGTCGACGTCGCCGTACACCAGCCGGAAGCCCACCGTGACCGCGACGATCGCCACCGACAGCGACGCCAGCAACTCCAGCGCGAACGCCGACAGGAACGAGATGTAGAGCACCTTCATGGTGGCGCCGCGGTACTGCTCCTCGGTGAGGTCCACGCCGCGCTTCTGGGCCCGGGCCCGCGCGAACGCCTGCAGCGTGGGGAGGCCGCTGATGAGGTCGCCGAAGTGGTTGGCCAGCCGGTCTGCCACCGAGTACGAATGCCGCGTGGCCTTCTCCGTCGTCCACCCGATCAGCGCCATGAACACCGGGATGAGCGGCAGGGTGAACGCGATGATCAGCGCGGACTGCCAATCTGCCAGCAGGATGGTGCCGCCCACGAGCAGCGGCACGGTGACGGCCAGGCCGAGTTGGGGGAGGTACTTGCTGAAGTAGCCGTCGAGCGCGTCCAGGCCCTGCGTGACGGTGCGCAGCAGGGACGCCGACGACGTGGCCCCCACCGGGGTGGCCAGCCTGGCCGCCAGCACGTCGCGACGCAGCGTCGACTTCACGGAGGCCGCGCTGCGGTGCGCCAGCCACGAGTTGAGCCAGGACAGGAGGCCGCGGCCGAGGAACACGAGGAGCAGCAGCACCAGGGCGGTGCCCCAGCCGGATGGGAAGCCGCCGGTGTCGAACGCCAGGGTGACCCAGTCGGCGATGAGCCTGGCCTGAGCGATCAGCAGCCCCGCCGTGACCACGCCGACGACCACCGTGGCCACCAGGAACCTGCGGGTCGCCTCGGCGCGCTTCAGGAGTCTGGGATGGATGGGTCCGGCCACTCAATCATCCTTCCACACAGGGGAATGTGGGCTGGACCCGGTCAGGGCGGGTCAGCTCAGGCTGGAGTACGCCCCGCCGTCGATGACGTCGGTGAAGCCCAACTCGTCCATCGCCGCCTTGGCCTGGCCGGAGCGGTTGCCGCTCTGGCAGTACACGACGTAGGTGGCGTCCCGGGGCAGCTCCGCCAATTGGTCGGCGAAGTCAGGGGCGTAGAAGTCGATGTTGCGGGCGCCGTCGACGTGCCCGGCGTCGTACTCGTCGGGGGTCCGCACGTCGAGGAAGACGGCGTCGGCGGGGAACTCGGAGGGGGCCTCGTCACCGCACGCGGCGAGGAGGGCTGTCAGGGCCAGGATCAGGGCGAGGAATAACTTGCGCACGGACTCAGAATACCCCCATGGGTATCAGGGTTGTGAAACTTGACCTTGCGGAAACGTCCCGATCGCCCGAATGTGGGCGGACCGGGACGTTTCCGCAAGGCGGATCCGAGTCAGGCGGCCACGTGGACCTCGTCGGGGATGTTCTTCGTCGAGATCCGCTTACTGAAGACGTAGTAGCTCCAACTCTGGTAGGCGATCACGATGGGAACGAAGATCACCGCTGCCCAGGTCATGATGGTCAGCGTGGTGGGCGACGACGCGGCCGAGAGCATGGTGAGGCGCTCGCCGATGGCGATGGTCTCGTTCTGGGCGAAGCCCAGGTTGCCGTACATCTTCAGGAAGATCCCGACGAACAGCGCCACCACGGTGATGCCGGTGGAGATGAAGCCCCAGCCGTCACGGCCCTTGGTGATCAGCAGCGTGCCCGCCACGATCGCGATGATCGCGACCGCCCCGGCCACCCAGGCGTAGATCGAGAAGTCGCCGAACTCGGAGGTGGCCGGCCAGAAGATGTTCTGCCCGATCACGAAGAGCGCGACGAGCGCAGCGGCCAGCCAGCCGACCTTCGACGCGAACGCCTTGGCCCGGTCGTGGATGATGCCGCTGGTCTTCAGTGCCAGGAACATCGAACCGTGCACCAGGAACAGCACCACGAGCAGCACGCCGCCGAGCAGGGCGAACGGCCCGAAGAGGCCCCAGAAGGTGCCGTCGAACAGCGGCGCCGGCCCCACGGGGGTGTCGACGGTGGCCTGCGGCAGACCCACGACGAAGTTGGCGAAGCCCACACCGAGCACCAGCGACGGGATGAAGGAGCCGATGGTGGCGAACCAGTCGAGCATCGAGCGGTACTTCGAGTCGTGGTGCTTCGAGCGGTACTCGAACGCCACGCCACGCAGGATCAGCCCGACGAGCACGAGCAGGAGCGGCAGGTACAACGCGGAGAACGTCGTCGCGTACCAGCCGGGGAAGGCGGCGAACATCGCGCCGCCCGCGGTCAGCAGCCACACCTCGTTGCCGTCCCACAGGGGGCCGATGGTGTTGACGATGACGCGCTTCTCCTTCTCGTTCTTGCCGAACACGGGGATGAGCATGGCCACGCCGAAGTCGAAGCCTTCGAGGAAGAAGAAGCCGATCCAGAGGACGGCGACCAGGACGAACCAGACGGCCACGAGGATCGGGGTCTGAACGGTGGTTTCAAGCAGATTCAACATGTCTCAACCTGTCAGTAAGCGAAGCTCATCGGGGCGTCGGCATCCGTCTGTACCTCGACGGGGGCGACCTCTGGGAGACCGGCCTTCGCGTACTTGAGGAACAGCCACACCTCGAGGACGGCCAGGCCGCCGTAGAGGAGGGTGAACACGATCATGGAGAACAGCACCTCGCCCGCCGAGACGGAGGCGGAGACGCCTGCCTGGGTGGGCAGCACGCCGGCGACCAGCCACGGCTGGCGGCCCATCTCGGTGAAGATCCAGCCGAACGAGTTGGAGAACAGCGGCAGCAGCGGCATGGCGAACATGAGCAGCGTCCAGAGCAGGCTGTACTTCGGCAGGCGGTCCTTGCGCACGCTCCATAGGGTGAAGGCCGCGATCGCGATGCCGATGAAGCCCAGGCCGATCATGAGCCGGAAGGTCCAGTAGGACACGGCCACGTTGGGCATGGGGTCCACCTCGTAGTTGGCCTGGAGTTCGGCCGCGTACTGGGTCTGGAGCGTGGTCTTGGTCTCGTCGAAGCGCTGGAAGCCGTTGGCGGCGTACTCGTCGCGCAGGTTGTTGATGCCCTTGACCGTTTCGTGGCCCGAGAGGGTGGACAGCAGGCCGGGGATCTTGATGGCGAAGACTTCCTCCGTGCCCTCCAGGTTGCCGATCGTCACTATGGAGAACGAGGCGTTCTCCTCCGTGTAGAACAGTCCCTCGGCGGCGGCCATCTTCATGGGCTGCACCTCGGTCATGATCTTGGACTGGAGGTCGCCGGTGAAGATGACACCGACGGAGGCCACGAGCAGCACCCAGGCGCCGAACTTGGTGGCGAACCGGTAGGCCTGCGTGTCGCCGGCCTTGGCCTCGCCGTCGCGGTTGATCCTGGCCAGGTGCCAGCCGCCGATGGCGGCCAGCAGGCCGCCGGCCACCATGTAGGCAGCGAAGATGACGTGGGGGAACGTGACGAGGAACACCGGGTTCGTCAGCACCTGGAGGAAGCCGTCGACGCCGTCGAGTTCTGCGCGGCCGTTGTTGAAGATGGTTCCGACGGGGTGCTGCATCCACGAGTTCGCCGCGAGGATGAACACCGCCGACAGCATGGTGCCGAACGCGGCCATGTAGATGGCCATGAGGTGCAGCCACTTGGGGAGCTTGTCCCAGCCGAAGATCCACAGGCCCAGGAACGTGGACTCGAGGAAGAAGGCCAGCAGCGCCTCGAGTGCGAGCGGCGCCCCGAAGACGTCGCCGACGAAGCGCGAGTACTCGGACCAGTTCATGCCGAACTGGAACTCCTGCACGATGCCGGTCACGACACCCAACGCGAAGTTGATCAGGAAGAGCTTGCCGAAGAATTTGGTGAGGCGCAGGTAGGCGTCCTTGCCGGTGCGCACCCACAGTGTCTGGAGGACGGCCACGAGCATTGACATGGCGATCGTGATGGGGACGAAGAGATAGTGGTAGACGGTGGTGATCCCGAATTGCCACCGTGCGAGAATCACAGGATCCATGGCCGCACGGTACTACTTTGCGTCGTACTTCGACAACCTGTCGCTAAAACTGGGGCGAGTAGCGCCTATGCTTGGCCCATGTCATCCAGGGGTGAACTCGAGCAGCGTGTGATGGAGGTGCTCTGGGCCGCACAAGCGCCCATGAGTGTCGCCGACGTGCACGCCAAGCTCTCCGAAGAGCGGGAGCTCGCGTACACGACTGTGATGACCGTGCTCGACCGTCTGGCGAAGAAGGAACTGGTGGACCGCGAGCTGGTCGCCCGCGCATGGCAGTACACGCCGCGCAGCACGCAGGCAGAGGTCATCGCCGCAGACATGCTGCGCCAGATCGACGGCGTCGAGAGCTCCGTCCGCGTGGACGCGTTGAGGCTGCTGATGGGGTACCTGCCCGACGACGAGCGCACCGCGCTGGAACGCCCCGTCGAACTCGTCTAAGACCTATTCCCCGACGCCGCTACCGCGTTGGTCGAGCAACTCCCTCTTGTGCGCCAGCGTCGCGTCGAGATCCGCCAGGAGCGCTGCCCGCTTCGCCTCCACGTCCGCGACGGCGGTCTCCCGCACGTCCTGCGGCTCGGCCTGGGTGCGGATCCGGGCCGCGTCCTCGGACACTTCGAGGCTGTTGTCGATCGCGTCGCGCACGGTCTCCTCGGTGTCGGCGAAATCCTCGGCCAGCGCCTCGGTGCTCATGGTCTCCGCCAGGCGGGCGCGTTCCCGCTCCGGCGTCCACCCCTCCTCGGGCTCCGGCCAGCGCAGGTTCATGTCGATGAGGGTGCGCAGCAGGATCTCGGTGACCGCCAACCGGGAGTACCACTTCCGGTCCGCCGGCAACACCATCCACGGCGCGTAGCCGGTGCTGGTGAGGCGGAAGACGTCCGCGTAGGCCTCCTGGAACTCGTCCCACTTGGCTCGGGTGTCGAGGTCGCCGGGGTTGTACTTCCACCGCTTGTCCGGCCGGTCGATGCGCTCCATCAGTCGCTTGGCCTGCTCGTCCTTCGAGACCATCATGGCGAACTTCAACACCACGGTGTCGTCGTCGACGAGCTTCTGCTCCCACTCGTTGATCTCGTCGTAGCGCTTGGACCAGACGTCCTCCTCCACGATGCCGTCCACCCGCACCACGAGCACGTCCTCGTAGTGGGAGCGGTCGAACAGCCCGATGAGGCCGGGCGGGGGGAGGGCCTTCTCGACGCGCCACAGGTAGTGGTTGGCGCGCTCCTCCTCGGTGGGCACCCCGAAGCTGGTGAGCCGGATGCCTTGGGGGTCGAACAGCCCGAAGACGTGGCGGGCGATGCCGCCCTTGCCCGCGGTGTCGAGGCCCTGCACCACGACGAGGATCTTCTTCGTGCCGCCGGAGCGACCGTGGGCGAAGAACCGTTCCTGGAGCTCGTTCAGCAGCTTCTCGTTGCCGGCGATGTACTCCTCGGCGTCGTCTTTGCTGCCCTCCCAGCCCGGGGTGGAGTTGCGGTCGAACGTGGCCAGGTCGAAATCGGGTGTGACCCGCAGCGCGTACCGGGGGTCCTGGCTCCAGAGATCGGTCATGGGGAGTCCTTTCGGGAGGATGACCCATTCTTGCGCGCTGAGGGCCGCTATGGGGGCTATCGCGGGCCCCGGGATGCCAAATCCAGATCTGGGGTCATGAGTGACACCGAATCTAGATTTGGGGGTCTCCCTGGGTTCGTCAGACGTCTGCGGTGAGGCGGATCTCGTTGCGCCACGGGTCGAGCACCGTGAGGGTGCGGCCGTCGTGCGTGGGGGTGAATCCGGCCGAGCGCAGGCGCTCCTCGGCCTTGGCGACCTCGTCGACGGTGGGCACGAGGATGTCCACGACACCCATGCCCAGCGTGTTGGCGCGGGGGCCGGCGCCGGCGGAGTTCCACACGTTCATCGCCATGTGGTGGTGGTAGCCGCCGGCGGACACGAACAGCGCCTGGCCGCCCAGCAAGAACGTCTGGTTGAACCCCAGCGCGTCGACGTAGAACTTCTGGGCCGACGCCACGTCGCCCACCTGAAGGTGCACGTGGCCCAGCTCGCCCGCCTGGCTGGTGGGCTGGTCCGTGAGGTGGGTGCGCACGAACTTCTCGGGGTCGATGTAGAGGGTGCTCATCTGCACCTGGTCGCCGATCCAGGTCCACTCGTCGCGGGGGCGGTCGTGGTAGAGCTCGACGCCGTTGCCCTCCGGGTCTGTGAAGTAGAACGCCTGCGACACCAGGTGGTCGCCCGTGCCGGCATAGGTCTCGGGGTACTTGGTGTACATCGACACCAGGGTGCGGGCCAGGTCCGGCAGCTCGTTGTACAGCACGGCTGTATGGAACAGGCCGGCGGCGCTACGCGGCGCGGAGCGCAGGTCGCGGGATTCGGTGAGGCGGACGATGGGGGTCTGACCCAGGCCGAGCGTCACGGCGCCGGGCGCGTCCGAGAGCGGGACGAGGCCCACGCCGTCGGTGTAGAAGGCGAGCTGCTGCTTCAGGTCTCGGACGCGCAGCTCGAGGCGGCCCATGTGCGTTTCGGGTGCGAGAGTCATGTCTCCAGCATACGGTTGAAAGTTAAACTAATCAAGTCGCGGTAGGGCTTCAAACCCAGCCGGCCGTCACTGCTGCGCCCAGCGCTGACTTTGAGGCGAAGGACGGCGTCAAACCCAGCAGTCGCCCGAGACGTCCTGCGAGGCACGGGACGTGACGAGGTCCTAAGCCCGATGCCGTACCCCGCGAGCTGCCGCCCCCAGGCCTGGGCGGCCGCCAGCGTGGCCGCCAGCGCGCTCGTCATCGCGTACGTTCTCGCTCCCTGAGCCAGCCCGCAGCGGCAGGTCGAGGAGAGGGCATGGCTCCCGGGGCACGTCCCCACTGCGTGGGAGAGCGCCGCCTCAAGCCGGTTGCCAGATTGCGGCTGTTCGGGCGATGAGGTCCTCGAGCTTGCTGACGTCTGCAGGCCCGCCATCGGGTTGATGCTCGGTGACTACGGCCTCGGGGCCTACCGGTTCGGCGGTGTCGGGTTCGTCTGGGCAGGGTGGTGCCTTGGCCGAGGAGACGAGGTGTTCGCGCAGGAGGTGCCTTCGGTGTTGCCTGGGTCTCCGGGCCGGGTCCACGTGTCGGGGTGGGGTGAACCACGGCTTTCCGGTGGCCGGATCGAGGTGGACCTGCCACTGTGATTCGGTTGATTGGTGTGGGTCTGGTTCGACCAGCCGGTGGTGGTGTGGACACAAAAGGACCGCATTGCCTAGACAGCTGGTTCCGCCTGCCCACCAGGGGATGATGTGGTGGGCTTCGCAGGCGCGTGGTGTGGCGGTGCAGCCGGGGAATGCGCAGCCCCCGTCGCGGAGGGTGAGGGCTGTGCGGGTCCCGGCGGGGAACAGGCGGTGTTTGCGGCCCACGTCCAGGGGTTGGGATTTGGTGCCGAGTACGACGGGGATCAGGTCCGCGTCGCAGGCCAAATGTCTGGCGTCGGCGGCGGATAGGCCGCCCTGGCCGTGGCCGCCGAGCACGTCGACGCGTCCCAGCCCGGTGAGCAGGGTGTCGTAGTTGACGGTGATGTGGACCTGTGGCCGGTCCCCGCCGTGGGCGGGGAGCTTCCCGGTGGCGGCGGCGGTGTGGACCAGGATCATCAACGCGTCCGCGCGGCGGACGGCCGGATCCGAGGGTTCATCGGAGTCGCGGTACGAGGATGCTGGCGGCGTCACCGCGTCCAGTTGGGCGGAGAGTAGTTCTACCTGGGCGGTGGGCAGCAGGCCGGTGAAGCGGGACGACCCGTGATGGTCCGGGGTGATGGTGAGGTACCGGTTGCGGTGGGCGGCGCGGTCTTGGGCGTCGAGTCTCTTCTTGTCTTCGGCGTCGGCGCCGTCGGGGTCGATCACCCGGAACACGTGACTGGCCAGCTCCCGCAACTCGTCCGGGCCCAGCGCATGAACCTCCGCCAGCACCGATTCCTGGCACTTCACCAACTCCGCACGGGTCACAGCATTGGGCAGTTTCCGTAGCCCGGAGATGATCGCTTCGGCCTGCGCCAACGAGATATCCCCGTTGTTCAACGCGGCCGCGATCAGCGGGAACCGCTCCCCGAGATCCATGGCGAGCTTCAACGATGCGGTGGCCTGGGCGGTGGTGGTGCGCACCGACTGCCGCAATCCCTCGACCAACGCGTCGTCGGCTGCCAACCGGGCGTCGTGCAGGAGCCGCAGCCGGGCGCCCGCGGCCTGCGCCTGGACCTCGTCCAACAGTGCCGCGAGTTGGGCGCGACGCTGGACGTCGGCTGCCGGGTCCAGGCCCAGCGAGCCGATGTCCTGCCACAGGGCAGCCATGCCCTGCAGCAACACTTCGCGCGTCTCGTTCATACGTACCATTAAATAAGAACGCACTGACAAAACTGATCGAGCCAGCGTCTCGCCCCGAAAACCACCCCAAAGGGTGGGCCCAGTTCAGAACGAAGGAACCCCCGGGCCCGTGAGGGCCTGAGTCAGGCCCCCTATGCCCGGGGGTTCCGGCGCGCCCCAGCGGTGCGCGGATCTACCCGTTAGTCCTCGATCGCCGCCGCGAACTGCGACTGGTACAGGTCGTAATACGCACCCTCGGCTGCCAGCAGTTCGTGGTGGTTGCCCTTCTCGACGATGGCCCCGTCCTCCATCACGAGGATGAGGTCCGCGTCGCGGATGGTGGACAACCGGTGGGCGATCACGAACGACGTCCGGCCGGTCCGCAGCGCCGCCATGGCGTGCTGCAGCAGCAGCTCGGTGCGCGTGTCCACGGAGCTGGTGGCCTCGTCGAGGATGAGCAGCGCGGGGTCGGCCAGGAACGCCCTGGCGATCGTGATGAGCTGCTTCTCGCCCGCGGACACGTTCGAGCCCTCCTCGTCGATCACCGTGTCGTAGCCGTCCGGCAGCGAGTGCACGAAGCGGTCGACGAACGTGGCCTTGGCGGCCTCGATGATCTCTTCCGGAGTAGCGTCCGGGCGGCCGTAGGCGATGTTGTCCCAGATCGTCCCGCCGAACAGCCAGGTGTCCTGCAGCACCATGCCGATGTTCCGGCGGACCTCGCCACGCGGGAGCATGGCGATGTCCACGCCGTCGATGGTGATGCGGCCGCTGTCGAGGTCGTAGAACCGCATGATGAGGTTGACCAGTGTCGTCTTGCCGGCACCGGTGGGGCCGACGATGGCGACGGTTTGGCCGGGCTCGGCGGTCAGGGACAGGTCGCGGATCAGCGGCTTGTCGGGGGAGTACGAGAAGTCGACGTGCTCGAACTCGACGCGGCCCGTCACGTTGACGGGCGCTCCCGACTGGCCCGCGCTCTGCGCCTGGCCAGACTCGGCGAAGGTGTCGAGCCCGGTCATCTCTTCGGCGTCCAGCAGTTCGAAGACGCGCTCAGCGGAGGCGACGCCCGACTGCATGAGGTTGGCCATCGACGCCACCTGGGTCAGCGGCTGCGTGAACTGGCGGCTGTACTGGATGAACGCCTGCACGTCGCCGATGTTCATCTGGCCCGTGGCGACCCTCAGGCCGCCAAGCACCGCGATCACCACGTAGTTGAGGTTCCCGACGAAGAACATCAGCGGCATGATGATGCCGGAGATGAACTGCGCGCCGAAGCCGGCCTTGTACAGCTCGTCGTTGCGCTCGGCGAAGACCGCCTCGACCTCCTTCTGGCGGCCGAACACCTTCACCAGCGCGTGGCCCGTGAACGCCTCTTCGATGTGGGCGTTGAGCTCACCCGTCGACTTCCAGTTCTGCGCGAACAGCTTCTGGGAGCGCTTGCCGATGATGGCCGTGATGAGCACGGCCACCGGGATGCTGACCAGGGCGACGAGTGCCAGCGTCGGCGAGATCCAGAACATCATGATCAGCACGCCGACGACCATCAGCAGCGAGTTGAGCAGCTGCGACAGCGTCTGCTGCAGCGTCTGCGACACGTTGTCGATGTCGTTGGTGACGCGGCTGAGCACCTCGCCGCGGGGCTGCTTGTCGAAGTAGCGCAGCGGCAGCCTGTCCAGCTTGGCGGAGACGCGCTGGCGCATGTCGTAGATGGTGCGCTGCACGGCGCCGTTGAGGATCCAGCCCTGGAGGTAGGAGAACGCGAAGGACGCCACGTACAGCCCCAGAACCAGCAGCAGGATGGTGCCGATGGCGCCGAAATCGATGCCTTCGCCGGGGGTGAAGTTGAGGTTGCGCAGCAGGTCGGCGAGCTCGGTCTGGCCCTGCGACTCGGCGCCCTGAATGATCTGTTCCTTGGTGGCCGTGGCCGGGAACTGCTTGCCGATGATGCCCTCGAGCATCTTGTCGGTGGCCAGGCCCAGGATCTTCGGGCCGACGACGGCCAGCGCCACCGACAACGTGCCCAGCACGATGGCGGTGATGATGGCGACGCGCTGCGGGGCGAGGTTGCGGATGAGGCGCCTGGCGGAGACGCCGAAGTTGGCGGCCTTCTCTCCGGTGCCCATGCCGTGGCCGCCAGGTCCCATCTGGCGGCCGGGGCCGTGCTTGGGGCGCTCGTTGGCCTTGACGGGCAGGGCCATGTCGTCGTCGGGGTTCTGGGTGGTGGTCGTGTCGGTCATCAGGCCGCCTCCTCCGCGCTGAGCTGGGATTCGACGATCTCTTGATACGTCGGGTTGCTCTCGAGGAGCTCTTCGTGGGTGCCGCGGCCGACGATCTGCCCGTGGTCCATGACCAGGATCTCGTCGGCGGCGGTGATGGTGGAGATGCGCTGGGCGACCACCAGCACCGACGATTCCCGCGTCACAGGCGCGAGCGCGGCGCGGAGCCGGGCGTCGGTGGCGACGTCGAGCGCGGAGAAGGAGTCGTCGAACACGTACACGCCGGGCTTCTTCACCAACGCGCGGGCGATGGCGAGGCGCTGGCGCTGACCGCCGGACACGTTGGTGCCGCCCTGGACGATGCTCGACTCGAGCTGCCCATCGCGTTCACGGACGAAATCCGCGGCCTGGGCGACGGTGAGCGCCTCCCACAGTTCGTCGTCGGTGGCGTCCGGCTTGCCGTAGCGCAGGTTGCTGGCCACCGTGCCGGTGAACAGGTACGGCTTCTGGGGGATGAGGCCGATGCGGGCCCAGAGGTCGTCCGGGTCGTAGTCGCGCACGTCCACGCCGTCGACGAGGACGCGGCCGCCCGTCGCGTCGAACAGGCGGGGGATGAGGTTGATGAGCGTCGACTTGCCGGCGCCGGTGGAGCCGATGATCGCGGTGGTCTTGCCGGGGGTGAGCGTGAAGGAGACGTCCTTGATGACCGGGGCCTCGGCGCCCGGGTAGGCGAAGCTCACGCCGTCGAAGACTACGTTGCCGCGCGCCATGGTCGCCTGCTGCGGGTGGGCCGGCGGCGCGACGGAGGACTCGGTGTCGAGGACCTCCATGATGCGGTCTGCGGAGACGGCGGCGCGGGGCGCCATCACCAGGAGCATGGTGGTCATCATCACGGAGATGAGGATCTGCATGAGGTAGGCGATGAACGCGGTGAGCTGGCCGATCTGGATGTCGCCGGATTCGATGCGGTGCGCACCGAACCACATCACGCCCACCGTCGAGATGTTCATGATGAACCCGACGAAGGGGAAGAGGAAGGCCATGAGGCGGCCCACCTTGGTGGTGACGTCCACCAGTTCGGCGTTGGTCTTCTCGAAGCGGACTGCCTCGTGGGGTTCGCGGACGAACGCGCGCACGACGCGGATGCCGGTGATCTGCTCGCGGAGCACGCGGTTGAGGGAGTCGATGCGCTTCTGCATCTTCTCGAACAGCGGCCCCATGTTGACGATGAGCACGACGATGCCGATGCCCAGGATGACGACGGCGGCCAGGATGATCCAGGACAGGCCGGCGTCTTCACGCAGCGCCATGAACACGCCGCCCACCATGGTGATGGGTGCCGAGACCAGCATGACCGCGGTCATGAGGACCAGCATCTGCACCTGCTGCACGTCGTTGGTGTTGCGGGTGATCAGCGACGGGGCGCCGAACTTGTTGAGCTCCTGTGTGGAGAAGCTCAGCGCGCGGTTGAAGATGGCGGTGCGGACGTCGCGGCCGAACTGCATGGCGGCGTTCGCGCCGGCCCACACAGCGCCGATCTGCGCGGCGCCCTGGACGGCCGACAGCAGCAGCATGATGCCGCCGGTGCCCCAGATGAAGCCGGGGTCGCCCTTCACGACGCCCTCATCGATGATGCGGGCGTTGAGGGTGGGGAGGTAGAGGCTCATGATGGTGGCGATGGTCTGCAGCACGATCACGATGGAGAGAAGGCCCCAGTAGGGGCGGATATAGCGGTTGATGAGCCGCGCCAGGCGGGAGAGCATTAGTTGGCCTTTCGGGCGCCGGAGAGGGCGAGGGAGGCGAGGGTTTCGGGGGTGAGGGCTGCGGAGCCGTGCGTGTAGTTGAACACGTGGCCCAGCGCGATGGTGCGCAGGAATTCGACGTAGGCCTGGGGCTCGATCGAGAGTTCGTCGACGTGGGGCTCGAGCTGGCCGAGGAGCCAGGCCTCGAGTTCGTCCCGGCGTGCTTCGAGTTCGTCGCGGAGGCAGGCCCCACCGTCGGACTCCTGGCTGTGGTGGACGGTGTGGAGGAGGTTGCGGACGTCGGCCATGCGCTGGGTGAGGATGGCGATGGCTGCGTGCGACTTCGAGAGGAGGGTGTCGCCTGGTTCGACGGCGGCGATGTCGCGCTGCAGCCGCTGGGCGGAGAGCGCCTCACGCGTGGTGGCGGCGATGAGGTCGGGGAGCGAGGTGAAGGCACGGAAGATGGTGCCCTCGGCCACGCCGGCGGCCTCCGCCACTTGCTTGGTGGTGAGGGAGGGGCCGTGTTGGAGGAGGAGGGGGAGTGTCGCCTCTACGAGGGAGGCGCGTCGCTCCTGTGGGGGCATGGGTGTCGCGCGGGTCACGGATCGAGTGTAGTGAGTGAGAACTCACTCAGCAAATATCGCGAGGTGGTCAAAGCGCGCGCGCCTGACCGGCCTCGCCGCGCACATGTCTCTGTTATGAGCGACCCCGAGCCGCGCTGATGGCATGGACTTTGTTGACTCTTTAGCTAGTTAGGCCCGAGGGAGTGGGAATAGGCCGGCCTTCAACGATTACTAACTTAATGAATAGTGATGCAAAATGCGTGCCGGCAGGGAGAGTCCGATAATCTCCGCTCATGGGGAAAAAACTCAGCGTAAAAGCCGCCAATGCTCTGATGATCGGCGCAGTATTGCTCCTCGGCCTCAGCGCCTGTGGCGGGTCAACACCGGAGAATGATTATCCAGCCGAAGTTCGGACGAACTTCCTGGACGCATGCGTTGCACAGCCAGGAGCTACCAGTTCCATGTGCTCGAAGTGTCTGGAAGCCGTTGAAGATGAGTTCTCACTGGGAGAATTTGTCGAACTGGAGGCTGGTCTGACCGCGGGAACGGCGTCACGTGCGGATTCTGACAAGTTTGCAAAGGTCCTCCTCGACTGTGCATCTTGAGTAGCCGAACGGTTGGGGGCCCCAATAGGCGGCTGTGTGCATGTGTCGTGGCCCCGTGAGGATCTCTCGGCCATCGCGAGTGATCCGCACCTGCTGACCGGGTACACCTAGCGGGTGAACTCGAGAGGTGAATTCGAGACCAGTCGTCACCGAGAGAGCCAAGGGCATCGCGCACCCACACGATCACCAAGTCACTCGACGGAGCTTGGGCGGGCCGGCATGCCTCACCTAGAGGCTACGGTCGAGGCGCCTCGTAGCTGGAAAGCGAGCGCCCTTACGGTTGATATCAGCTGGCTGGGGGACGCCTTCAGGTCCAATGTGTGAGCAAGGATCCGCACGCCAGCCCTGCGGACAATGTGCGTCCGCGCCTCTTCGTTGCCCTTCGCGTACACCAGATGTCCCTCAGGCAGCCCGAGCACCGTGCAATACGCCAGCATCTGGTACAGGTCGGCTTGCGGAAAGCCGCTTGGCTTTTCCGACTTGTACTTAGCATCGACAAGCACGCGCGGCACGCCCTCCTCCAGCCACACGAAGTCTGGCTTCACCGGCACCATGTCGCCTTCATCGAGATGAGTCGCATACTGCAGGCGCGACCGTCCCCCGTACGGCCGGAACGCCTCTCGCAGCGCCACCGTCACGAAGTCCTCGAAGATCTTCGCCATGTTGAGCAGGTAGCCGGTGACGACGACGTCGCCGACCCGCTGTTCGAACGAACGCCCCGCGAGGATCAGCTCCGCCAGTTCCAGCGCTGGCACGTACCGCGCGTTCAACCGGCTCGGCCTCCACGCCGGGGCCGTCCCCCGAGGAGGTGGCGACACGTCAGCCAGGAGCACCCGCAACCGCTGCAACCCCCCGCGGTGCCGCACCCCAACGCCCGGAGTCCGCAGCAGCCGTTCCACCGCGGCCAACAGGAGCTGGTTCTCCGGAATGTCGACGCTGTACTCGTCGTAACGCACCTCAAGTGGGACTGAGCGGCCGAACCTTCGTCGGAGCTGTTCCGACTCCCGGATCCGGCCCCGCAGCACCGGCAGGCTCTCCTCCACTGTGACGTAGCCCTTGAGCAGCCCCTGGTCCAGCGCCCTCCTGGCCAGGGCGAGGAATGCTTCGGCCAGCGCTTCTGGGAGTTCGAGTTCGGGGTCGAGCGTTACGAGGTCTCCTCGCCAATGGTTCGGGCGCAGCGCGTAGCCCATGAGGAACACGAGGCGGTTGATGTCGATCTTCGGCTGGATCACCACCTGCAGCCCGTTGACGCGCGCGACTCCCACCTGGTTGCCCGCGGTCACCTCCCAACGGCTGGGATCCAACGTCGGCGTCACCACCGCGACACCCGCCGCAGCTATCGCCTCCGCCGTCGTTCGGCTCAGCTCGACGACCCGCGCCGGTTCCCCCTCACGCAGGATCAGCGGGCTGGTCGCCATCGCTCGTCACCGCGTCGTCGCTCTGCTTCGCAACCCGAGCGCGGATCGCCTCGAGCCCGTACTGTTGGCGCACGTCCATCCCGTCGCCGTAGTGGTGCTCCTCCAGGAGCGGCAGGATCGCCGTCCGCCATGCCCGCTCAAGCCCGCCGTCGGCATGCACGGCATCGCGCATGAAGTAGGACGGGCCGATCCTGAAATCGGGATCCTCGATCCTCCGGTTGAGCTCGTCGAGCAGGTCGGCCACCCCGCCGTCGCGGCCGGTGGCGGCGAGCCAGCGGCGCAGGACGTCACGTGTGGGCGCCTCGGAGGGGTGCAGCGGCACGAACGCGAAGCGTCGGCGCATCGCCGCGTCCACCAAGGCGATGGACCGGTCTGCTGTGTTCATCGTGCCGATGATGAAGACGTTCTCTGGCAGCGTGAAGCCGATGTCGTCGTCGGTGGCGTAGAGCAGGTCGACGTTCTGGTTGCGGTACTCGAGCAGGAAGTACAGCTCGCCGAAGATCTTGGCCAGGTTCCCGCGGTTGATCTCGTCGATGAGGAGGAAGTACGGCGTCGACGGGTTGTCGCGCGCCGCGTCGACCACCTTCCGCAGCGGCCCAGGCTTGAGCTTGAACCCGCCCTCCTCCAGCGGCCGGTAACCCTCGAAGAAGTCCTCGTACGAGTACGCGGGATGGAACTGCACGAGCCGCACGTTGTCCCCGGCCAGATGCGCGGCGAGATGTTGCGCGATGAATGTCTTCCCCGTGCCGGGCGGGCCGTAGAAGATGAGCTGCGGCCGGTCGCGAAGCAGATCGACGCACTCCTGAAGCCATGCCCGATCCACATGCAGCTGTTCGGCCAGCTCATCGGAAGCGTCAGGGAGCACCAGTTCACGCCCAACCGGCGCCGGACTCTCGTCCACAGCCGACGGCGGCGCCAACATCTCGTCGAGCAGATCCAGCTGCTGGGTCATCTCCACCACGTCGTACTGGATCTGGAGGCGTGCCTTGATCTCAGGGGCGAGATCACCGTAGTCATGCCCGACCGGCGACCAGTCGACGTCGCGACGCAGATTCGACAAGCCGCTCGGCGACGCCACATACTCCGCTGGTCCGGAGACCGTGCCGACGTAGAGCTTGCCCTGGCTGGTGCTGGCCACGATGTCGCCCGCCCTCATGCGGGAGAGAAACGCGTGGAATTCGTCCAGCTTGGCCGCCTTAGCGGCATAGGACGTCTGCGAGTAGTCCTCGTCGACGATCTCCTTCAGCTCCGCGCGACTGATCCCTCCATCCACCTCCCGGAGCTTCGCAGCGCGCAGGGAAGCAAACCCGTCCCGCAGCCAAGTGGGGATGAGATCGTGACCGTCCACCGAAGACCCCCGCACCAACCATGCCCTCCTGGGGAGACCTAGCAGCACTCCACTTGTCTCCAGAAGCTCGCGGAGATCCTCCAATCTGAGGTGATACTCCTCACGAGCTAGTCCGGTGGCCTCGAAATCCACCCCCTCCTCTTGAAGGATTTCCTGCTGGGTTCTCTCCCCGAACCCGGTCTGATTAAGAGTCCGCCCGGCGTCTCCCAGGAGGCGGTGAACGGAGGAGGTGCAGTGTTCCCATGCCCATCTGCCCACGATGTTGCCCCGGACTCCGGCTAGGGCGCCCAGCTCTCGAAAGGTCGTCCACTCACCCGGGCCAACCATGGTCATCGCGGCATCGATGACATCTGAAGAGCTGCCTGCCTCCGCCGCCAGGTGCCACGGGACATCGGGTGCATCTCCGCCGGTTGCGTCAAAGCTGGCGTCACCCTTCTCGGTAAGCGACCAGGTGGTGATCCCGTCGGAGATTAGGCCCTCTCTCTCGAGTTGCCGCGCCACCAGCAGCAGCACTTTCGTCCATCTCTCCGAGTGTCTCGCGGCAGTGAGCCTCTGACGTTCCGCATCGGTGAGTGTCCCGTCGAGTTGCTCTCCGACTCGGACAATCGCCTCTTCGCGGGTGAGCGGACCCTTACGATGGAGAGTGTGCAGCAAAGTCTCGGCGAACTGCTGCGGCCGAGTGAGGTCCTTATCGGGCATCGTTCCTCCCACGTGCCAGTTCGTCGTCGAGGGGCGACTCATAGGACTGCCCCGCGTCGATGGCTGACTGGATCGCGTCGTAGGCCTCCAAGATCAGCTCCTTGGTCCGGAACGCGCCGTGCACCACGATGTCCTTCCTCTTGACGATGGGGAAGGTTTCCATGATGTAGTCGATGTCCTCTCGGGTGATATCAAGTAAGTGGAAGAACGCAGCGTCGAGCTCTCCCCGAACAAATGAACGAAGCTCGGAGTCGAACGTCTGGGGTGAAACTTGCAGCGCCGCGGCGAGATCCGCCCCATGTCCAATTAGGTACGCTACGCGGCGGTCGATCCATGTGCCGAGGTCCGCACACCAGCCGGTTGAACCCGCTAGCGCTTGTGGGTGGGGCACAGCCAGCTGATTAGCGATGAAGAAGTTGAGATGCACCCCGCCAATCTTCGGCCGGGCAACGAAGTCGAGGGCAAATGAACTAAGATACGCGATCAGGCGAAGTTGCAGCGCGGCGTCTACCTCCAGAGCGAGCGGCAAGTTGTTGCCAACGGCGCTACGCGGAAATGCCGTTGAGATGACCGAACGTTCGTTGGTGCTGTTGGTGATGTCGCGCACGCCAATAAGCACCTCGGCGGCGCCAATACGGTCATCCACCACTCCTTCTCGCACCCAGTAGCGGGGCATGGCTTGGAAGTCCGGGTCCTGCTTCTCTTCAAGAGTGACGTTGCGGACCGAGCCATCAGTCTCGTAGGTGGCCCACCGATGATCGAACTGGTGGATCATCTTGGCTTCGTACAAGGGGAGCATTCGCTCGACGTGCTGTGTCATGAGGAGACCTCCTGGGTCCAGGGCGCTCTGTATGGGGTGCCCGACGTCTCGGCGTGGGCCAGGGCGTCATATGCCTTGAGGATGAGGTCCTGGGTGCGGTAGCTGCCGAACGCCGCTTCGTCTTTGCGCTTCACTATCGGGAACGTATCAAGCACGTACGACACGTCGTCCCGGCCAATGCCGTAGACGTGGAACATCAGGGCGTCCAGCTCAGCCCTCACCTGCGCCCTCTCGTCGGGGTCGGCGATCCACCCGTTCAACCTGTCGACTCGCGGTGAGATCCATCGTGAGGCGGACCTATCCGGCATCGAAGGAGATTCGAAGTTCTCTGGCCGTGGTACAGGCAACTGCATGAAGCTGAAGAACTTCATGGACGTGCCACCGATCTTCTGCCTCGCGCAGTAGTCCAGTGCGAACGAAGACCATGTGGCTTGGAGAGTCTGGCGACGGCCTCGGCTCGGCAGTGCGAGGAGCCACTTGTCCCCGTAGCCGACTCGTGGGGAGGCAGTAGCGATCACCGTGCGTGCATCAGTCGCCCGGCAGATGTCTCTCCAACCGAGGAACCACTGGTTCTCCCACCGCCCGGCGAGCTTCCGGTCGATTTCATTCTCCGCCACCCAGTAGCGGGGAAGCGGCGACGCATGTTGTGCCTTCTCGTCCTCGGTCATCGCTCGTATCGAGCCATTCTGATCGTAGGTGGCCCACCGGGTGTCGTACAGGTGCAGCATCTTTGCCTCATAGAGCGGCATCATTCGCTCCACTCCGGCCGAGTTGTTCTCTCTCTCTCTCTCTCTCTCTCTCTCGGCTGCGGCCAGCGGACGCTCGAAGACGTTGCCGTTCAGCGTCCAGCCGTCGGCCTCGAGCTCCTCGCGCGTGTGGAACAGATGGGAGTCGCTAGTCATGTTGAACAGGCCCTGCATGAAACTGATGCCCCACGGGTTGCCGTTGACCGGATCGTTCTCGTTGATGAGTACCGGCACACGCCGATAGATGCTAAGCGTGATCTCCGCGTCGCGGCGCGTCCGGAAGATCGGGCAAGTCCCAGTGTTGGGGTTCAGAAGCTGGATTTCTTCTGGGGTGAGTTCGAAGCGTGCGTCCTCCTTCAGCAAGTCGGAGGGGTCGTGCGCGAAGAATGCGAACTCGGCGCGCTCGACGGGATCCGACCGTCCCGCAAGAGTCAGTAAACAGAACTTGAATCGGCTATCAACGCCTACGAAGAGTGGTTTGCGGTTCTCAAAATCGTAGAGACTGACGATGCTCGCGCTCTGGACGAGGTCCTTGAAGAAGTATTGGGTCGTGGCATCCGTGGCGATCCCGGTCGGGAGCACGAAACCGAACCTGCCGTGGGAGGCAAGCAATGAGCGTCCCAGCTCGGCAAAGACGGTGTCCGTCTTCACCCTGCCTCGCCCGCAGAGAGGGAAGCGGCCGGAATTTGCCAGGAAGTGCCGCGTGCAATCCAGGTGTCGCTTTGCATTCTCAAACTCGGCAGCCAGGCCGGGGGCGTTGGCTGGAAGGTCCTTAATCATGCGCTTCCGACGGGCTCCGCTGGCGTTGGCGATGTCGGGATCCCGGATTGCGAAAAACTCTTGCTCCTTGAGCTCCACGTGCTCCCATGGCGGATTGCCGAGGACGACGTCGAACCCGCCGTCCCAGCCCGGCCCATCGGCGTCACTGCTTGGCCGGAACAGGTGCGGGAACTCCACGTGCCAGTGGAAGAACTTGTACTCGGTGGCGAGCTCCTGCACGGTCGCTGCTGTGTCGGCGGTGAGGCTTTCACCGCGTTCCAGGGACTTCACCACCCCATCGGTGACGGCCTTCGGCCCACCGGCATGCTTCGGCCACACGAAGGCGGAGCACCAAGCGTCGGCCACCAGCCGCGCCCGACGCATCGCCGGATCTGCCTCCAGCGCCCGCAGCCTCTGCTGTCTCGCGTGGACGGCCGCGAGCGACGCGGAGCTGACGCTCCCGAGGAGCCCTTCCACCTGCCTGGCGAGGGCCGCGTCCACCGTCGGCACGGACGAGCCGAACAGTTCGTCCTGCCCTGAGCGCTCCACCTTGTTCTGCTTCTTCAGGGCAGTGACGGTCTTCTTGTCGTCGCCCTCGAGCACTGCGAAGGCCTCGTCGGGGATGCCTGCGGCGATGAGTGCGGGTGTCGTGCCCATGAGCGAGTTGCCCACCTTGACCTGGGCGTCGAGGAAGGCCAGCGGGCGTCCGGGGTCGAGGGTTTCAAGCCAGAGCGAGACCTTTGCCAGCTCCGCGGCCAACGGGTTGACGTCGACGCCGTAGATGCAGCGGCCAACAACGTCGGACAGAGCCTCCCGCACTCGCTCCGGCGGGGGTTCGGGGTCGCCGGTGCGGATGGCCGCGACTCGCTTGGCAATGCGGCGGGCCGCGGCGACGAGGAAGTGCCCAGACCCACAGGCCGGGTCACACACCGTCAGGCTGAGCAGCGCCTGTTCGGGATCAGACGACTTCTCCGCGCGATCGAGGACGGGGTCGAGCGCCGAGTCGAGCAGGCAGTCGATGAGGGAAGTGGGGGTGTAGTAGGAGCCGGTGGACTTCCGGTCGTTTCCCGCGGCAGTGAGAAGGGAGAACGCTCGGCTTCCCGCGTCCCAGGACGGGACGAACTCGAGGAGTGTCTCGTAGATCGAGCCCAGCTCTTCGGCGCCCAGGTTGCGATAGTCGACCACCCGCTTGATCTTCGAGCCTGGCTCCTCGACGAGGCTCAGGTGGCGGACCGCCCGCAGCAGTGCCTCGTTGGAGAGCTCGGCGCTGCGGAAGATGTCGAGCGGGCCCGAGTCGAAGACGCCGCCGATGCCGACTAGGCCGAGCTCGGGCCGCCCAGTCTCGGAGCCGAGGCCGTCCCAGACCACATTGAGGGCGCGCCACTGGTCGGTGTGACGGGTACCGCGGCGTCGTCGAGCAGTGCGACGTAGCCGGGCGGTAGAGAAGTAATTGGCGTAGCGGGACCGGGCGCTGGGATCGGCGTCCGGCGAGAGGAGCAGTCCTCGGTCCTCGGCCACGAACGTGAACAGGAGCCGGTAGACCATGCGAAGCAGGGCGTGGTTGACGTCCTCGATTCTCAGGTGCGAGTCGGCCAGCTGGTCGCGGAGCTGGGCGTTCGCGGGATGGGCGAGGAAGCCGGTGCCGAGGGTGGTGATGGCGTCAATGACTCCGTCGCGGAGGTGGTCCAGAGCGCGGGAGCCCGACTCGATGGAGCTGGTGCGCCAGGTCTCCAGCCAGCATGACGCGGCTCCCTTCTCGTCGTCACGCACTTGGAGGCGGGATTCGTGGCAGAGGCTGAAGAGGAGCAGGAAGTCGGCGAAGAGGTCGCCGTCGAAGATGGCCTCGAGGTCAAACTCGACGTAGGCGGAGCCGACGAGGGAGGTTGAGTCGCGCAGCAGGCGGAGCGTCAGGCCGTTGGACAGCACGGCCCAGAGGTGCTCGTCGGAGCGGTTGAGGAGCTCTTGCACCATGGACTGTGGCGACGACGTTGCGGCGCCCGCCACGCCCTGCGTGCGGCGGTCCAGGTCGACCCGGTGTCCGAGCAGGTGCATCGGGACGTGTTCCCACAGATGGGAGACGGGTGCGTGCTTGCCGTCGATGTGCAGGCCGCCCGACGGGGCGGCGGAGACGCGGCCGAAGCCGAGTTCGCGAAGCAGGATGAGCAGCCAGCGTTCCCGTGTCAGGGTTGTGCCGCGGTCGGACTCCGGGAGGCGCTCCGCGGCCTGCCGGTAGGCGGCCCAGACGCCAGTCAGATAGGCCCAGGCCCGGTTGGCGGCCTCGCGGAACGTCTCACCCGGCGCGAGGTGATAGTCGGACGATGTCTGCCCGTCAAGGGCGCCCGCGGCGATCCGCGACAGCAACTCGGCGGGAAGGAGCCCTCCCTGCACGCGCAGTCCGACGAATGATTCTGCAGCCATGACCTCAGCCCTTCATCGGCGGGACGAATACGTAGACGCCCAGCACGTCGGGCGGGCTCTCGACCCGCACGCCGAGACCTCGGACGGCCGATCCGGATGCGGCGCGGACACGTCGGTGGGAGGCGCGGATGTTCTCCGCGAGCCGGGCGCCGTGCTCCTCCAGATGGGGCTGAACGTCGGGCAGCTTGGAGAGCGCAGAGCCGATGAACTGTCCGGCGCCGCCGACGTTGCCCGACGGCACCGCTCCGAGCAGCGCCTCTACTTCGTCTGGCTCCAGCCACTCCAGCTGCCCGTCCCGCGTGGCGTAGGCGAGTGTGGCCACGTCCTCCGCGACCGCCATCCGGTCACCGGCGCGAGAGGGGAGCGTGAGGTGGAAGCGGTAGCGCATCAGCAGCAAGGTGGTTCGCGTGTAGACCGCCCCGGTGCGGATGACGGCACACCGCCGTGCCGGGCGGGCTTCCTCGGGCAGCCCGGCGTCAAGCGCGGACTCGAGCACGTAGGTGGCCAGCGCCTCCATGGCGGGGTCGGTTCGGTGAAGGACGTTCTGGCCGCGGGCCACGGGGAAGTCGTCGACGAAGCGCAACCCCGATTCGCGGCCGGGAGGCAGGGTGTCGAGCAAGCCTGCGGGGAGCGGCGAGGTGGTTGCGGTGAAACCGCCTTGGCGGACGGTGACAGTGGACTTCAGCTCGCTCAGTGCGGTCTGGGCGAAGTCGCGGATCTGGGCGTGGGTACCGAGGTGGCTGCGTAGCTCGGCCACCTCAGCCATGACCTCGTCGGGATGGATCGAGCGCTGGGCGAACTTGGTCCGCGAGGCCTTCTCTCGCTCCGCGGCCGACTGCCATTCGCGGTCCAGCTCCGCGGCCTTCTGCTGGAACTCGATGTCGAGGGCGTCCTGGCGGTGGTTGTCGCCACGGAGGATGAGGCCCTCCATGAGTGCCTCGAGGACGGCGTCGCTGTTGTCGGGCACTGGGACGGAGACGCCCGTGGCCTTGCGGATGGCCACGTGCTTGCGCAGGAGGACGTCGAGGACGATCCCATCGATGTGGTTGTCGCGGCCGTACAGAGTGACCGTCCGGACCTGGTCACGTCGCTGGCCGAACCGGTCGACGCGGCCCTCGCGCTGCTCGTGCCGGGTGGGGTTCCAGGCCAGGTCGTAGTGGATCACGGCTTGAAACTGCTCTTGGAGGTTGACGCCCTCGGAGAGGCAGTCGGTGGCGACGAGCACCGTCGAGCCGTCGGTCGCGGACAGCTCGGCAATGCGTGCGACCCGCTCGGAGGGCGGGAGCGTTCCTGTGACGGCTCCCACGCTGACCCCCTTGCCGAGCTTCTTCTTGAGGTGTTCTGCCACGTACTCGGCGGTGTCGATGAACCGGCAGAAGACGATGGGCGCGTAGCCGTCCATCAGCAGCGCCTTCACTTGGGTGGTGATGGCGTCGAGCTTGCGGTCCTGCGGACCTTCCAGCTGGCGGGCGCGGTCGAGGAAGCCCCGCAGCTTGCGCTGCTGTGCGGTGCCCGACGAGGTCGAGCTGTCGGCGCCGGGCGTGGCGTCGGCGGATTCGATGGCCTCGTCGTCGGCGGTGTCGAGCACTGTCGCGCGGCCGAGAGCGTCGGCCTCGCTGGCGGACTCGCCCGCCAGAGCCGCTGAGCGGGTGGCGAGCGTTTGGGCGGCGGCCCGGGGCGACGACGCGAGTGCGCGCAACAGGGCCAGCACCGACCACCAGTTGACTCGGCGCTGAAGTGCGCCCTCGGCGTTGCGCACCGTCTCGCGGGCGTAGTCGAGCACGTCGTCGAACAGCGCGCGGTAGGCGGGAGAGAGGTCGTAGGGGACCTCCTTGGACAACCGGTCCGAGGGGAACGGGGTGTTCTCGTCCAGGAATTGCCGAATGTCCGCGCGGCGGCGCTGGACGAAGTGCTGGGCCAGCAGCTCGCGGCCGCGGCTCTGCTCGAGGTCGATCTCCGCCAGGGCCGGGTCGAGCAGGGCGATGAGGTTTCGGAACGTGGCGTCCTTGCCGCTGTGGGGGGTGGCGGTGACGAGGACCAGATGGCGCTGCTCGTCGCGGGCCAGAGCCCGGACCAGGTCGTAGCGTTGGCTGCGCGCCTTCCCGCTCAGGCCGCCGTCGGCCACACACGTGTGGGCCTCGTCGACAATCACGAGATCAGGGCAGGTGCGGAGGAACTCGTTGCGGCGCCGGTCGGACTTGATGAAGTCGGTGGACACCACCGTGACGGGGAAGCGTTCGAAGATGGATTCGCCGGCGATGCACTGCCGCTCAAGCCGGCGTACGGTGCTGGGGAGGACCAGCTCGGCCTCCAGGCCGAACTTGGCCAGGAGTTCGTCGCCCCACTGCTCTGCCAGCGCAGGGCTGCAAAGGACGACCAGGCCGCGGGCGTCGCCGACGGTGAGGAGCTCCGTGGCGATGAGGGAAGCCTCGATGGTCTTCCCGATGCCGACGTCGTCGGCGATGAGAAGGCGCACCGTCTCCTGCCGCATGGCCATGAGCAGGGGCACGAGCTGGTAGGCCCGAGGCTCGACGGCGATCGCCGCGAGGGAACGGAAGGGGCCTGCGCTGGAACGGAAGCCGATCTGGAGGGCGCTTCGGAGCAGGCGTGCGCTCTGGTGGTCGCCCAGGTCCTCCGCGGTGGGCGGTGGGAACGCCGCAGGGGTGACGGGTTCGATCGCGGTCAGCACACCGGCAATGTCGTCGTCGGTGCCCCCAAGTGGGCGGAGTACGAGGAAGTCCTCGGAACTGTCGGGCAGTACCACCCATTCGCGTCCTCGCGCTGCTACGAGACTTCCAACGGCGAATGTCGTCACGCCCTACGTCCTTCCCCGAAAATGTCAGCTCGTTCACGGAGCTTGGCGGTCCAGTCCTCGTCGTACGCGAACCGCATGAACTCCCAGCCGGCGTCCATCAGGCGCTCCTCGATCATCGAGTCCTGCTCCGTGTGGTCCACCCTGTCATGGACTGGGCCGTCGATGAACACCAGCAGGCGGCCCGTGTACGCGAAGTCGGCCCGGCAGCCCACATCCTCAAGCAGAGGCTGAGCTGCGTCTGGCAGCCGGTAGCCGCCTTCCAAGAGCAGCCGCACCCAGCGCCGCTCAAGCTCGGACTCCGCGACGCGCATGAGCTCTGCGGCGTGCTCCGCGCGCGGCTGGTCAGAGGAGGAAGCCTCCGTGTGGGACTGGGCCAGCTGGAGCAGGAGGTCGCGGACGGAGTGCCGGTCGATGGACGGATGCTCCGATTGGTTGCCATAGGAGAGGAGACAGTCGTAGCAGGCGCGCTCGCACCGCTCGTTGCCCGCCGTGGCGATGCTGAGGTCGGCACCGGTGTCGGGGTCGAAGTGCGCGATCTCCAGCGCGGTGCGTGCCGCGAGCGCGAGTGCGTCATCCTCTGCCTGGAGCCTTCGGAGGACGCCGGCTCCACCCTCGGCAGACTCGGTGAGCAGCATCCGGCCACGGTGTTGGCTGTCTGGCAGCGCCTCGCTGGCCAGCTCCGAATCCTCGAGCTGGAAGGCTGCCTCGATTCCGCGTTCCAAGGCATAGCGCAGTGTGGTGGCTACCTCAGTGGGGACGGGGTTGGTGAGTCGCAGGACGAGGATGTTGCGGTTGTCGCGAACGTAGGGGATGACGCGGATGGCCTTGGCCCGCTCGGGATCACCCTCTCCGTTGTCGGCCTCGGAGTCCGTCCCCGCGGTGTCGGTGAGCCACCGGCCCTGCACCGGATCGAGGTAGAAGCCGACGTTGCTCGGGTCCTTGCGCCGGCGTCGACCCCGGTTGGTCACGCGCACCTCGGCGGAGTCGCCGTAGGTCAGGTCGGCAAGCGGACCGTCATCGCCGACAACCTCCGCGACGAGCTTGCCCGAGCGTGCGCCGTGCTGGCTGAACCGGTAGGACGTCTGCAGCTCGTATCCAGCGCGACGCCGCTCTTCCTCGTCGGAAGAGATCCGCTCGCGACGTCGGGTGTAGACCGTAGTCAGGTGCATGAGGTTGTAGGTGACATCCGTCAGCTGCTCGCCGCAGTTCTCGCACACATCCAGACCGGCGCGACGCTCGTGGTGGTAGCCGCACTCCTTGCACCGCTTGGCCTCGGCTGTGTCGACGGACCCCTGCCCGGACGGGGAGAGCGGAACCTGGATGCGGTTGACCTCGTACCGGGCGCCCTCGTGGTAGATGAGCGCCCCGGGTCCGAATTCGCCGATCGCCAGGAAGCGGGGGCGCTGGATGTAGTCGCCGCCGTCGCGGCTTCCGCTTCCGCCTCGCACCGCTGGGATGTACGCGGCGAGCGGGAGCCGCGGAAAGCTGTAGCCCGGCAGGAAACCCTCGGAGGCGAAGTAGCGATAGGTGTAGAAGTCCGAATGCCCGGTCTCGTCGTCCTCGTTGCGTAGCAGGCGGAGCTGGTTCTCTGCCTCACGCCGCCGGGCCGCGGCGGCCTTCTGGGCAGACTTGGTGTGGCTGCTCTCGCGGACGATGCGGTTCTGGGCTTCCTGATCCTTCAGGGCCGCACGGTACAGCTGACGCCAGCGCTCACAGGCCTCCTCGAGTGTCACCGGGGCTCGGCGGATGATGTCGGTGACCCAATCCTCATGCCACCAGGCTGTCCCCCGGAGCTCGGCGAACATGGGTGCGACAATGGCCATTGCGTGATCGATGGCACGCTGTATGGCGTCCGGATCGGCGAAGGCCCGCGCCTTCTCCGGCTTCATCACCAGCGACGGGGAATCGCCCACGGCGTCCAGCAGGTCGCTCATCCGGGTGCCGAGCTTCTCCCCCGTCTCCGCCAGCCAGACGGCGTGAAGGTGGCTGCGAAGCAGTGCTTCGTTGGTCAGGTCGAGCCGTGGCGGAGCGACGGAGCCGGCCACCATGTCCGCAGACCTGCGGAAGTAGTACTGGTCGTGCGAGTTGCCCGTGGCGCAGTAGGTGAGCACCAGGGCTGGCTGTCCGGACCGGCCGGCGCGCCCAGAGCGCTGGGCGTAGTTAGCGGGCGTCGGAGGGACGTTGCGGAGGCCTACGGCGTTGAGGCTCGAGATGTCGACACCCAGCTCCATCGTCGGCGAGCAGTAGAGCAGCGGCAGCGAGCCCCGTCGGAATGCCTGCTCACGCTCCTCGCGGTCATGCGGGGACACTTGAGCGGTGTGCTCTCGCGCTGACAGGCCCCGAAGATCCTGCGCGACCCCCTGATAGAGGGAGCGGAAGAAGGCGTTGACACGTCCGCCGGTGTCGGCGTCGAGAGTCTTGCGGAGGGGGTCGGTGGCCGCGCTGGTCCCGTCGCCCGCCTCCCAGATGAGGGACGAGGCCCGCAAGCGGTAGCCACGGCTCCCATGGTGATCCACGTCCGTGAGAACCCCCGCCTGGGTGAGCACGCGCAGGATGTCCTGGATCACGCTCTGTGCGTCGTCGGTGGTCAGGCGCGACGCGAGGTGAGAGAACTGCTTCGGCCGGCGAAGGTAACGGCCCAACGCGGACCGGCCGGTCATGTGGAGGTCGTTGCGGCCACGGCCGGGTTGTGAGGCGAAAGCGAAAACGGTGCCGACAGAGGCCACCTCCTCGTTGCCGGCCATCGCCCAGGCGCCGGCCAGCTGTTGCGCCGACTGTCGACGGATGCGCTCGAAACCCTGCTCGGTGAGGCAGTCCACGTCGACGGCGAGCACCTTGCGGAACTCGTCGAGCACGATGCGGCAGAGCTCCTCGCGGCGACCGTTCTCGGTGTCGCGGATGGCTGCGTGCGACGCGGCCCACAACCCTTGGTCAGACGCGATCTCAGAGAGCGACTCGTATCCGACCCGAAGGAGGCCGGTCTGCTCCAGGTTCGGCATGGTGATACGCCAGCCGCGCTGCAGGTCCAGGTAGAGGCGGTACTCGACGAGGTCTCGGAGCGCCCGCTCGGTCCGGGTCTTCGCGGCGTACACGGCGTCTGGCGCGGCTGCGTAGTCCGTGAAATCCAGGTCCAGGGCGGTGACGACATCCGCCGCCACAGTGGCGTGGGTCAGTCCGTCGGGGGCCTTGGCCATGGCCGCGAAGAGTGCCCCGCGGAGTTGGGCGACCTGGACGAAGTCGTTGAGGTGGCCGGCCTGCAGGCTGGCGTCCTGGCGGTTGTCGACGAACGTGAGGAGCTTGCGGGCATCAGCGCCGAGCTCCGTCTCGGGCACCTCACGCAGGGCACGCACCATGCTGGTCGACAGCACCGAGATGGCGGAGCTTCGGCCCTCGGCGTCGAGGGTGGCGAGCTTGGAGAAGTCGCGGCCTCGGGTCTGTTCGTAGCTGACCTGGCAGGACAAGCAGAACGTGAACGGCGACGGGATGAACGCGGCGTTGGTGCCGCCGGTGTCCACCTTGTGGCCGGTGACGTCGACGCGGACGCGCCTGGGCAGGTACTTGGCCTTGTTGGGGAGAGGCTCGTTGGTGCTCGGGTCCACCCAGGAGTCCGGGAGCCTGCTCTCCGCGATCGGGTCGGCAGGCCAGGGCGTCTCGGTCGAGACGTAAAGGTACCCGTCCTGCGCGCTGTCCTCAGCGACGTCGCGGGTTGAACGGGGGGCGTAGGAGACCTCGCCGGACCTCGAAACGGCCCGGACGACGGCGTACTCCTGTCCGCACTCGCGGCAGAACGCGAGTGGATAGAGGAGCTTCTCCGGCTGGCTGGGCACAGCCACCTGGTACTTCGACGTGATGAAGCGGTCCTTCTCCGACTCCAGGGATACGTAGAGAGTGTCGCCCTTGGAGAGGAACTGGTGCAGTCGGAACGCGAAAAGCGGGCGACCTGTCTCGGGGTGGCGCATCTGCGATCCCAGGAGGAGGGCCGCCTGGATGGCGTCGTAGCAGTCCTGGATTGGGAGCTTGGTCGCCCGGGAGAGATCAGGAGCGGCGTGCTCACGGAGGCGCTTGGGGACCTGACGAACCAGCTGGCCGGTCTCAGCCTCCGTGGTGAGGCCGAAGGTGCTCTCGATCCAAGCGGCCAACGGGAAGGTGGCCAGCGAGGCGTAGTCCCGAGGGAGCACGCTGCGTACGGCCTCCGCGAGACCGTGCCGGTCGACGTCGCCGTCGAGGCTGGTGGCGCGAGTGAGGGTCTCGCCGATGACATGGTCCGGAATCACCGACGCGCCGAAGATGCGAGTGGCGACGTCTGCCACAGTGCGCTTCTGGTCAAGCGTCGACCCTCCGCTGGCCATCGTCGCGGAGGTGCCGACGCACTGCAGCCCCGGCGACGCGCATGCCTCGCGAACACGACGGACCAGCATCGCGACGTCGGCACCCTGGCGCCCGCGATACGTATGCAGCTCGTCGAGAACCAGGAACTTCAGCCCCTTGGCTGCCCTCACCAGCCGGGCACGCTCGTCCGGGCGGGTGAGGACAAGCTCGAGCATCACGTAGTTCGTAAGGAGGATGTCCGGAGGATTCTGGAGGACCTTGTTGCGCTCCTCCGGCGACTCCTGCCCGGTGTAGCGGGCGAACGTCACCGGCTCGTTGCCATTGCCGTATCCGTTGAGCAGGAACTTCTCGAGTTCTCCTCGCTGGGAGTTGGCGAGAGCGTTCATGGGGTAGACGATGATCGCCTTCACGCCCGGCGTCTTGGGCTGACGGAGGATGTGGTCGACGATGGGGACGATGTAGGCCAGCGACTTGCCGGAACCGGTGCCGGTGGTGAGCACATAGCTCTCCCCGGTCTGGGCCACCTCGACCGCCTGCCGTTGGTGGCGGTGCAAGGTGATGGGGCTTCTGCCCGGATCCTCGACGTGCTCCTTGACGCGGAAGATGCGCTCGCACTCTGGGTGGAGGAGGCCTTCGCGGACGAGGTCGTCGATCCGGCCGCCCGACGCGAAGGACGGATTGAGCGAGATCCAGGGTTCCGGCCACTGGCGGTCCCCGTCGAGTTCGGTCTCATAGTGATGCTTGAGCCGAGCGTCTTTGATGTCGATCGATGCGGTCGTGAACGACCTGTAGTCGTCAATGACCGAGTCGCGCACCTTGAATACGTCCACGCTACCTCCCCGTCGCGTAGGCGCAGCCTAGCCGAATGGCGTAGTCAGCGATGGGGCAGACCACTAATCAGAGGATGGGTGAGTCGTGCGCGAGACAGGTAGCGGCCCGAGAGAGCGCCCGAAGCGAGTCCTCCCACTCGACCAATTTGCCTGGCCGAGCGTCGGTGGAGTCCCCGAATGGACGCGCAGGGTGCATGACGTCATTGCGGAAGTCCGCAATGCCCTTCGTTGCGCGGCGCCAGCCGATTCCTTGCTGACGGGTGGCCTCGCGAAAGGCTGGATCTTTGCCGACGATGCAGACGAGGTCATCGAGACTAAGGCACGCGATGTCATCGACGAAGGTGTCTTTGTTGCGCAGGTCCTCCGCAATTCTGACTTGCGCCTCGCGCCGGCTGGGGGATAACTGGGCGATAGCCATCGTCTGATCAGAGAACCTATCCCGGAGGTAGTCGCCCAGTTGGCTCTCTAGATGCGCCAACCGGAGATAGAAGTGACTTCTCACGGGGACCGTGCCTAGGTCTGCTGGAGTGATGAACCCGATGACTCCGCGATCGTCGAGCACGAAGAGGAAGGGTTCCTCGCTCATTCGACGCATCAACGTGCTCAGCGGGGTGTCGCCCGACACGAAGAGATGAGCTGTGAGAGGTGCCATGACCTGGGAGACGGGCGTTTCATCGTCGAAGGTCCCGTCGTTGTCGGCGCGGAACACCCCAACGGGTGCGCCATCGGGGGCCAGCACGGGGGCGCTGTCAAACTGGCGCGCTCGCAGCAGCGCTGCCATCGCCAAGGCAGAGTCTTCGGGCGCGGTCGCGAATGAAGTCGTCAGGGGCGTAGCGATCTCGCGCGCGCGGATCCATGATGGGAACTCCAATTGCTGGCTCACGCCAGACACTCTGTCACTCTTCCCGCCTCGTGGGGGACAGACGAGCCGTCGTCCGGTGCTCGGGAAATCACATCGCGCGCCGTCCCAGCAGAACTTCCAACCTGTGGCCCTGCGACGCATCTTCCTCGTCCTCCGGTTTCCGCTTGTGCGGAGTCTGCTCGTCGAGCCGCATGCCATACTGCTTGGTGGGTTAAGAGATGCGGCCCCAATCCCTCGGAATGGTCGCACGGCAACCGGTAACCGCTCCGGTGCCCTCCGAGGAAGACCAGGCCTCCACAGTCGTAGAGGTCAAGCGGTCTCGTTCCAGCGAGACCTGGAACGAGGAGTTCTAGCATGTCGCCGTTGCCACTTCGTCCCGGTGAGGGTTCCTTCCCGGAAGACCAGATCTCTATCCCCTAAGCGCCGCACCGCAGCCACCCGGACTACGGGGAAGTTCTGCGGCGTCCGCCCTTGGTCCCCCTGGTGGAGTCCTACCGTCAGACGGTCATCCGAATCTGGCCGAACGGGCGCGAGGATGCGCCCGTCGACGTGGTGCCCACCCCCGGCGCCGAGACCGACGGGCCCGAGGCACTGTTCGGGGAGGGGTGTGGGCCGGTCTTTGTAGTGTCGGGCACCCACGCCTTCGGGCGCCTGACCACCCCGGACGAGGACGAGGCCACGCTCGGCGGGCTCTACTGGGGTCTGGGCTTCCAGGGTGAGGACTGGCTGCCGAGCGTGTCGACCTCACCGGAGCGTCAGTGGGTGGAGAAGGGAGCTCTGGTGAAGGGCGTCGACGAGGGTGAGGCGATCTCCACGGCGTCGCATCACGGCCAGGACTTCGTGTTGAGGTGGGACGCCAGTGGACTGACACCGGTAGCGACGCGTGAGGGGGTAGACGTGGGCGGTGACGAGCCGGTGGCGGTTCAGCTGACGCCGGCGCGGACCGGCTGTCCGATGCGTTGCGGCGCTGACGGGGTCTGCAAGATGTACGGGGGACCATGGACGAGCTCCTCGATCACGGCCGCGTACTTCTGGAGCCGGCACTGTGACCTGCTGCTGGATGCCTTTGGCTGCGATGTCTGTGAAGGGGAAGGCGGCGGAGGATTGATCGGTGGCATCGACCTCTTCACTCCGTCACGGGAGGGCGGTTGGCAGCGGGGGGCGCCGCGGACCTTGGCCCAGATCAGGGGCGCCTGATCCGGGTGCCGCTGCGTCCTGGAGCCACGCCACGTTCCCCGGCAAGATCGAGTCGAAACCGACCGAGTGGAGGTGGGGCGGCGGACTTGAGACACGCCCGGCATTGAGGTGTCACGGAAGGGCCTCCGTAGCACCTCAAGCCTCCACTGGTGGAACTGCGCCTTGACGCGGTGGCGCGTGAGAGGATCAGGGGATGCTGTCGAACAACGGCCTCCGTAATGATGCAAGCCCATTCTACGAACCATATGAACAATTGATCGGTGGTTGGTCGCAACTGCACACTGCCCTCAATGAACTTAGCGATGCCTACCCGAGCGAGCAATTCGTATGGCGTGGGCAGGCGGACGCCTCTTGGGGTTTGTGGAGTTCGCTCTACCGTAAGGTCGCTGAGCAACTGGGGAGCGCTCCAATGGAGACGGACATGGTGGCCGCCGAAAGGCGCTTGCTGAGACTAGCCCGAGAAGACTGGAGGCTGGACGGGATTCCGGCTCTGCCTCTATTCGCACAGATGCAGCACGTGGGGGTCCCTACTCGCCTGATCGACGCCACCTTGAACCCTCTCATTGCCGCCTGGTTCGCCGTTTCGTCAGGCGACAAGGACCGGGACGCTCGACTATTCGCGTTCACGGTGAAGGGGAAGATTCAATTGAACACGAAATGGAATGGCAATACTCCCCGGTGGCATCCCAACGCGTTCACCCAGAATCCATCGGACTGGGGGACAGGACTTGGCCGACGAGTATGGCTCCCCCCAGCCCTTCACGCACGGATCCCAGCACAGAGCGCTGCCTTCTTGCTTGATGGTGTCCCAGCCGATGTGACAAAGCAGACCAGCCCCCGATCTGAGTTTGAGCTGGCGTCTTCGTGGACCGCCGCAGAATTGCGGGAGGTCGCGTCGATCCCATTGAAGTTCACGCGGATCAGACCAGAGTCGCGACCTCCATCCAAGGGACTGGTCTTCACCTATCGCATCTCTGCCCGGGCCAAGAGCGAAATTCGTGCACAGCTAGAGGATCGCTTCGGGTATCGCTTCGCGACGATCTACGCCGACATCGAGGGCTTGGCTACATATCTAGCGAAGCGCCCGGATGCGTTGGTCCAGGACTAAGTCAGGGGCCTTCTTCCCGCCCGGCGGCCAGCGCAACTTATCTCCCCGCCGACTCCTTGTCGCGGATGTTCAGCGCCTCGTGCATCCGTCTCTGGGAACCGGCGAGGTGCCGGGTCAACTCCGCCGCGAAGGCCTCCGTGTCCCCCTTGAGCGTCAAGTCCATCAACTCCGTGTGATCCGAGGCCGAGGGCCCAAGATCCGAGTCCTGGGAGTTCGTCACCTCCAGGAGTGTCGCGAAGATGGGCCGGTACTGCTCCCACAGGCTGAGCAGGCGCGGGCTCCCCGAGTTCACGTAGTACTCGGTGTGGAAGGCGAGGTCCGCCTTGGCGTAACGCGGGCGGTCGTCGGCCAAAGCCGCCTGTCGCATCTCCTCAACCAGTTCCTGCGCCCCCTCCCAGTCCGCGGCGTCGGAGGTTGAAATCGCCAGCCGGCAGGAGAGCTGTTCAGCGGCCTCTCGGATGGCGTAGAGCTCGTCGATGTCGGCGGCGGCGAACGACTTCACGTAGATGCCCCGGCGCCGCGACTCGAGCAACCCCTCCCCGGTGAGAAGGCGCAGCGCGTCGCGAACAGGCCCCCGACTCACGCCGAACTTGTCGGCGAGCGCGTCCTCCACTAGATGCGTACCCGGGGTAATCCTGCCTTGGACGATGTCCAGCCGCAAGAAGTCGGCAAGCCGGTCCCCAAGCGACACGGAGCGGAGGCTGTACATGCGGAACCCTTCGTTGGCTGAAAGCAGATGGCTCTCTGCTTGTGTTGCGCCCAACTATAGTGCTAACGTCAGTCAACGGTAAACCGTTAACCGTTAACGAAGATGTTAGGTATCGCAAATGGTTGTTCCTGAAGTGCTCTCTGCACTCACCGTCCCCTTCACAGCTGCGGGGGAGGTCAACTTCGAGGCTCTCCGCGCCAACGTGGAGCGCCTGGAGCCCCTCGTCGACGGCGTTTTCGCCGCAGGCACGACGGGCGAGTTCCCATCACTCTCTCTCGACGAGCACGCCCGTATCGTCGAGACCGCCCTCGATGTCTTCGGCCCCGCCCGGGTCGTCGTCCACGTGGGTGCCCCCAGCACGCGCCAGTCCCTCGAGCTCACCCGCAGCGCCGTCTCCCTCGGGGCCAAACGCTTCGCAGCGATCACCCCCTACTACCTGCCCGCCAGCGTCGATGGCATCACGCGGCACTGGGCTGCCATCAAGGTGGCGTGCGGCGGCGAACTCTACGGCTACATCTACCCCGACGTCGCCGTTACCGACCTCCTTCCGCAGGACCTGCCTTCGGTCCTGGGTAGCGGGATCGACGGCCTGAAGGTGTCCGCCACGGCCAGCGGCCGCGTCGATGAATACCTAGCGGCCGGACCCGACGGTTTGAAGCTCTGGTCCGGCAACGACGCGGATCTCCCGCATGTGATGGCCGCGGGCGGCAACGGCACGGTGTCGGGTGTCTCCGGCGCCTGCCCGGAGCCGTGGGCAGCGTTCCGCGAGGCGTACCGCGCCGGCGACGAGGACGCCATGGCCGCAGCCCAGCAGCAGATTGAACTCATCGTGCCTCTGTTGGGCCCCAGCATCGCCAACCTCAAGTACGCGCTGACCCTGCAGGGGCTCGACGGTGGGGCGTGCCGGATGCCCATCGACCAGCCGTCCGACGATACTAAGCGCGCAATCACCGAGGCGCTGCGAGCCATCGGCTTGCTGCAAGGATCCTGACATGGGACGTGTACTAGTAGGGCCTGTGCGCTTTCGAGAGCTGTGCCCGGTGGCGTGCGAAATGTTGGAGTCGGCCGGCCATGAGTTGATCCTCAACACCGCGTCGGTGCCGTTTCTGCGGGACGAACTGGAGGGCTTCGCACCCAGCATCGACGCGGCGATCGTCGGCATGGACGACTGGGACGCAGACCTCATTGGGCGGGCCCCCAACCTCAAGATCCTGTCGAAGCTGGGCGTGGGTATCGACAACATCGACGGCGGCGCGGCCCGAGAATCCGGCGTCGACGTGACCAACGCTCCGGGCGGGAACGCCAACGCCGTCGCCGAACTGGCGCTCGGTCTGATGCTGGCCGCCGCGCGGCAGATCGTGCAGCAGGACCGCACGCTGCACGCCGGGGGCTGGGACCGGATGACCGGCGTCGAGATCACCGGCAAGACCGTGGGCCTGCTGGGCTTCGGGATGACCGCGCAGAACCTGGCTCGCCGGCTGAGGGGTTTCGAGGTGGAACTCGTCGCCTACGACCCGTGGGCAGATCCGGCCCGCGCCGCTGAGTTGCAGGTCCGGCTCACATCGTTCGACGAGGTGGTCTCCGGCTGCGACTTCCTGAGCGTCCACCTGCCGCACACCACCGACACCCACCACATCGTCTCGCGCGAACAGTTCGCCTCGATGCGGCCGGGCAGCATCCTCGTCAACACCAGCCGGGGCGGCGTCGTCGACGAGGCCGCGCTCTATGATGCGCTCGCCTCAGGGGTCCCGGTGGCGGCGGGCATCGACGTGTGGGAGGTGGAGCCCCCCTCCGCTGACCATCCCCTTCTCTCGCTCCCCAACGTCGTGGGCACCTGTCACGGTGCCGCCGATACCTACGAGGCCTACGACAAGGTGGGCCGCGTCACAGCGCTAGCAATCAACGAACGGCTTGCCGGACGCAAGCCCCTCAACATCAGAAACTGACAACGAAGGGATTCGACCAATGAAGCTCACCCGAAACTTTGCTGCTGCGGCAGCCGCCGTCACCCTCATCCTGCCCCTCGCCGCCTGCGGCGGGGGAGCAGGCGAGGTGGCCCAGGACGAGGAGGTGACCTCGATCACCGTCGTGTCCGGGAACAACCCCTGGGTCCAGGGCATCGAGAAGCACCTCGCTGAATACAAGGAGGAGACCGGCGTCGAGGTCAACATCGAGACCTACGGCAACGAGCAGCTCAACGACCAGTACAAGGTGAAGCTCAACTCCTCAGACTCCAACTTCGACGTCATGGTCTTCCAAGTCCAGGACGTGATGCGCGAGTTCTCCCGCAACCAGTGGCTCACCGACGTCTCGGACAAGGTGGGTGCAGAGGGCTGGAACTGGGAGGACTTCCAGGAGTCGTCCCGCGACGCCGTCACCCTCGACGATGCCATCTACGGCGTGCCGCTCATGACCGAGCGCCACGTCATGTATTACCGCAAGGACCTCCTCGAGGAGGCTGGCATTGAGGTGCCGACCACCATGGAGGAACTCGAGGCGGCGGCCAAGGCACTGAACAACCCGGACGAGAACATGACCGGCATCGCGATGCGCGGGCAGAACGTCCCCGCCGTCACCCAGTTCTCCTCGTTCCTGTACTCCTTCGGTGGGGACTTCCAGGACGGGGACACCGCCACCGTCAACACCCCCGAGGCGATCGAGGCCTACGAGACCTATGGGCGGCTCCTCCGCGAGTCCGGGCCTGCCGGCGTGACCTCGATGGGCTGGGTTGAGGCCTCCGCCCTGTTCGCGCAGGGAAGGGCCGCGTTCTACCTGGACGCCGACTCCCAGGCCTACACGTTCCTGGACCCCGATTCGTCGGCAGTTGTGGACACCGTGGACTACGCGCCGTTCCCGGCCGGACCTGCTGGCGCCCACCCGTACAGCATCGTGCCGTGGACCGCTGGCATCAACGCCTACTCGGAGAAGAAGGACGCAGCCTGGGACTTCATCCAGTGGGCCACCAGCGAAGACATGTTCAAGTCGCTGATGGCCGACGACACGGTGCCTTCGCCGCGCGTCTCCAGCTGGGAAGATGAAGCCGCTACCTCGGCGTTCCCGGCGGGTCTAGTGGCCAACGTCAAGGCCACGGCCGAGACCGCCATCGGACACGACCGCCCGCAGCTCGAGCAGGTGGCACGATCCCGCGAGTTCGTCGGTGCCCCCATCGTGACCGCCATCGACGGCGGCGACGTCGCCGCAGCAGCGGAGCAGGCCAACACCCAGTTCCAGGAGCTCCTGGACAGCGACGGCGAGTAAACCCCACCCTCATCTGGTGGCCGCGCCTGACGGCGCGGCCACCACTAGCAAGGAGGCGCTGCATGACAGCAACGACCACCACCGCGGCCCCCAGCGCTGTGCAGCGCTCGAGTGCCGCCAGCACCTGGGTCAACAAGCGGGTGCGGGGAATCTTCATCCTTCCCTCGATCATCTACATCGCCGTGATGATCATCTTCCCCATCGGATACACGGTCTTCCTGTCCTTCACCAACGCGCAGGGGGCCGTCTCGAGGCCGTTCCGATTCGTCGGCCTCGACAACTACATCTACTGGTTCACCGACACGGCTAGGTTCTGGCCAGCGGCGGGCAGGACCGTCTACTACACCGTGTTCGCGCTGGCATTGGAATTACTGCTGGGCCTCGGCATTGCGCTCCTGCTGCGGCGGACGTTCCGCGGGCAGGGTCTCGTGCGCGCGGCGATCCTCATGCCACTGGTCGCCACCCCCGTCGCGATCGGCATGATGTGGCTGCTCATCCTGGAGCCGAACATCGGCATGGCGAACTACGTGCTGCAGAGCCTTGGGCTGTCGGAACAGGGGTTCCTGACAGACCCGGGCCAGGCCCTGAATACGCTCATCTGGATCGACGTGTGGCAGTGGACCCCCATGATGGCACTCATCCTGCTGGCCGGTCTGACCTCGCTGCCGGATGAGCCCTACGAGGCTGCGGCCGTCGACGGTGCCAACGCCTGGCAGCGCTTCCGCCACCTCACCGTCCCCATGCTGTGGCCCACCATGGCGGCAGCGACGATGCTGCGCGCGATCGACGCGTTGAAGTCCTTCGACATCATCTACGCGACGAAGGGGCGCGGCGGCGGCTCCAGGCACGAGGCCGAAACCCTGAACATCCTGGCCTACGGCGAGAGCTTCGAGTACTCGATGTACGGACGCGCCTCTGCCCTGCTGATGGTGTTCCTGCTCCTCATCGTCGGGTCGCTGGCCGTGATCCAGATCCTCAGAAGGGCGGGCCAACGATGACTGCCACCACCACTCCTGGCCGTCGCCAGATGAGCGCGAAGGACAAGAAGAAGACCCTCGGGATCCTGCGCGTAGTGGCGATCAGCGTTGTGCTGACCGTGCTCCTGCTGCCCATCGCCTGGATGTTGCTGGCGTCCTTCCGACGGAACCTCGACATCGTCGACCCAAGCCGATTCCTCCAGGGCGCCTTCACGTGGAGCAACTACGCCAACGTGCTGGACCGCTACGACTTCGCGCCTTTCGTGTTCAACTCGTTCTTCGTGGCTTTGGTCTCCACCTTGATCGCGCTCCTGGTGGGTGCGCCCGCGGCGTATGTGATCGCCCGCTACCGGATCAAGAACGCCACGGCGTTCCTGATGCTGGCCCGCGTGCTGCCCGGCGTGAGCCTTCTGGTGCCGTGGTACTTCGTGTTCTCCAACCTCGGCCTGGTGGGTGGCTACCCCGTGCTGATCGCCACCCACGTCTTCGTGACCCTGCCGTTCGTCGTAGCTGTGATGGCCGGCTTCTTCGACGGCGTCCCCGTCGACCTTGAGGAGGCGGCGCAGGTGGACGGACTCACGAAGATCGGCGCATTCCTGCGCGTCGCGCTTCCGCTCTCGGTCCCGGGCCTCGCGACCGCCGCGATCCTGGCGTTCATCTTCAGTTGGAACAACTTCCTCTTCGCGCTGGTCCTGTCCAGCCAGCAGACGCGGACGCTCCCCGTGGCGATCTCCAACTTCACCGCCTACGCCTCCGTCGACTGGGGCGGCCTCATGGCGGCCTCGGTGATCATCACGCTTCCGGTCATGCTGGTTGCGTTGGCCGCGCAGAAGTACGTGGTGTCCGGCTTGACCGCCGGCGCGACGAAGGGCTGATGATGCGAGACGCCCAGATCGTCGTCATCGGCTCGGCCAACGTCGACCATGTGGTGGAAATCGATCATCGCCCGGCCGGCGGAGAGACCATCCTCGGGTCGGATCTGGTGTTCACTCCCGGCGGTAAGGGGGCCAACCAGGCAGTTGCTGCTGGTCGGCTCGGCGGTGCCGTCGCCTTCGTGGGCGCGCTTGGCGCGGACGGGGCGGGCGAACTGCTGCGCGGTTCGCTCCTCGACGCGGGTGTGGATCTGCGGGGGTTGGGTGAGTCCGAGGCGCCCACCGGCCTGGCGATCATCATGCTGACCCCGGACGGGGAGAACTCGATCATCGTGGCTCCCGGCGCGAACCGACACGTGACGCCAGAGCGCGTGGCGGAGGTCGGCGGGATGATCGCCGGCGCAAGGGTCGTCGTCGCCCAACTGGAGATCCCGATGGAGACGGTGGTGGCCGCTGCGCAACTGACCCGGGAGGGTCGCTTCGTGCTGAACGCCGCCCCGCCCCGTGATCTGCCACCGGAGCTGTTGAAGGTATGCGACCCGCTCGTGGTCAACGAGTCCGAGGCCGCCTATCTGCTGGAACGAAACGGCAACCAGAGAGGAGAGGAGTTGGCCGTAGCTCTCCTCGGCCTGGGTGTGCGGTCCGTCGTCGTGACGATGGGAGCGGAAGGCGCGTACGTGGCGGGCGGGGATGCCCTGCCAGTGCACGTGCCCGCTGTGCGGGTCACTGCCATCGACACGACTGGCGCTGGTGACTCGTTCGTCGGGGCGTTGGCCGTGAGGCTGGCAGAGGATGCCAGCCTGGTTGAGGCGGCGGGTTTCGCTACGCGGGTGGCCGCCGTGTCAGTGGGTCGTCGTGGGGCTCAGGAGTCTTACCCGACGCTCAGTGAGGTGCTGACCGATAGAGACGGTATGCAGCCGGACCGCACCCGCGGCAGGTGATGTACCGTCTGCTCATGCCCGCCCTCACCCGACGACCCCCCGGACACTCTCCCGGGATCGCCACCACGGAGCGGATCCGTGAGGTCAACGTCTCGCGCATGCTGGACCTTCTCCATCGGGGTGGCGCACAGTCGCGAGCGGCCTTGACCAGGCAGATGGGCCTCAACCGCTCCACGATGGGCGTCCTCATCGCCCAACTGGTGGACATGGGCATCGTCACCGAATCCGAACCCGTGGCCCACGGGCACGGCCGCCCCAGCCCCATCGTCGCGCTCGACCCCAACCTGGTGGCCATCGCGATCAACCCGGAGGTCGGGATGCTGCGCGTCGCCGCGGTTGCGTCCGGCGGGCGGCTCCTGGAGCGGGTGTCGCTCCCGCTGGACGACCTGCCGTCCGGGCGGCGGGTGGCGGAACTCGCAGCCCAGGCAACGGCGGAGATGCTCCAGCAGCACCCCGAGTGGCAGCTGCTCGGTGCGGGTGTCGCAGTGCCGGGGCAGATCCGGCTGGAGGACGGCTCGGTGAGCGAGGCGACCCACCTCGGGTGGACCGACGAACCCCTGTCCGCCTATATCGCCGAGGCCGTGGGGGTTCCCACATGGGCCGCCAATGCCGCCATCCTCGCCCTCCGTGCAGAGAGCACCTTCGGGGCGGGCCGCGATCGCGATGATCTCTTCTACATGATCGGCGGCCCCTCAGGCATCGGCGGGGGAGCAGTGGAAGACGGGCGACTCCTGGTTGGTGCCCAAGGCTTCGCCGGCGAGATCGGGCACGTCGCGGTCAAGCCAGGCGGCGCAGCGTGCCATTGCGGGGGACGAGGGTGCCTCGAGGCGGAGGTCACCGCAGCCCGTCTGTGCAAAGCGCTGGGCAGCGCGGATTGCTCCATCGAGGAACTGGTGGAGCAGTGGCTCCGCCGCAGGGACGAACCCCAATTGCAGGAGCTGGAGGAGGAGTTGAGCGCTCACCTCGCGGTGGCGCTGCGCAACGTCGTCAACCTCTTCAACCCCGGCACCATCCTCATCGCCGGCTTTCTTGCCGCGCTCGTCGAGGGCAAGAGCGTCGACGAGTTGGTGCCGGAAGCAATCCGGTCCAGCCGTCAAGGGCTCAGCATCCTTCCCGCCGATGTGCCCAACGCCGTGCTGTTGGGCGCCGCGGAACTCGTCTTCTCCGAGTTCATCCTCGCGCCGGCCGCCCTGACCTGAGCCGGCAGATCTAAGCGGGCCGCCCATAGGTCGCAGGCACCCACCCCGCTGAACGCGCCGGGGACCGCTGACGCCCAGATTGTTCTGCCTAGAAACCAATCTGCCGAAAGGGGTTGCAAGGCCGCCGCTCGTCGGGTTATGTTTGCGACACCAACAAAAGCATCGGAGTTGCTGCAGCTGTCGGCTGGCCAGCAATCCTACGAGGAGGTAGTGATGCTCAAGAAGATCCTGGGCGCGACGGCGGCAGCCGCATTGTTGCTGTCCGGCTGCGGCGGCGACGCCGCAAGCGACCCCCAATCCGGCTCCACCACCGGCGGCGCCGCAACGGGCGCCGCGGCGGAGGGCGGCGAACTGACTCTCTGGCACTACGAAGGTGCCAACTCGGCCATGGGTATCGCCTGGGCAGAGGCCATCAAGGTGTTCGAGGAGGAGACCGGCGCCACGGTCAACTTCGAGGAGAAGTCCTTCGAACAGATCCGCTCGACGGCCAGCCAGGTCCTCAACTCGGACGAGGCGCCTGACGTGATGGAGTTCAACAAGGGCAACGCGACGGCTGGGCTCCTGGCCAGCCAGGGCCTCCTGGCCGACATCAGCGGCGCCGTCGACGAATACGGCTGGGACGACAAACTGGCACCGGCGCTCCAGACGACGGCACGGTACAACGAGAACGGCGTGATGGGCTCTGGCCCCTGGTACGGAATCCCGAACTACGGCGAGTTTGTGACCGTCTATTACAACAAGGCGATGTTCGAGGAGTCAGGTCTTGAGGTGCCCACCACCTACGAGGACTTCATCGCTGTCATGGATGCTTTCGTGGCCGAGGGCGTGACCCCACTGGCCACCGCCGGCCTCGAGTATCCGCTCGGTCAGCTGTGGTACCAGCTCGCGCTGAGTCAGGCCGACCGCCAGTGGGTCAACGATTACCAGCTGTATGAAAACCCCCTCGACTGGAACGGCAAACCCATCACCTACGCCACCGACACTCTTCTTGAGTACGTCGACAAGGGCTATGTCTCTGAAGACGTCTCCGGCATCAAGGCGGAGGATGCGGGCTTGGCCTTCAGGGGTGGACAGTCGCCGATGTTCGTCTCCGGTTCGTGGTGGTACGGCCGCTTCGTCGATGAAATTGAAGGCTTCGAATTCGGGCTGTTCCCGTTCCCCGGCAGCGAGCTCAGCCTCGGTTCCTCGGGCAACCTCTGGGTCGTCCCCGAGAACGCCGAGAACAAGGAGCTCGCCTACGAGTTCATCGACATCACCATGCGCCCCGAAATCCAGGCAATCCTGGGCAACAACGGGGGCCTTCCCGTCGCCGCGGACGAGGCTGACATCACCGATGAGAAGAGCCTTGAACTCATTCAGGCGTTCAATGCGGTCAACGAGCAGGACGGCCTGTCCTTCTACCCCGACTGGGCCACCCCCACCTTCTACGACGTGATCGTCGCCCAGCTCCAGGAACTCGGCAACGGCACCAAGAGCCCGGCTGAGGTGCGGGAGGGTCTCGCGGCGGAGTACAACTCCTACGCCGAAGAGGTCAGCTAGTTGACAGCGGCGGGGCGGCCACCCGGCCGCCCCGCCCTCGATTCTCGCGCCACCCGCCATTCACCCGAGCCGGCACCCCACGAAGGAGTAGGGCTGTGACTGCTGTTCCCACCATCAAGCGAGCCAAACGCCCGCGATCCATCGAAGAGCCGCTGATCCCTGAACGTAGCCGGCGCTCGCTCATCTACTGGCTCTACCTGATTCCCGGCTTCGCGCTGCTCACGTTGGTGGTGCTCATCCCCCTGGGTTGGAACATCTACCTGAGTTTCACGTCCTGGCGTGGCATCAAGCCTCCCGAGTTCATCGGCTTCGACAACTGGCTCAAGCTCTTCGGCGACGACAAGTTCTGGGCCTCGTTCAGCAACAGCCTCTGGATGATCGTCGCCATGGTGATCGTGCCCACGTTGATCGGGCTCATCCTGGCGGCGCTCCTGTTCGACCTGGTGGGACGCAAATTCGGCGGCAAGGTCGCCAGCTTCCTCCGCGCCACGTACTACCTGCCTCAGATCCTGCCGGCGGTCATCGCGGGCATCGTGATCGGCTGGATCCTGCGGCCTCAGGACGGGGCCCTGAACACCATCCTCGAGAGCGTCGGCCTGGGCTCACTCACCCACAACTGGCTGGGCTCGCCTGATACAGCGCTCGCCAGCATGATGGTGGTGCTCGTGTGGATCCAGATCGGCTATCCCGTCGTCATCTTCATGGCCGCCCTCCAGAGGGTGAACCCCGAGTTGTACGAGGCTGCGGAACTCGACGGCGCCAATTGGATTCAGCGGTTCCAGGCGATCACCGTCAGCATCATCCGTCCAGAGATCTTCGTTGTCACCCTCACCTGCACCATCGCAGCGCTGAAGGTGTTCGGCCCCATCTATGTGCTCACCAGGGGAGGGCCGGGCACATCGACGATCGTTCCCGCCTACTACGCATACAGCGAGTTCTTCCAGTCACAGCAGGTGGGCTACGGCGCCACGATCGCCACAGCGCTGACCATCGTCATCAGTGTGGTCGCCATTCTCTTCATCCGCGCTCAGAACGCGATGGAGCGCAAGGAAAGCGCAGGCCTGTGATGACCACCAGCACCCTTACTCCGGTCCAGACCAAGAAGCGTGGTCGGGGCGGAATGCTCAAGCGTCGTCCCATGGACTGGCTGCTCCTCGCCTTCGCCATTGCGGCTGCCGTGGCCATTGTGGCCCCCTTCTATCTGATCCTGGTGAACTCCTTCAAGTCGCCTGCCGAGTACTCCGCTGGAGGCCCATTGGCACTGCCCAAGGGTCTGTACCTCGACGGCATCATGGCCTTCTGGGAGCGCGTCGACTTCCCACGGAAGGTGTGGAACTCGTTCTTCATCTCCGGCCTCGTCGCCGTCTTCGCAGTCATCATTTCCGTACTCAACGCTTTCGCGATCGGCATCGGCAGAATCAAGGGCCGCTCCTGGGTGGTGTTGGCGTTCCTGCTGGCAAACCTCCTGCCGCAGGAGGCGCTCCTCTACCCGCTCTACTACATGTTCAAAAGCATGGGGCTCTACAACAACGTGTGGTCCGTGATCATCATCTTCACGGTCATCCAGGCAGCATTCGGCACCTACCTGTTGGCATCGGTATTTGGGGCTTTTCCCAGGGAGATCCTCGAAGCCGCCGCGATGGACGGTGCCAGCCGCTGGCGGATCCTCACCCGGGTGATCTATCCCATCAGCCGCCCCACGCTGTCGGTCCTGCTGATCTTCTTCTTCATCTGGACGTGGAACGAGTTCCTGATCCCGCTCACGTTCCTGGTCTCCAACGCCAACCAGACGGTGCCCGTGGCCATCTCCGTGCTCCAGGGCGACCGGCTCATGGACGTCACCACCACCTCCGCGTCTGCTCTGTTGGGCCTGATCCCTACCCTCATCTTCTTCCTCATCTTCCAGCGCACCCTCACGCGCGGCATCACCGCAGGAGCAGTCAAGTAATGAAATTCACCGATGGTTTCTGGCAGATCCGGCCCGGCGTCCGGCCCCTGTATGCGCAGGAGGCCTACGACATCTGGGAGTCCGACGAGACCCCGGACGGCCCCGGTCTGGTCATCACGGCACCCACCAAGGAGATCGCGAAGCGCGGCGACGTGCTGAACCGGGCCGTGCTCACGACCACGCTGTCGTCGCCCTGCGAGGGCGTCATCCGCGTGCGGATCGCCCACCACATCGGCGGCCGTCCGGTGCAGGGGTTCGACCTGCCCGGCCGCGTCGAGGGGGGTGCCGGCACGGTGTCGATGGCGGCCGACCACGCCAGCCTCGCCAGCGGCAGCCTGGTGGCCCGCATCAACCAGGGATCACCCTGGCAACTGGCATTCGAGAGCGACGGTCGACGGCTGACCGGAAGCGGCCACAAGGCACAGGGATACCTGCGGCTCGACGTTGACGCCCAGGTGGACCCGGGCCTCATCGACAACGCCCGCGAGGGAGCGCCGGTACCCCGGCCCCGAACCTTCGTCCACGAACAACTCGACCTGGGGGTGGGGGAGGCCATCTACGGGCTCGGCGAGCGGTTCGGGCCCCTGGTGAAGAACGGCCAAACCGTGGAGATCTGGAACGCCGACGGCGGCACTTCCAGCGAGCAGGCCTACAAGAACGTGCCCTTCTATCTCTCCAGCCGCGGCTACGGTGTGCTGGTCAACGACCCCGGTCACGTCTCGTTCGAGATCGGCTCGGAAGCGGTGGAACGCGTCCAGTTCTCCGTGCCCGGTGAGGTGCTGGAGTACTTCGTCTTCGACGGGCCGACGCCCAAGGACGTGGTGCGGCGCTACACCGGGTTGACGGGCAGGCCCCCCGTCGTCCCCGCCTGGTCCTGGGGCCTCTGGCTCTCCACGTCCTTCACCACCGACTACGACGAGGCCACCGTCACGAGCTTCGTCGACGGCATGGCGGAGCGCGACCTGCCGGTGTCGGTGTTCCACTTCGATTGCTTCTGGATGCGTGAGTTCAACTGGACGGATCTCGTGTGGGATCGCCGGACCTTCCCGGACCCGGATGCCATGCTGATGCGCCTCCGCGAGAAGGACCTGAAGATCTCCGTGTGGATCAACCCGTACATCGCCCAGCGCTCTGCGCTGTTCACGGAGGGAGCCGAGAACGGCTACCTGGTGAAGAGGCCCGACGGCACGATCTGGCAGTGGGACCTCTGGGTGGCCGGCATGGCTCTGGTGGACTTCACCAACCCCGACGCGGTCACGTGGTTCCAGGAGAAGCTGCGCGGCCTGCTGCGGCAGGGGGTCGACGCCTTCAAGACAGACTTCGCCGAGCGCGTCCCCGTCGACGTCGTGTGGCACGACGGGTCAGACCCGGCGCGGATGCACAACCGCTACACGCACCTCTACAACAAGGCCGTCTTCCACGTGATCGTGGAGGAGAGGGGTGAGGGCGAGGCCGTCCTCTTCGCCCGATCCGCCACCGCCGGCGGCCAGACGATGCCGGTGCACTGGGGCGGCGACAACACGTCCACCTTCGAGTCCATGGCAGAGACCCTCCGGGGCGGCCTGTCGCTGGTGATGAGCGGGTTCGCGCACTGGAGCCACGACATCGGCGGCTTCGAAGGCACCCCGGATCCGTCCGTCTACAAACGATGGACGGCGTTCGGGCTCATGGGGTCCCACTCCCGCTTCCACGGCTCGAACTCCTACCGGGTGCCGTGGGCCTTCGATGATGAGGCCGTCGAAGTCACCCGCGTCTTCACCCACCTCAAGATGCAGCTCATGCCGTACCTGTTCCAGGTGGGGATGGAAGCGACCAAGACAGGGCTCTCCATCATGCGGCCCATGCAGGTGGAGTTCGCCGGCGACCGCGCAGTCGACTACCTCGACCGCCAATACATGCTGGGGTCCGACCTGCTCGTGGCGCCAGTCTTCTCGCACGAAGGTGACGTGGAGTTCTACCTTCCGGCGGGCGCCTGGACGAACCTGCTCACGGGGGAGGAGGTCCGAGGTGGCGCCTGGCGCACCGAGCGCCACGGTTTCACCAGCCTTCCGCTGTACGTGCGGGAAGGCGCGGTGCTGCCCATCGGCGCGGTGAAGACCCGCCCTGATTACCACTACGTCGACGGCCTCGTCCTGCGGGTCTTCCCCGGTGGGTCGGGCGAGCAGACCGTAACCGTGACCAACCCGGACGGCACCGCCGTCGACTTCACGGTGGAGCGATCCGACGGTGGCGTGAGGATCACCTCAGCCACCGGCGAGGGCTGGAGCGCGGCCCTCGGGCTGGGCGACGCGGTGGCGGCAAATGCCGGCGTCGTGGAGCTGAAGGCATGAACGCCGGCAGCCCGGACTACCGGGATTCCGGGCTGGTGTTCCCCGACGGCTTCACCTTCGGTTCGGCCACCGCCTGCTACCAGGTGGAGGGCGCCGCACAGGAGGACGGACGCGGCCCGTCGATCTGGGACACCTTCAGCCGCGCGCCCGGCAAGGTGTGGAACGGGGACACCGGCGATGTGGCATGTGACCACTATCACCGCTGGGAGAGCGACCTCGACCTGATGCAGGATCTGGGGTTGGACGCCTACCGGTTCTCGATCGCGTGGCCGAGGATCATCCCCGGCGGCGTCGGCGCCGTGAACCAGAGGGGGCTGGACTTCTACTCGCGGCTCACGGACGGTCTGCTCGAGCGGGGGATCGAGCCAGTGGCCACCCTGTACCACTGGGACCTGCCCCAGCCGCTCGAGGACGCTGGTGGTTGGCCTGTTCGTGCGACGGCGGAGGCCTATGCCGAGTACGCCACCGTCGTGGGGGCGGCGTTGGGAGACCGGATCCACACGTGGACGACGCTGAACGAACCATGGTGCTCGGCGTACCTGGGCTACGGGCAGGGCGGGCACGCGCCCGGCCGCACCGAACCCGCCGCGGCCCTGGCGGCGGTCCATCACCTGAACCTCGCACACGGTCTGGGACTGCAGGCGCTGCGGTCCGCGTCCACCGGGTCGCCGGAGTACTCCGTGACGCTCAACTTCCACGTGCTGCGCGGCGTGGGCGACGGAGGCGCCGAGGCCGTCCGGCGGGTGGACGCGCTGGCGAACCGCGCCTTCACCGGCCCCATGCTGCGCGGGTCCTATCCCGAGGACCTGATTGAGGACACATCAGCAGTCACGGACTGGTCGTTCGTCCTCGACGGCGACCTCGCGAGCGTGCACCAACCCCTCGACGTGCTGGGCGTCAACTACTACTCCACCACCACCGTCGGGCTCTGGGATGGACGGTCACCACGGGCGAATGCCGATGGGCACAAGCCGTCGACCGGCACCGCGTGGCCGGGTTCGCACGACGTCGTGGAGTTCCATGAGCAGGCCGGCCCGCACACGGAGATGGGATGGAACATCGCGCCCGAAGGGTTGCACGAGCTGCTGGTGAGCCTCCGTGGGCAGTTCCCCGACCTGCCGCTGATGGTGACCGAGAACGGCGCCTCGTTCGCTGACGTGGTGGCGGCGGACGGATCTGTGCCAGACGCGGAGCGCGTGGACTACCTGCGGAGGCATCTGACCGCGGCGCACCGGGCATTGAGCGACGGCGTCGATCTCAGGGGCTACTTCGTCTGGTCCCTCCTCGATAACTTCGAGTGGGGTTACGGGTACGCCAAGCGGTTCGGGATCGTCCGGGTGGATTTCGATACGCAGGAGCGCACGCTCAAGGACAGCGGGAAGTGGTACCGCCGGTTGGCCACGACGCGAGTGTTGCCGTAGCGGTGACGCGTCCTTCGCGCGTGCCGGATCTCCCTGCGTTGCTAGCTGCATCTCCGGCACCAACCACCCTCGAGGCCGGCTCGGTCGTCGACGGGGACCTGGGCGTGCTGGGCCTCTAAGCCCGGCTCACCAGGCGGTGGCGATGCTGACCGCCAGGATGACCACCGCGGCCATCGCGCAGGCCAGTTCCACGAGGATCCCGATGCCCAGCGCCTTGACGGTCGTCCAGCTGGTGGCCAGCGCCATGCGGAAGTCGCGTAGCCGGTACCACTCGGCCAGCAGGAGGCCGAGCACGAAGCCGATCGGCAGGCCCAAACCGGGAAGCACGAAGACGCCGACGACCCCGGCGACGACACCGATGACGACGGGCCACTTGGGTACCTGACGCTGTTGGAGCGAGCGGCCGGTCAGCATCCAGCTGCTGAGGGCACCGAAGATCAGTAGCAGTGCGGCGAAGCCGAACGCGATCCATCCCCAGGACGAGCCGCCCCAGATCGCCCATACGAGTGCGCCGATGCCGATGGCGAGGCTGCCGGGCAGGACGGGCACCACGATCCCCGTGAGCCCGACGAGGGCCAGGACGCCGGCGGCGAGGGCGGCGATCATCTCTGCAGTCATCTTGCAAGACTATGTCCCGGCGCGTGCACCTGCTGGCTTCGCGCCCCGGGGCGCGAGCCTTCCCGCTGCCCTCAGCCGGCGGTTCCCATGCTCCTCGATGCGACCCGAGGCGCCGCGACGTACAGAGCCAGGCCCAGCGCAACCCAGGTGGCCAGGGTCAGCAGCGCCCATCCGCCGCCCGCGCCGTCGAAGTAGGCGACGGCGCGCACCAGCGTGCCGGCCGCGCCGGGTGGCAGGAGTTGCCCCAGAGTCGCCACGCCGGCGGGCAGCCACACCGCGCTGGTGGCGATGCCCGCGAACGGGTTGCCGATGAACATCATCGTCATGGCCGCGACGGTGAAACCCTTCGCGCCGAGGGCGTCGTTGAGCGCGGCCAAGGGCACGGCCAGGGCCGCGATGCCGAGCGCGATCGCCGCACCCACGGACCAGACCGACCCGTCGATGCTCCCAAAGGCGTAGCGCAGCACGGTCGAGACGACGAACCCGCCCACCAGCGAAAAGCCCAGCAACCCCACCAGGACCAGGCGCCGGTGTCCGGGCAGGAGTTTGCGGAACGCGACGGCGGGCACGATGCCGCCGAACACCAAGGGGAAGGCGAGGCCGCCGATGCCCGCGCCGATGGGGTCGCCGTCGGGAAGGGGTACGACGTCGTCGACGGTGGCTGCCAGGCCCAGCTGTGCGGCGACTGCGCTGCCGGTGGCGGCGACGGTGCCGGAGATCGCGGTGGATCCGGCGCTGGCGACGGCGACCCGGGCAGACCCGCCACGGGTGAGATCGAGCCCGCCCAGCACCTCCTTGGAGCGGATGGCTTCGTCCAGTTCCGCGCTGGAGCTGAGTTGCTCGACGAGGTACCCGCCCGGCGCGTGCTCCCCCAACGCCGCGGCGATCGCGTCGACGGTGGGTCCCTCCGCGACTACCCCCAGCGGGAGGTCACGGGGGCCTGACTTCAGCGTCGGCATGATGAACAGCAGCAGGAGGCCGACGAGGATGACGGAGAGGCCGGCGGTGAGGCCGAACCAGCGGACGGCTCGCGCGCGCCTGCGCAGCGTGGGACGGATGGGGGCTTCGGTGGTGACGGGCATGCGTTCCTTGCGTTATGGAGGAAAATCCTCCGCTTACGGAGAAGTTTCCTCCGGATAGGATGACGAAGTCAAAACCAGGGAGGTGAAGGCGGTCATGAGGGCAGACGCGTTGGCACGTCGACGCCGTATCCTCGACGAGGCACGTCACCTGTTCGCCGGGCAGGGAGTCGCCGTTCCGCTGGAGACCGTGGCGCAGGCAGCGGAGGTTGGCATCGCGACGTTGTACCGCAACTACCCAGACCGCGACGCGCTCGTCATCGCCGTGATGCTCGACCTTCTGGCAGACATCGACGCCGCCGTCGCAGCGGCAGCGGAGGGGCTGGACGCAGACCCGGAGGCGACGTGGGCCGAGCTGGTCGACCGCCTCGTCGCCCTGGAGGTCGGGGCACTTACCCACGCCTTGTCCGGGCAGGTTGCAGATCTCCCGGCTGAAGTGACCGAGGCGCAGGAGCGCTCCCTCGCCGGCGTCTCGGCTGTGTTGAAGGCGCTGAGCGACAGGCGGGCGGTGAACTCAGACCTGAGCGCGGTGGAGTTCATCGCGGCCATAGCGATCCTGACCCGCCCCCAGCCTGAGGCGATCCACCGGGCCGCGCCCGGCGTCGTCGCCCGTCTTGTGGCCGCGTTCGTCGGCTCCACCCGACCGTAGGTCGTAGCTCAGCAGCTCAACCGAGCCAGGTGGTGCTCCGGCGGGCAAGCTCGAACACCTTCTCGACGGTGTGCTGAGGGAGTCGCTCCGGCAAGCGCCGGAGGTGCCTCACCAGGCGGCTGCGGTTGATGACGGTGACGTCCTCGGGTGCCGCCTTCACGACGAAGGTGTCGGCGTTCACCGGCACGACCATGCCGCGCACGGCGACGGCGAAGCCTGCGGCCTTCCCGAGGAGCTTGGCTGCCCTGCTGGCCTCGTGGCGCGAGTTGCGGATATAGGGCTGGCGCACGCCGTTGACCATGAACGTGTTGCCGCCCACCCATACCTTCATCCCGGCGTGGTTCTTCGAATTGATGGTGAAGACGCCCGCTGGACCGATCAGTAGGTGGTCGATGTCTGAGTCCTTCGTTCCCACCGGGATCGAGTGAAGGAAGCGCCATCGTGGATCCGCCTTCCGCAATCTCTCGAGCTCAGCGGCCACCAGCCGCTCACCGATGGCACCCCGCTCCCACGGCGAGCGCGCGTGCTTCCCAAGAAGGATGCTTCGCAGGATGGTGGCGCGCTGGCCGACCGCGTGGGCGGCGTCGATCTGTGCCTGGAGCGATACGCCCGGTGTGTTGTGGATGAGGTCGAGGACGGGAGTGGGCTTGCTGGGGACTGCCCCGACGGCCCGTCCCGGGGGGCGGGATGCGGTGAACGCCGCGGGATCCTTCGGCCTCGCCGGCGGCTTCGTCGATTGGCTCGGCTCGGCACTTGGGCGGCGCCAATAGCCAACGGCCGCCTCGAGTTCCGCGGAGAGCTCCGGTGACTCTGGGTGCAGCGTGTGGGCATCCATGTCCTGATAACCCAGCTGCACCCCGTCACTGGAGCGAATCACGTATAAGCGATCCTTACCGAAGTGCTTCCACCGCTTGAAATTGAACGCGGTCGACGACTGGTCCCCCATGGGCCGAGGCTAGCCGCGATCCATCCGGACCGCGGCCAGCCCGCCAGAATCAGGCGCTCTGCGCCTCGGAGATGTCCAGGTACACCTGTGCACCCATCTCCCTGAACTCCCGCGACTTCGCCGCCATGCCCGACTCCGCGTCGACACCGGAACCGAACCGGGCCCTGATGTCGCCGCTGATCTTCATCGAGCAGAACTTCGGCCCACACATCGAGCAGAAGTGCGCCGTCTTCGCCGGCTCCGCGGGCAGGGTCTCGTCGTGGAACGCGATGGCGGTGTCCGGGTCGAGCGAAAGCGCGAACTGGTCGTGCCACCGGAACTCGAACCGCGCCTTACTCAAGGCGTCGTCGCGGACCTGCGCCCCGGGGTGACCCTTGGCGACATCAGCGGCGTGGGCCGCAATCTTGTACGTGATGACGCCCGTCTTCACGTCGTCGCGGTTCGGCAGCCCCAGGTGTTCCTTGGGGGTGACGTAACAGAGCATCGCGGTGCCGTGCATGGCGATCACTGCGGCCCCGATGGCGGAGGTGATGTGGTCGTACCCCGGGGCGATGTCGGTGACCAGCGGCCCCAGCGTGTAGAACGGCGCGCCGTGGCACCAGTCCTGCTCGAGGCGTACGTTCTCCTCCACGAGGTTCAGCGGGATGTGGCCGGGGCCCTCCACCATCACCTGCACGTCGTACTCCCAGGCCCGCTTCGTCAGCTCGGCGAGCGTGCGCAGCTCGGCGAACTGAGCATCGTCGTTCGCGTCGGCGATGGAGCCGGGCCGCAGCCCGTCGCCCAGGCTGAACGAGATGTCGTAGGCCGCGAAGATCTCGCACAGTTCGTCGAAGTGCTCGTAGAGGAACGACTCCCGGTGGTGCGCGAGCATCCAGCCGGCCATGATCGACCCACCCCGGCTGACGATGCCCGTGACGCGATCAGCCGTCAGCGGCACGTACCGCAGGAGGACGCCGGCGTGGACGGTCATGTAGTCGACGCCCTGCTCGGCCTGCTCGATGACCGTGTCCCGGTACACCTGCCATGTGAGCTCCTCGGCCTTGCCGTCCACCTTCTCCAGCGCCTGGTAGAGCGGCACGGTACCGATGGGCACGGGGCTGTTGCGGACGATCCATTCGCGCGTGGTGTGAATGTCGTCACCGGTGGAGAGGTCCATCACTGTGTCGGCGCCCCAGCGGGTAGCCCACGTCAGCTTGTCCACCTCCTCCGCGATGGAACTGGTGACGGCGGAATTGCCGATGTTGGCGTTGACCTTCGTCAGGAACGCCCTGCCGATGATCATCGGTTCGGTCTCAGGGTGGTTGATGTTGGCGGGGATGATCGCTCGGCCGGACGCCACCTCTTCCACCACCTTCTCGACGGCGACGCCCTCGCGCAGCGCCACGTAACGCATCTCCGGGGTGACGACGCCCTTGCGGGCATAGTGCAGCTGCGTCACCCTCTTGCCGGGTATGGCTCGGATGGGGTCCTGCCTGCGGCCACGCCATTCATCGGAGGCCGCGCCACGACGCACGGCCGCCCGGCCGTCGTCGGCCAGGCCGGCGGAGCGCGCCGAATGGAGTTCAGTGTCACCTCGCCCGGCAATCCACTCCCGGCGCTTCGGGGCAAGCCCTTCCACAGGATCGACGGTGGGGCCACATGTGCGGTAGACGTGCACGTCGGCATTGGGGACGTCACCAGGGGAGTCCGCCAAGCTGATGGCGGTGACCGCGACGTGGATGTCGCCATCGGAGATGGTGACGGCACGATGCTGCGGATGGATTTCCATCTGACTCTCTTCCTTCGCCGGCATGACCCGGACAGGTTCGACGGTCGCAAGCGGCATCAGCTTGATCTCAGCCCGTGCCCGGGCACCCGTGGGGTGTCTGAAGCCAACCACAGCGGGAGCTCACCGCCACCGACGTCTCATGGCGAACGCTCCGCACTCGCCTCGTGGGAGCACAAGCCCCTGTCAGGACGACATCGCCTCGCGACTCGACGCGACGCGCAGCCAGCAGGCGAGCCCAGCCCTACACCGATTTTGACTTCTCCGCAGAGTCTGTCTAGTATTGGCCTTCGCGCAAGCGACTGCTGAACAAGCAAAACCCCCAGTCACATGGGAATTCATGCTTATTTGCGGCTGATCCACCCAGATCAAGCGATTTGACACGGGGGAGGCCAACAAGTAAAGTTCTGCGGGTTGCCCAAGCGGCAAATACAACTCAACGGAACAAGCCAAACCGGCCGATTTGACAGGCTGGAACACGGCAAGTAAAGTTGATCGAGTTGCCCCAAGCGGGAATCGCACGGAAAATGGTGTGGTTGAAGCGTGGGTCGCACCCGAAACTTGAGAACTCAACAGTGTGCTTTAAGTCAATGCCAAATACATGCACTGGCAAGGCT